>NZ_JBEKCZ010000004.1:0-62208 GCF_050014615.1 Bradyrhizobium sp. | reverse complement strand
CACGTAAACCGCAAGCTGACGCTTGAAATAAGAATTCATTATGATGTGCTCGCTGCAGCTCTCGCGTGCGGCAAGCACCCCAAAGCTAACGTCATAAAATTAGGCAGTGCCGCTCCACCGCCATGGCCGATAGTTAAACTTGGGATCGGCCCGAAGTCAAATAGCGGCCGTGGGTTTGTTCATTGCAGGTTTTTCGTCCGCTGCAACAGGTAGATACAGATCGTCGAATCAAGCGGGCCAATTTTCAGGCATGAATCAGGTGCCAGATAACAGCGCCGAGCGCGCCGAGCCAAAGCAGGATGGCGGCGCCGGCCTGAATCCCGAAGCCCAACCCGCGTTTGGCTGCGGCCTGCGAATAGCCGGTCATGTAAAGGACGCGGCCGACGATCCAGACAACACCCAATGCAGCCGCCAGCGCATCGTTGATATAGAACGCAAACAGCCAGAGCGAGGGTAGGAAAATCGGCATCCATTCCAGCGTGTTCATCTGCACGCGGAATGCCCGCTCGAAGTCCGGATTGCCGGACACAGCTGGCGCCTTGATGCCGAAGGCCGTGCGTGCCCTCGACACCAGAATGCTGGTATAGAGGTAGCACAGGATCGACAGGCAGGTGACGAGCGCCGTGAAATGAAACATCGCAGAATCCTTTTGAAGACGATTGTGAAAACATCATTCCGGGCGACGCGGGGGTATCAACCCCCGAATGACGCCGTGCGTAGTCTCAATAGCCGGTCATTTCAAGATATCCTATCCCGGTGTGGCTGCCCCGAAAGCTGATCGGCCCTTCCCAATAGGGAAAGCTCGTTCCCATCCAGCTCCTGGCATTCAGCGGAATACACTCGACCGCCAACGCGAGCGATGGAATCGCAATGTCCCATGTGACCGGAAGCTTGCGTCCTTCGATCTCGGTCAGGGCTTTCGGCGTCATATGGATGTCAGCGGACGGGATCTGTCCGGTCTTGCCGTCGCGCGAAATCCAGTTGCCGGAACAGTAGGTATTGTCGTCGGTTTGACGCAGCCGAAACAACATCAGCTTCTCGCCGGAGTCCAGGTGCAGTGAGAACCAGTCCCATCCGGTTTGATCCGCCGCCAGCGGCTGGCTGCTCCATTCCCGATCCATCCAGGCCTTTCCGGTCACCTCCGCGGACCGCTGATCGATGGTGATGCGGCCGGTCACCTCAAAATAAGGCTGGCTGAAATAATACGAAGCCTGCCCACGCTCCGATTTCCGGCTGTAGCCGGCATCGCCCTGCAGAACCAGCGCACGATCCGTGTCGAGCCGCAGCGCGTAAACGAAATCCGCACCGGAGGCCTTGAGTTCAAGCGGCGCGAGCGTGTTGTCGTGCATCTGATCCGATCCGCGCATTTCCCAGGAATCGATCCAGGCGGAAAATGGTTTTGCCTCGACGCCGGCCTGGCCGACGCCGCCGCGGGCGAATGTTTCGCTGTATCGGTGGGTGTCCGCGCGGGTCACGGCGGCGTGGCCCATCCAGATTTGTTGATTGGCCCATCCTTCCTGCTGCGCACCTGGCTCCATCGCCTGACGAAACAAGGTCCATTGCACGCCGTAGGCTGTACCGGCTGAATCCGTTAGATTTGCCGTCACATACCACCACTCGATCCGGAACTGCGGATGCGGGCCGTGGTCTGCGGGATAGGCAAAGGTCTTGCCGGGAACGACAGCGGCGAATCCGCTTCCGCTGATGCCAAGTCCGGCAAAGCCCTGCGCGAGCGCCGTCCTGCGGCCGAGTGCGAGAGCCAGCGCGCCGCCCGCCAAGGCGCGGCGGGATATCGGGAGTCTATCGTTCATCGGCAAAAATCTTGACCAGGGTCGCCGGCTGCATGCGCGCCAGCTTGAGCACGGGAAGCAGTGCGGCGACCAGCGCGGCCGCCATCGCCACGCCGAGAAGTTCGAATAGTTGCAGCGGGAAGACGTGAAACGGCAGCCGCCAGCCGAACGCCTTCACGTTCACAACCGCGATCAGGCACCACGCGACCAAGAGGCCTAGCGGCAGCGCGAGCAGGGTTGTGATCAGCGCCACCGACAGGGTCTTCAGGAGTTCGATCGTGGCAAGCCGTCGTCGCGTGATGCCGATGGCCCATAGCGGCGCGAGCTGCGGCAGGCGGGAATTGCTCAGGGTCAACAGGCTGGTCAGCAAGGCGATGCCGGCGACGCCGAGCGTGAAGGCGTTCAGCGCCGCGGTCACGGCGAAGGTCCGGTTGAAGATGCGCGTCGACTCGGCCTTCAGCGTTGCCTGATCCACCAGATTGCGGCCGTCCAATGCAAATTTTTCCTGCAGCGCCGTTATCAGCGCCGGTACCGCTGCTGGTGCGACGCGCAGGCCCATTCGCGTCAGCGGAATGCCGGGAAAGTGGCGGGTCAGCGCCGCGAAATTGACGGCGATCTGGCCCTTCGGGTTGCCGTAATCCGCGTAGATGCCGACCACTTCAAGCGTCCAGTTGCCGCCTGGCGCAGCGACCTCGATCTGATCTCCAATCGAGAGCTTCATACGCCGCGCCAATTGTTCACTGATGAAGCCGGTATCGCCGGCGCGCAGGCGAATCCAGGCCTTTTCGGCTGACTGCAGCAACGGCCAGCGATCGCGATAGGTAGCGTGATCGGCGAGACCGAGAATCTCAACCGGGGCGCCATCGATTTGCGTATCGGCCCGGCCGCCGGGCAGGATCGCCTCGACTTCGGGGCGCTCATGGAGCCACGCTTTGATGGCGGTGGCCTGTCCATCGTCGGATGCATTGATGTAGACGTCCGCTGCCAGCCGCCCGTCGAGCCAACTGATAAAGGTTCGGCTGAAGGTTTCGACCATGGTACCGACGCCGACATTGACCGCAAGCGCGAGCAACAGCGCCATTAATGCCAGCGACAGACCGGAAAGCTGCTGGCGGCTGTCGGCCCAGAACCATACGGCGAGCGCGTGATGCGCACGCCGCTGGCCCAGCGAAAGCACCAGTTCCAGGACCGCCGGCAATCCCAGAGCTGCGCCAAGCAACAGGCCTGCGAGCACCGCAAATCCCGAGAGCAGCGAATCGCCGTACCACAACAGGCCTGCTGCGGTGGCGAACACGGCGAGCGCGACCGTGCTCTGGATCATCAGCCATCTGTGCTGCGCCTGTTGCCAGGCATGGGGCTGCGCGGCCGCCAGCACCGGCAGGCGGATCGCTTTCATCAGACTCGTGGTCGCGGCCGCCAGCGCGCCGAGCACGCTGATGGTGAGGCCGGCGACCCACCATTCCGGCTTGAGCGTCAACTGACCTGGAATCTGCGCGCCATACAGTCCACGCAGCGAGGCCGCGACATCCGGCAGCAGCGCCGCCGCGATCAGGTAGCCGCAGACCAGGCCGGCCACGCCCGCAACCAGCGCCAGCGATACCAGTTCGATCAGCAACACCGTGTTCAGCAGGCGCGCGGATACCCCGCAGGCGCGCAAGGTTCGCAGCATCGGCAAACGTTGTTCGAAGGCAAGGCCTATCGCCGAGTTGACGATGAACAGTCCGACGAAAAATGACAACAGCCCGAACGCGGTCAGGTTCAGATGAAAACTGTCGGTGAGGCGTTCGAGATCGCTCTCCGCATCCGGCGCAACCAGGCGGAGCTTGCCACCGGTGACACTTTCAAGCGGTGCGCGTTCGCCTCCGGCCTTGCCGATTACCAGCCGCGAAACCTGATCGGGCATTTTGAGAAGCCGCTGCGCAATGCCGATATCGACTACCAGCACGTCCGGCACGAGTTGCGCCTGTGCGCGCAGCGGCGGCAGCGAGGTGCCGCCGCCCGCCTGCGGCGAGGTGCCTTCCGGAATACCAAGGCTGGACAGCGTTTCGGGCGACACCAGCATCTCTCCTGGCGGCGTGACGAATGATTGCAGGCCTGCTCTTCCGATCGCCGGTGCATTCCCGACTTCCGCCGGCAGCGTGACGGGTTCGATTCCGAGCAAGCGTAACGACCGCCCGCCGATCTGAACGCGGCCTTCGAGAACCGGAGACACCGGCCATCCGGCGCGACGCAGATCGACAAAGAGTTGCTGTGAGAAAGTCGCGCCGTTGCGGCCAACGAGGACAGCGGTTCGGGCGCCGCCGAAAGCGGCGGCCGCGCGGTCGTAACTGCTGCGGGCCTGTTGGTTCAGCGCCTGCACCCCGCTCCACAGCGCGGTCGCGGAAATCAGTCCGATCAGCAACGTTGCGAGCTGCATCGGATGCCGCCGCCAGTGGCTTAGCAGAACCGCGAGAATCCACAGGCTGCGGGTCATGCGATCAGTCCCGCGCTGAGATGGATGTGCCGGTCGAGCGTGGCGGCCAGCCGCGCGCTATGGGTCACCATCAGAAAGCCACAGCCGGTTCGCGTCACCAGGTCGCGCGCCAGCGCGAGAACGTCATCGGCGGTCGCCTCGTCGAGATTGCCCGTGGGCTCGTCGGCGAGCAGCAGCACCGGCTTTATCGCCAGCGCGCGGCCGATCGCGACCCGCTGCTGCTGGCCGCCCGATAATTGTTCGGGATAACGGTTCAGAAGGCCGCCGAGACCGAGCCTTTCCACCAGTTCCGCATGCCAGGCCGCATCGTGGCGGCCGGCGATGCGAGACTGAAACACGAGGTTGTCGCGGACATTCAGGCTCGGGATCAGATTGAATTGTTGAAATACCAGGCCCAGCCGATCGCGCCGCATCGCCGCCCGGCCGGCATCCGTGAGATCCGACACAGGGATGTCGGCGAGCGTGATCTCGCCGCCGTCGGCCCGATCGAGGCCCGCGATCAGATGCAGCAGTGTGCTCTTGCCGCTGCCGGACTCGCCTGTCAGCGCGACGCGCTCGCCTGCCGCGACGCGGAGGTTCACTCCGCGCAGCACCGTGATTTGCTCTCCGGCGGAGCGATAGGCCTTGGTCAGATTGCGAACGCTCAGCACGATCTGGTTTCCGATTGTCATGCGAAGCGTGTGACCATGAAAACCCCCTGATGGCCACGCAACATACCAAGACCATGGCCATAGATCACGGTCTCAATCGACGGCGACGCGATCGTGATCCGGTTGCAATTCGCCGGTGAAACAGCGTCAGGCAGCGTCCAACGAGGAGGCGGCTGTTGCAGCGCAATCAGAGTGAGCCAAAATGCCCCGTTGCACCGGCTGACAGGCCTTGGGTAGCATCGGGTTGGGCTCTCTCGAGCAGGGCCGGCAAAGCGATAATGAAGGAACGATCATGATCGTGCAACCGACGCCCAAAGGCGGCTGGAAGATCACGTTTCTGCTGTTTCTTTTCATGCTGGTGAATTTTGCCGACAAGATCGTGGTCGGTCTGGCCGGCGTGCCGATCATGACCGAGCTCAAACTCGAACCGGAGCAATTCGGTCTGCTCGGCTCGTCGTTCTTCTTTCTGTTTTCGATCACGGCCATCGTCGTCGGATTTATCGTCAATCGCATCGACACCCGATGGGTTCTTGCCGTGCTGGCGACGGTATGGGCGCTGGCACAGTTTCCGATGCTGGGCACGGTCAGCTTCAGCACGTTGCTGATCTGCCGTGTGATCCTTGGCGCCGGTGAGGGCCCGGCGGGTGCGGTGGCGGTGCATGCGGTCTACAAATGGTTTCCCGACGAGAAGCGAACCCTCCCCACCGCGGTGCTGTCGCAGGGTTCGGCGTTTGGCGTAATCCTCGCGGTGCCGGCGCTGAACTGGGTGATCGTCAATTACAACTGGCACTATGCATTCGGCGCGCTCGGCGTCGCCGGGCTGATGTGGGTGGTGGCGTGGTTGATCCTGGGCAAGGAGGGGCCGCTGGTTCAAACCGCGACGATGGCGGCGGCTGATCCCCGCATCCCCTACTTCCGGCTTCTGACCACGCGGACCTTTATCGGCTGCTGTGCCGCGACCTTCGGCGCCTATTGGGCGCTGTCGCTGGGTCTCACCTGGTTCACGCCGTTCGTCGTGAAGGGACTAGGCTTCTCGCAAACGGATGCGGGATGGATCTCGATCCTGCCATGGGTGTCCGGTGCCGTTATGTTGCTGCTGACGGGATGGGTTTCGCAGGTACTGATGGCGCGCGGCATTTCCACCCGCGGTGCGCGTGGTGTGCTTGGCGCAGTCCCGTTGATCATCGCGGGGCTCTTCTTCGCGGCTATTCCGTATATCGAGGGTGCGGGACTCCAGATCGCCTTGTTGGTGATCGGCTCCGGGCTTTGCGGATCGATCTATGTGGTCTGTGCGCCGATGCTTGGGGAATTCACGCCGGTGTCCCAGCGCGGTGCCGTGATCGCGATCTATGGCGCGATCTACACACTCGCCGGCATTTTGGCCCCGTCGGTGATGGGCGGCGTAATCCAGCGCGCAGCAGGAATACTGGATGGCTTCATGACCGGTTTCAGCATCAACGCCGTCATTTTGATCGTGTCCGGCCTGCTCGGCCTGCTGCTGCTCTGGCCCGATACCGAGCGCGCGCGCTTGGCGGGCGAAGCTCCTCAGCCGAAATTCGCCTGACGATCCCGGACCCGACGACCGGGTCTTTACTGACTGTCCGGAATCAGGCTCCGGGATCTTGCGTCAGGGGTGGCCGAACTGTCGTGTGGACCCCGCTCGGTGACAAGGGCGAGTAACACCGTCAGGATCATGAACACGACCGACGCGCCGAACACCCAATGCGGCAAATTCTGGTCCATGATCCAGCCAAACAGCAACGGGCTGATGATGCCGCCGATATTGAAGCCGGTGGAGACAATCCCGAAAGCCCGGCCGGCCGCGCCCGGTGGCGCTGCGTTGCGCACCAGCATATCGCGCGAGGGGGCTATCACGCCGCCGAGGAAACCCGCTGACGCCATCGCGGCCATCAGTAGCGGCGACGGCAAATTGATCGTCGCGATCATGAATACGATCGCTGCATTGATCGCAAAGCAGGCGGCGGCCACCTGCCCGTGGCGCCTCGTGTGGTCGGCGAGAAAGCCGCCCGCCAGCACGCCAATGGCGCTGGCGCCGAGAAACGCCGTCAGCGCGATATTGGCGCTTGAGAATGACGCGCCATAGCCGCTGATCAGCGCAACAACGCCGAAATTGCCGATGCCGGCATTGGACAGGCTGAGCAGCATGAAAAAGATCGTCAGCACGATGAGGGCAGGCGTGACGACCTTTTGCTGCGGGGTTTCTTCGCCCGAATTCTGGCGGTCCGCGGCACTCGCATCGGGAATGCCGACGACGAGTAACGCCAGCGCGACAATCGGGCCCACCGCGCCGGCTGCGATCAGCGTGCCATGGCCTCCGACCATTGCCACCAAGGCTGCCACGATGGCGGGCGCGACCGCGCCACCGAGAAAACCGGCGAAGGTATGGATCGAAAAGGCGCGGCCCATGCGCGCCTCATTCATGTGGGCCGAAAGGATTGCATAATCGGCCGGATGATAAACGCTGTTGGCAAGCCCCAGCAGTACGGCGCTGGCGATCAGCCAGGGATAGCTCAGATGCAGGCCGAGCATGATCAGCGCGAAGCCGCCCAGTGTGAGGCCCATCAACAGGATTTTGCGGGCGCCGATACGATCGGCCAGATAGCCGATCGGCGCTTGTGTCAGGCCGGATGTCACGGCGAAGACGGTCAGCGCAAAGCCGAGTTCGATGTAGCCGACGCCGAGCTGTACTTTCAAAAACGGGAACAGCATCGGAAGCACGAAGATATGGAAATGGCTGACCCAATGCGCCGTCGAAATCGCGGCCAGGGTGCGCAGCGATTCGTCAGTCTTTTCGTTAGACTTGACTTGTTGCGATGCGGCTTGTTGCGATGCGGCGAGAATGTCGACCATTTCCGATTCAGACCCGGTTTCGGCGCGGAAACTATCGGCCAGGCCGGTTATTTGTCTATGAATATGGCTGCATGGCAGCCCTCAAAAACGTGGCCGCCGCGGGACATCAAACCAACCAAAGAAAGCATCTGGCGGATCGAGGGTGCAGATCGAGAGTGATGGGCTCCCGCGAGCGAGACGCAGGATATTTCAAGCTCTCAAAGTGGCTGATCATCGTCGCCGTAGCGATCGCGCTTCGGGGTGGCGATGTCGCCATCTTCGCCGTCGTCGTCTTCGGTGGTTGCAGGCGACGATTTCTTTGATTCGCGGTCGTCCTTCTTGGAGGGTGCGTTTCTGGGAAGCTCGTTGTTTTTGCCGGTTCCACCCATGTCACTCCCTCCGGTCGGGTGGATCGGTGTCTTGCCCGACCACCCGGTCACGTCCGCGACCTCAATCTCACCGCTGCTGGTGCGGCATATTAGCTGCAATCTTAGCGGCAATCCGACAATCTTTCCTGCCTTTTTCCGACATTCGGTGTAAAGGGAGGCGCAACCAGAGCATGATCCGGAAAAGTGGGTGCCGGTTTTCCGAAAAAATCATGCTCGCCACAAAGGGCATGATCTGGAAAACGGGAACCGGTTTTCAACGAAAGCGTTTGCCCAAAGATCATGTTCACAACAAACAGATGAGATCCGGCTTGACCGGATCATCATCTGGGAGCCTCGCATGAAGAAGCCGAAGATCGAAGCAGAAGAACAGCAACCGCGCAAAATCATTCGCGCCGACAAGGCGCCGACCGACGGCTACTCGCTGGTGGTGGATGGACACTTCAAATCGCACCACGAGACGGTTGAAGCCGCCGAAGAGGCGGGCATGGCGTTGAAGAATCAATTCCAGATGCTTCAGGTGCAGGTCTACGACGCTGCGACCAAGACCCGATCAATGGTCGAATGGCCCGCGCCGGTGTGATACCGGCCTTAAGTGCGGCGCCCGCCGCTTTGCTGTCCCGCCAGCCAATCAGACAGCGCCGGGCTCTTTTCTCCTGACGTCTTCGACTTGGCGCGCGCCTTTTTGGTCGCTGTGGCCGGGCGAGGGGGTTCGGCGGCCTCGCGGGCCAGCCGCAATGCTTTGAGCTTCGCCATGTTGTCGGTCACGGCCTTCAACGCGGCGTCGCGCTCGGTCTTGCCATTTTTGGCTTCGTGCGCCGCATGGGCAGCCTTGTTGAAACGCGCATCGGCGCGGTTGCGATCTTCTTTTGTCATTTAAACTGTTTTCTTCTTCTTGGACTTGGTTTTGGGTTCTGCCGGCTTGGCGCGGTCGGCGGCTTCTTTCGCCAATCGGATCGCACGCAGATCCGCCGTCCGCTTTCGGATCGCGATATCGGCAGCCGCGATATCGGCCATGGCCTTGATGCCTTCGGCATCCTGGGCGAGCTTCCGATTCAGCCTGATCTCTTTCAGTTCGGCAGCACTTTTCGGTTCGTCATTCATCGTAGGCCTCAAATTCACGGCGCGCACCGTCGTGCGATGATCTTTGACACAATCCTATCATGCATTGCGCTGCGAAAGGGGCATCTTTAGCGCCCGATAGGCCGTAAAACGGCATTTTTCGGGTCAAATCGGCGATCTTGGTGAAGAAGCCTTCGTCGCTGGCTTGGCGCCGGTCCCATGCCCGACAGCCGGGCGCGGGGCGCTGCCTGCGGAGGTGTAATCCTGACTGGACCGGTGCGCCTTTTTCGTCGCATGAGTTCTGTTGCGGGCTGAATCGCGGGTTGGCGCCGGCTCAAGCTGAGGACGATCGATGAGTGCCCAGAACGTCATGGTGACGGCTGATGTCACGGTGCGCCGACGCGCCGGGGTGATCGGCGCACTTGTTGGGCTTGTCGTGCTGCTGGCCCTGGTCTCGCTCGGAGTGGGACCGGTGCGATTGTCGCCGCTGACGGTGATCGATGCCCTGTTCGGTGGCGGCAGCGACGTGCAGCAGGTGATCACCAGGGAAATCCGGCTGCCCCGCACGATTCTGGGATGCGCGATTGGCGCCATACTCGGCCTCTCCGGCGCCGCGCTGCAGGGTTTGCTGCGCAATCCACTGGCGTCGCCTTCGCTGTTCGGCGCGCCGCAATCGGCCGCCTTCGGCGCGGTGCTGGTGATCGCGTTGGGTCTGGCCGATGTTCGGTCCTACGCGCTTCCGGTGGCGGCAATCGCTGCCGCGTTCGTCTCGGTATTCGTGCTGCTGGCGATCGCGGGCCGCAACGCCGGGCTATTGATTCTCATTCTGGCCGGCCTTGCCATATCCAGCCTCGCTGGTGCCGCGACCGCGCTGGTGATGAATCTGTCGAGCAATCCCTTCGTGGTGCTCGAGATCGCGTTCTGGCTGCTCGGCTCGCTGGAGGATCGCAGTTTTCGTCACGTCGTGCTGGCGCTGCCGTTCATTGTCGCGGGCGCGATCATCCTGTTCAACCAGCGCAACGCCTTCCGCGCGCTCAGCCTCGGCGAGGAGACGGCGCAAAGCCTCGGCGTCGATGTCGACCGGCTGCGGCTCCTGGTGATTGCGGGCGTCGCGCTCGGCGTTGGCGGCGCGGTGGCGGTGTCGGGCACCATCGGTTTTATCGGCCTGGTCGCACCGCATTTGATGCGGCCGCTGATCGGTCACGATCCGGCGCGGCTATTGTTTCCGAGCGCGCTCACCGGCGCGGCACTGCTGCTGGCGGCTGATATCGCGGTGCGCATCATTCCATCGACCAGCGACATCAAGGTCGGCGTGCTGACCTCGATCATCGGGGTGCCGTTCTTCCTCTATCTCATCATGCGCGAACGGCGCGCGCTCGCCGGAGGCGTCGCATGACCGCGTCTTCCTTTCTCACCGCGCAAGCCCTGGGCGTGACGCTGGCCGGCCGCGCTGTGCTGAACGATATTTCCCTTTCACTGGTGTCAGGCCATCTAGTTGCGCTGGTGGGGCCGAACGGCGCCGGCAAGACGACGCTGCTGCGCGCTTTGGCCGGACTGGTGCCTTCCAGCGGCGCCGTCCACGTCGGCGGCGACGCGCTGTCGTCGTTGCCGCTACGCGAGCGCGCGCGGCGATTCGCCTATCTGGCGCAGGGCCACATCGTGCACTGGCCGCTGCCGGCGCGGGATATCGTGGCGCTCGGCCGCTATCCGCATGGCGCGACCGACCCCGCGCGATTGACGCCGAGAGATTCCGAAGCTGTATGGCGGGCGATGCAGGTCGCCGATGTCGTCGCATTCGGCGAGCGTCGCGTGACGGAATTGTCCGGCGGCGAGCGCAGCCGCGTCGCGCTGGCGCGCGTGTTCGCCATCGAGGCGCCGGTGATCCTGGCGGATGAGCCGACATCCTCGCTCGATCCGCGTCACCAGATCGACGTGATGAAGAGCCTGCGCGCGGCTGCCGACAAAGGCACATTGGTGATCGTGGTGACGCATGATCTCGGGCTCGCCGCACGATTTGCGGACAGGGTGCTGGTGCTCTCGGACGGCCGCCTGGTGTCGCAAGGCGCTCCCGCCGAAGCCCTGTCGGAACGGGTGATGGCGGATGTGTTCCGGGTCAGCGCCTATCGCGCGGAATATCAGCGCGAGACCGTGATCGTGCCCTGGGCGCAGATCTAGCGTGCCCGCGTACTCAACCCGTCTGCACCGGGCCGCCAGCCTTCTTCCAGGCGTCGATGCCGCCGGCGATGTGCGCAGTGTTGGTGAGGCCCGCCGCTTTGGCGGCGGTCACCGCCATCGCCGAGCGTTCGCCGAAGGCACAGAAAAACACGATGCGCCGACCGGTCGCCGCGGCGACTTCGCGCAACATCCCGCCGGATCGCAGGCTTTCGCTGATTCCGGGATACGGCGCGTGAAGCGCGCCCGACAGCGTGCCATGCTTGGCGCGTTCGCTGCTTTCACGAAGGTCCACCAGAAGGATATCGGGACGGCCGAGGCTTTCGATGGCATCGCGGGCGCTTAATGCCTGGCCCTGTCGGGCGAGGTCGTCCTGATGCAGGCCGACCTGCATGTTGGCCGGCACCGCGACATCCATCATCTGGGGATTTGGTAGTTTCAGATTATTCATCAGCTCGACATATTCATCGACCGAGCGCACCTGCAGCCGCGGATTGTAGCGTTTCTCCTCGCCGATGGTGGAGACGGTATCGCCCTTGTAGTCGTGGGCGGGAAATACCATCGTCTCATCGGGCAATTTGAGCAGCCGGCCGAAGATGGAATCGTACTGCGCCCGGGCGCTGCCGTTCTGGAAATCGGTGCGGCCGGTGCCGCGGATCAGGAGCGTATCGCCGGTGAACACGCGATCGCCCATTAGGTAACTGTAAGAATCGTCAGTATGGCCCGGCGTATACATGACGTCGAGGCCGAGGCCCTCGATCATGACCTTGTCGCCGTCGGCGACCCGCATCGCAACCACGTCGGCCTTGCTCTGCTCGCCCATGATGGTGACGCAATGCGTCCGGTCGCGCAGTTCGCCGAGCCCGGTGACATGGTCGGCGTGCAGATGCGTATCGACGGCCTTGACCAGCCTGAGATCGAGCTCGCGCAGCAACTGGCAGTAGCGATCCACCTTCTCCAGCACCGGATCGAGGATCAGTGCCTCGCCGCCGGCGCGGCTGGCCAGCAAATAGCTGTAAGTCCCCGATACGCTGTCGAACAACTGGCGAAAGATCATGGCTGGTGCGCCTGCGATTTGATTCCCGATACTACCACGCAAAAAAGCCGGACATAACTCCGGCGCGCTTGTTGCGGTGCCAAATGCCTCATCCGGCGATCCCCGGATTGTCGTCGACGCCGCTCAGCGTGACGCCGGGACCGCGTGCATCCGGCATTTTGCCCGCGCCGAGATGCCTGGCCAGGACATCCCACACCGGTACTCCCATCTGCTCATTGACCGAAGCCCATCCGGCCACCCGGTAGCTTTTGCCGGCATCGAGCGCGCGGCCATTATCGAGTTTCAGGTCGGAGATCCGGCGTCCGATGCTTTCCGCGGGCGTACACGTATAGGTGAAGCCGCCGACCCGGACCATGTCGCCGCCCTGCTGATGATAGGGGTCGGGATTGAAGAGATTGTCGCAGACGTCTTCGAGCGCCTCCTTGATCTGGCTGCCGGTCATGCTCTGGGCGTAGGTTTGCGGATAGCTGATGGCAGTCTCGGCCAGCACGTCTTCCATCGTCAGGGGTTGGCCCGGCAGAACGGTCGAGCCCCAGCGGAAGCCCGGCGACAGTGCAATCTCGGCGTCGAATTGAGCGCGCAACGCGTCGCAGATCAATCGATCCACGGTGCCAAAGAAATTGCCGCGGCGATAGAGCAGGCGATCGGCGGTTGCGATCTTGTCGGCATAGGCGGAGGCATGGGGCGCGCGCGTCTGATCGATCAGCGCCTGCATCGCCGCATCGGGCTTCAGCAGTTCCGAGAACACCGGCAGCAGCCGGTATCTGATGTCGCTGACCCGGCCGCGCGCGAGTTCGAGATCGAGCACGCCGAGGAATTTTCCGTTCGAGCCGGCATTGGTGACGAGTGTGATGCCGCCGGCATTGGCTACCGGAACGGGTTGCGGAACGGCGTCATGGGTATGGCCGCCAAGAATGACGTCGATGCCGCGCACGCGGCTGGCGAGCTTGAGATCGACGTCCATGCCGTTATGCGACAGCAGCACCACGGCGTCGGCCTTGTCGGTGTCGCGCAGCGCATCGACCAGTCCTTGCAATTCTTCGTCGCGAATTCCAAACGTCCAGTCCGGTGTGAACCGCTTGGGATGCGCGATCGGAACATAGGGAAAGGCCTGGCCGATCACCGCGATACGATGCCCGCCGATCTCCTTGATCGTGGCCGGCTTGAACACCCGCTTTGTCGCGGGGTCGAATGCCCTGGCGTCGTTAAACGCGGCTTCCTCGGTGAGGTAGACATTCTGGGCCAGAAATTCGCCCTTGAACCGTTCGAGATTGCTGCGCAGAACCTCTTCGCCATAGGTGAATTCCCAGTGGCCGGTCATGGCCTCAATGCCAAGCAGGTTGGCGGCCTCGACCATCTCGGCGCCCTGCAGGGTATTGGTTAGGCCCGTGCCCTGCCACAGATCGCCGCCGTCAAGCAGCAGCGAACGACCGGGCCCCGCGTCACTGCGCAGCCGATCGATCAGCGTCTTCAGATGCGCGAAGCCGCCGAGCTTGCCGAAGCGAGCCGCGGATTTCTCGAAATCGAGCGAGGTGAATGCATAGGCGTCGGCGCTGTCGGGCTTGATCCCGAATCGATCGAGAAAGGCGCGGCCGACCAGATGCGGCGGCTGTCCCCGCATCGCGCCGAGCCCGAGATTGACGCTCGGTTCGCGAAAATATCCCGGCAGCAATTGAGCGTGCGTGTCGGTGATATGCAGGATGCGCGCATTGCCGAAGTGCTCGAGATCGTAAACGCCGGTGCTGTCGGCGCTGCGCGCGAGCCGCGATGCTCCGCCGGAGAGCGCGGCCGCGCCCGCGAGTTTGAGCAAATCCCGTCGGCGGATGGTCATGCGATGTCGGACCTATCGTATTTCGAGATTCTTCCAGGCTTCTTTTTCGCTTGTCGCCTGGAAGATCGAGGCCTTGGCCAGCGCTTCGGCATCCCTGGCCGAAGCCATGGCGTGGTCGAAGTCGCCTTTTTCGGCGGCTTTTTTGGCATCGGCCAGGGCCTCCGCCGTCACGGTCCATTGATTGCGCAGGCGGCCGGCTTCGTTGTTGGCGGCTTCGGCCGCCGCATAGGCGGCCTTGAAATCAGTCTCGGTACTTGCAGCCATCGCCGACGTCGAGCCTATAGTCGTCAGCGCGAAGGCCAGCAAGACTATCCGCGTGTTGGGTCTTGTCATGCTCATGGCCGCGCGCCCGGGCCGGCAATCGGCAGTCCGTTGCTGACATAGGACAGATAATATTCGAGATCGCGGTATTCGTCGGCCTGGGGTTCAAGCGGCACGCCGCGTATCTGGCTGTTGCAGGTGATCATGCGTCGGCTGATCGTGCCCATGCCGCCCCATTCGGAACGGTAGATCGGCATCGCATTCAGAATCCCGAGCGCCGGCGCGAGGATTTCGGCGCGCATCCGCTCGCCGGGGTTCTGCACATGGCAGGTGGCGCAGGAGAAATTGAGCTGGCCGCGCCGCGTATAGAAGTAGCGCTTGCCGTTCTGGTAGGCCTCGAGCGCGCGCGGGTCGTCGGGGATCTTGATATCGAATGGCTTGCCGCGGGAGGTGAACGCCATATAGGCGGTCAGTGCGGCCATCTCGTCCTCCACATAGGAGAGCGGCGGCTCGCCATTGGCCCCGCGGCATCGGTTCAACGCCAGTTCGAGCGTGATGACCTTGCCTTCCCCAGGGTCGAAATAAGGATAGTTTTGACGAATGCCGATGCCCTGGTTTGGAAAACAGTCGCCATAACTTTTGCCGTTCTTGAACGGCTTGGCGAACATCTCCTTGCCCATCTCGAGCGAGAACTCATAAGGCGGGAATTGCTCTTTCTCTTCCCATTGCCGGCGCATGTCCTCATTCAGGGAGTACGGACCGTTGGCGAAATCGTCGAGCGGAACGTTGGGAAATTTTGTGACGAAATAATTCCTGAACGCTTTGGCGTCGGCGACCGGATCAGGCGTGTCGGCGGCGACGGCAGACGGCATGGCTGCAAAAGCTGTGGCTGCCAGCGCGAGAGCGGCCGAGGCGAGATGGATCGCTAATGGCGCCTTCACTGAATCTTCGCCGTTGTGGTGTCGGTCTCGCCCTTGTTGTCGACCCAGCTGATTTTCAAATCGTCGCCCTTGCGGCCGCCCTTGAAGCTGAATTTGACATAGGGATCCTTGGAGACCGCAGCACCCCAATCCGCAATGAACACGTATCTGCCGTCATATTCGAAGGTCAGTTCCTGGATGAAATGCGGCGGAATGATCTCGCCCCCGGCGTCCTTGACGAAGCCGGAATCCATCGGATGCTGGATCAGCACCTGGACTTCAGTGGTCTCTCCGCCCGAGATCGCCCGCACGCGAATAGTCGATGCCATCAGGATGCTCCTTCTATCGCGCGTCAGCCGCCGCAGCCGCCGACGGTCACCTTGACTTCCTTGGTGGCGCTATAAAGCTTGCCGCCCGCTTCCACGATCACGATCACGTTGCAGGTTTTGGCCATTTTGAGGCGATTGGCCACGTTCGGCAGCGTACCCGGCGGAATCCGGTATACCGCCGCCAGCGCGTTCGGGTTTTCCGAGGCCAGAAATGAGATCGAGGTCACTTCAGTCAGGGTCGTACTGACGGATATCGGAACCACCGCGCCGTTTTCCGCGATTTCCGGCGCGTCGAGCTTGACCTTGTCCGAGGGTTCGGCGGCCCGGCCATAGAGCGATTTGATCGCGTCCGCAGCACCCTTCTGCTTGAACGCGTCTTCCGGATATTTGTCGTTGGCGGCGGCGAGGACGGCAGCCGGGCTGAACGAATGGATGCCGAGACCTGTCAGCAACACCACGCCCGCACCCTGCAGGATCAGGCGCCGCGTCGCCGGGAAACCGTTGTCAGTGGTCGTCATCTCAAGTCTCCCGCGGCGCGCGCCGCTATCATCACGCTGCTGTCGTCATAAGGTCTGCAGGAAATCCACGATCGCGTTGATCTCCGGCTCGGTCAAAATGCGATTCCGTCCAAACGGCGGCATCGCGGTTTGCGGATTGCGTTTGGTTTCATCGGTGAGGATAGCGACGAGATCGTTACGATCGGGATATCTGCTTTTGATGTCTTTCAACGCAGGCCCGATGGTCCCGGGGAGATCGCCGCCCTTGATCTCGTGACAGCTCAGGCAATTGCCCTTGCCGCGATCGAAGGCCAGCCGTTGACCTTCGGCGGCGCCCGATTGCGCACCGGCCGTCGATATCGACATAGCCGCACCGGTTATCAGCGCCAGAGCGAGCGTCCGAAACAGCGCCGTCGAGGAATGGTCGGTCAAGGTGCATTTCCAGCGATGATTGGCCTAGAATGTGGGTGGTCAAAGCATATACGCTATCGGCTGACAACGCACACGGCTCGTCGGGGAGGCGACCTTTCCGGGGCCCGCCAGCAAATCCGGGAGCATGTCGTGGCTGAATATGTCGTCGAATTCGGCAAGGACGGTCGGCCAGTCGAGCCCGATGGCCGGCTCGACGCACCGGCATTTCACCGCAACCACCAGGCGATCCGGGCGGTGTTGCAGCGCTTCCTTGCCGGAAAATCCGGGGACGCGATGGAGGCCGGCAGCGGCACCGGCCAGCATGTGGTGGATTTCGCCCGCCATATTCCTGACATCACCTGGTGGCCGAGCGATCTTAACGATCAGCATCTCAAAAGCATTGTTGCGTGGCGGGCGCAGGCGCAGCTTTCGAATATCCGCCTGCCGCTGCGGATCGACTTGTCCGATCCGGCCTGGTGTCCCGAGATGCAGGACGGCGGCCCCGGCGAATTGCTGGCGGTGTTCTGCGCCAACGTCGTCCATATCGCGCCGTGGCGCGTCGCCGAGGGGCTGTTTGCCGGCGCCGGCCGTTACCTGCGGGCGGACGGGCAGCTGTTTCTCTACGGTCCGTTCAAGCGTGACGGCAAGCACACCGCCATCAGCAATGCCGTGTTCGACACGAGCCTGCGCGAAGGCAATCCCGAATGGGGCGTGCGCGATATCGAGGCGTTGGAAAGACTGGCGACGGCGGCCGGTCTGGTGCTGGTCGAGATTGTCGAAATGCCGTCCAATAATCTCACATTGGTGTTCGGGCGCCCAAAAGCGACCTAAGCAACGACGCATAGCGCGCGCCCGTTTGCATCGGTTGATTGGGCCGATACCGCCCTTCATAGTAAGACGAATAGTGCGGGCTCGACGGCACCTCGACTGTACTTGTCGAGTGAACTTGTCGATTGAACCTGGCCGCGTGTGGGTGGAAATATCAGATGATCGACATGACGGCAGCCGACGAGATTTCCGATGACGCCCGCGCGCGATCCAATGTCATGCGCCTGGCGGCGGCGCAGGCGCTGACCGGCGCGAACTCGGCCGTCATTTTCGCGACCGGCTCGATTGTCGGGGCATTGCTGGCGCCGGACGTCTCGCTGGCGACCGTGCCGATCTCGATGTATGTGGTTGGGCTCGCCGCCGGCACGCTGCCGACCGGCGCCATCTCGCGCGCCTATGGCCGCCGCGTCGCTTTCATCATCGGCACCTTCTGCGGCATGCTGACCGGCCTGCTCGGGGCCTTCGCCATCCTCCATGCGTCGTTCCCGCTGTTTTGCTGTGCGACGTTCCTCGGCGGCCTCTATGGCGCGGTGTCGCAATCCTATCGTTTCGCCGCCGCCGATGGCGCCAGCGCCGCCTTTCGACCGAAAGCAGTGTCGTGGGTGATGGCCGGCGGCGTGTTCGCGGGCGTGCTCGGTCCGCAGCTCGTGCAATGGACGATGGATGTCTGGCAGCCTTATTTGTTCGCCTTCAGTTTTATGGTGCAGGCGATGGTGGCGCTGATCGCGATGGCCGTTCTCGTCGGCGTCGATGCGCCGAAGCCCGCACCGGCAGATCTGCATGGCGGCCGTCGGCTGTTCGAGATCGCGCGGCAGCCGCGGTTTATCGCAGCCGCACTGTGCGGCGTCATCGCCTATCCGATGATGAATCTGGTCATGACGTCGGCGCCGCTGGCGATGAAAATGTGCGGCTTAAGTCTCAGCGATTCGAATTTCGGCATCCAGTGGCACATCGTTGCGATGTACGGCCCGAGCTTCTTCACGGGAGCCCTTATCGCCCGCTTCGGTGCGCCGAGGATTGTCGCGCTCGGCCTGTCGCTCGAAGCCGTCGGCGCCACGATCGGCCTGTCCGGCATGACGGCGATGCATTTCTGGGCCACGCTGATCGTGCTCGGCATCGGCTGGAATTTTGCCTTTGTCGGCGCTTCGGCGCTGGTGCTGGAGACGCACCGGCCGCAGGAGCGCAACAAGGTTCAGGCCTTCAACGATTTTCTGGTGTTCGGGATGATGGCGTTGGGTTCGTTCTCTTCGGGGCAGCTGTTGGCCAATTTCGGCTGGTCGGCGGTCAACATGGTGGTGTTTCCGCCCGTCTTGCTGGGACTCCTGGTACTGGCGGTGACTTCGTTGGCAAAGCGGCGGGCGGCATCGCAACCGATTCCGGAATTTCCCGATTCCGGCATGTAGTTGGCCAGCCTTTTTCCTGCCTGAACTGTTGGAGGTCTTGATGCCGTCGCGAGCCCGTCTCGATGAGTTCATCGCTTTCGTCGAATCCGGCGATCATGCCGGCGCGATCGAGCGCTATTACACCGAAGATTCCAGCATGCAGGAGAATGCGGCGCCACCGCGTGCCGGTCGCGACCTGCTGGTCGCTCACGAGCGTGGTGTGCTGGCGTTGATGTCGCACGTCTATTCCAAGGCGATGTCGTCGGTGGTCGAAGGCGATCACGTCGCCATTCACTGGATCTTCGAGATGACCGACAAGACCGGCAAGTTGCGCCGGTTCGACGAGGTCGCGCTACAGGAATGGCGTGGCGACAGGATATTCCGCGAGCGATTTTTCTACGATCCGACCAAGGTCGTGACGTAGATTCATGATCCCACACTTCGGCACTGGCCGAAGCATTGTGGCCTGCGGTCGGCTAGCGTGGATTATCTAACTCAGGATAAGAGCTCGGTGCAGGCGTTCAGTTCCGTTACGGTCGACGAACGATCCATCCGCTACGAGGGTTGGCGGATCGTTGCGGTATGTTTTCTGGTCGCCATCTTCGGCTGGGGCTTTGGTTTTTACGGCCAAACCGTTTATGTCGCCGAGTTGCACCGTCTGCATGGCTGGCCGGCTTCGCTGATCTCGTCCGGCACGACCTTCTTCTATTTGTTCGGCGCGTTACTGATCGTCTTCGTCAGCGAGGCGATCCGCAGTTTCGGTCCACGCAACTGCCTGCTGGCGGGTACATGTGCGATGGCCGCCGCCGCTGTGCTGATGGGCCGGGCGGCGGAGCCGTGGCAGCTTTACCTTGCCGATGCCGTGTTTGCCTTCGGATGGGCGGGAACCAGCCTCGGCGTCATCACCAACACGCTCGGGCTGTGGTTCGACACAAAGCGCGGCATGGCGATCAGCCTGGCGCTGAACGGCGCGAGCTTCGGCGGCATCATCGGCGTGCCGTTGCTGGTGGTCGCGATCGGCCGTCTCGGGTTTTCCGGTGCGATGACGCTGGCCGCAGTCGCGATGCTCGCGCTGATGATTCCGATCATCCTGACCTTTGTTGGGCCGCCGCCGGCCGGTCGCGTTGAAACGCAATGGCCTGGCACGGAAATTCGATCCGCGCCGCGGATACGCGCAATGGCGCTGCGGGATACTGCATTCCTGACGGTAGCCGTCGCGTTCGCGCTGGTGTTATGCGCGCAGGTCGGGTTCATCGTCCACCTGATCACCTTTCTCGATCCGGTGATTGGGCGCGAGCACGCCGCGATCGCGGTCGCGCTATTGACGGCAATGGCCGTGGTCGGTCGCGTGCTGTTCTCTGCCGTGATCGACCGGCTCAACCAAAGGCTGGCGTCGGCGTTGTCGTTCACCAGCCAGGCCGTGGCGCTGGCGGTCGTCATCAATTCACGCAACGAGGCGCTGCTGGTTGCGGCCTGCGCGCTGTTCGGATTCTCGGTCGGAAACCTTATTACACTGCCTTCCCTGATCATCCAGCGCGAATTCGACTCACGTTCGTTTGGCGTGCTGATCAGCCTGATCACGGCGATCAACCAGGTTACCTATGCGTTCGGTCCCGGAATCATTGGCCTGCTGCGCGACGCGTCCGGAAGTTACAGCTTGCCGTTTTACGGCTGCATTGGCCTTGAGCTGATCGCGGCCATGCTGATCATGGTGCGCGGAAAGGGCGGACGAATCACGCCACCCGTTGCCGCAATAGATCTTCCAGATCGAGCCGGTGCGTGAACATCGCCAGCGACCCGTCGGGCCGGCGCGGCCATTGCGCCTCGGGCCGGTCCCAATACAGCTCGACGCCGTTCTCGTCGGGGTCGCGAAGATAAAGCGCTTCGCTGACGCCGTGATCGCTGGCTCCGTCGAGTTGAATTCCAGCCTGGATCACGCGATGCAGCGCGTCGGCCAGCGCAGGCCGCGTCGGGTAAAGAATCGCGGTGTGAAACAGCCCCGTCGTTCCCGGTGCCGGCGGGTGGCCGCCTTTGCTTTCCCAGGTGTTCAGGCCGATATGATGATGATAGCCGCCGGCGGAAATGAACGCCGCGTCGGAGCCGATCCGTTGCATCACCTCGAAGCCCAGCACGCCGCTGTAAAATCCCAGCGCGCGATCGAGATCTGCCACCTTGAGGTGAACATGTCCGATCCGCGTTCCCGCGATGATGGGTGTCGGGTTTTCGGGCATGGTTTCTCCGTTTGCAGTCGTTGCTTCCGTGACGATCTATGCAGCGGTCGTCCGTTAGGCAAGATCGGACACCTCGCCCTCCGGCAGGCCGAATTCGAACGTGTTCAGCGTCATCGAAACCATGGTGTAATAGCCGCACAGGCCGACGACTTCGACCAGTCCGCGTTCGCTCAGCACCTTCACGGCCTCGTCGTAAAGACCCTGGGTGAGACCGTGACCTTCGTGCAGTGATCTCGCGACATCGTAGATCATCTGGCCCTTTGGATCGTCGAAACGGGGCGTGCGGCGATGCCGGATGTCCTCGATGATGCCGGGGTCCATGCCGCCCTTGAGCGCAAGCCGCTTGTGGGCGAACCATTCGTAATGCGAGGTCCAGTGCCGCGCCGTGACCAGGATCGCGATCTCCGACAGCTTGGCCGGAAACATGGTGTCGAACCGCAGCACACCGCCCAGGCGTGTGGCATGGCGTGCCATCTCCGGGCTGTTGAGCCAGGCCATCATCGGCGCCGGCGGAGCGCCGCGCTTGCCGGCGATCGATTCGTCGTAGGTTTCTTTCTGCTCCGCGCTCATTTCGCCTGGCGAAAGCAACTTTAGCCGCATCTGCATTTCCTCTTGTTTTTCAATCGCTGCGGCTTTGCGAATACACCCGATCGGGGGTCAAGGCCACATCCGTGGCCGCATGGGAGAGCCACAGACATATTGAATTCCGCGATGCGGCGGCTAAGGTCGATCCAACAACAGCTGATGGAAACGCTCCCATGTCCGATCTGGAAAATTTTCGCCGTGAGACCCGCGCCTGGCTGGAGGCCAATTGTCCGCCGGAGATGCGGCGGCCGATGACCTCGGACGAAGATACGTTCTGGGGCGGCCGCAACACCAAATTCTCCTCCGAACCGCAGCGCGTCTGGTTCGAGCGGATGCGCGACAAGGGCTGGACCGTGCCGCACTGGCCAAAAGAATATGGCGGTGGCGGCCTCGACCCGGAGCAGACCAAAATTCTGCGCCAGGAGATGGCCGCGCTCGGCGCGCGCCAGCCGCTGACCTCGTTCGGTATTTCCATGCTCGGGCCTGCGCTGCTGAAATACGGCACCGAAGCGCAGAAGCAGGAGCATCTGCCCAGGATCGCGGCCGGCCTGATCCGCTGGTGCCAGGGCTATTCCGAACCGAATGCGGGATCGGACCTTGCGTCACTGCAGACCCGCGCCGAGAGCGATGGCGACGACTTCATCATCAACGGCCAGAAGATCTGGACCTCTTATGCCAATTTCGCCGACTGGATTTTTTGTCTGGTGCGCACCGATGCGACCGGCAAGAAACATGACGGTATCAGTTTCATTCTGTTCGACATGGCGTCCAAAGGTGTCTCGACCAAGCCCATTCTGTTGATCTCGGGCCGCTCGCCGTTCTGCGAAACCTTCTTCGACGATGTCCGGGTACCGAAGGCCAATGTGGTCGGCACGGTCAATCGCGGCTGGGACGTCGCCAAATATCTGCTGCAGCACGAGCGCGCGATGATCTCGGGCATGGGCGAGCGCGGCGTCGGCCGGCCGCTGGGGCAGGTCGCCGCGGACTCGGTGGGGACCGACGAGCAGGGCCGTCTGGAAGATCCGATGCTGCGCGGACAAATCGCCACCTTCGAGATCGACGAGGCGGCGCTGGCCTGCGCCGCCGAACGCGCGGTCGACCTCGCAAAAGCCGGTCAGGCGCATCCGGCGTTTTCCTCGGCGATGAAATATTACGGCACTGAGCTCAACAAGCGCCGCTACGAAATCCTGATGTCCGCGGGCGGTGTCGACGCGCTGGAATGGGAGAGCGAGCGCTCGAAAGGCGGCGCACGGCCGCGCGCCTGGCTGCGCACCAAGGCCAACTCGATCGAAGGCGGCACCTCGGAGGTGATGCTCGGCATCGTGGCAAAACGAATTCTCGATTTGCCGGGGGCCTGAGGCACGTCATTCCGGGGCCCGCGAAGCGTGAACCTCAGATGTGCAATCGCACATCGGGGAATCTCGCGCCACAACCTCTGGATTCCGGGTTCGACGCTTCGCGCCGCCCCGGAATGACAAAACTAAAAGCACGTAATTCGAAACACCACCAAACCGGAAACACAAATGGCACTCGTCCTCAGCGAAGAACAGTCGATGTTGCGCGACAGCGCGCGCGGGCTCATCAGCGACAAGGCGCCGGTGTCGCATTTGCGGCAGCTGCGCGATGCCAAGGATGCGACCGGATTTTCCCGCGACCTGTGGAAGAGTTTCGCCGAGATGGGATTTTCCGGCCTGCTGGTGCCGGAGGATTTCGGCGGCAGCGGTCTGGGCTGCGTCGAGGCCGGCGTGGTGATGGAGGAAATCGGCCGCACGCTGATGCCGTCGCCGTTTCTGGCCACCGCGGTGCTGGCGGCTTCCGCATTGTCGCGCGGCGGCAGCGCGGCGCAGAAGTCCGAGCACCTGCCGAAGATCGCCGATGGCTCGCTGCTGGCCGCGCTCGCCGTCGATGAAGGGTCAAAGCACCGCCCGCTGCAGACCCGAATGCAGGCGGTGCGTTCCGGCAATGGATTCAGGCTTCAGGGCGACAAGGCCTTTGTGGTCGATGGCCACACCGCCGATCTTTTGATCGTGGCGGCCCGCACCGCGGGTGCCCCCGGCGAGCGCGACGGTCTGACGCTGTTTTTGGTCGACCCCAGGACCAAGGGCATCGAGACCGAGCGCACCGCGATGGTCGACTCGCACAATGCCGCGCGCATCAAATTTGATAATGTCGAGGTCAATGCCGATGGCGTGCTCGGCGAGGTCGATCAGGGCGGCGCATTGCTGGAAGGCGTGCTCAATATCGGCCGCGGCGCGGTCGCCTCGGAAATGGTCGGGGTCAGCGAGGAAGTATTCGGCCGCACCGTCGGTTATCTGAGGGAGCGCAAGCAATTCGGCAAATTGATCGGCGAATTCCAGGCGCTGCAGCACCGCGCCGCGCAGCTCTATATCGAGATCGAGATCACCCGCGCCGCGGTGCTAAAGGCGTTGCAGACGCTCGACGGCAATTTTGAGAATGCGGGGGCGGCGGTCGCGGTCGCCAAGGCTCGGGCGGGCTCAACCGCGACGCTTGCGGTTCAGGAAGGCGTGCAGATGCATGGCGGCATGGGCATGACCGACCAGTTCGACATCGGCTTCTTCATGAAACGCGCGCGGGTCTGCCAGGAATTGTTCGGCGATACCAACTTTCATGCCGATCAATTGGCGAGGATGAAGAGCTATTGAGGCCATGCGCACGGGCGTCGCGTCATAATAACTCGTCATCGCCCGGCTTGACCGGGCGACCCAGTACCCCGCAGCGTTCGTGATAAAACACAAAGGCTGCGGCGTACTGGATCACCCGCTTTCGCGGGTGATGACGAGCGGTTGTGTGGCGAGCTTACGGGTTAAGCCAGAAGCCTTACCTGATCGGCGGCGCGTACTGGATGCCGCCGGCGCTCCAGAGCTGGTTGAGGCCTCTGGGGATGCCGAGTTTCGATCCCGAGCCGACATTGCGCTCGTAGACCTCGCCGTAATTGCCGACATGGCGGATGATGCGGACGGCCCAGTCCCTGGTCAGCCCCAGCTCCTCGCCATAATTCCCCTCGGTTCCGACCAGCCGCATCACGTCGGGCTTCTTCGAGTTCAGCGCCTCGTCGATGTTTTTGGAGGTAATGCCGAGTTCTTCGGCATTGATCATCGCATACAAGGTCCACTTCACGATCAGCATCCAGTCATCGTCCCGCTCCCGCACCACAGGTGCCAGCGGTTCCTTTGAAATGACGTCGGGGAGGATGACGTGATCGCCCGGCTTGCCAAGGTTCAACCGCAACGCATACAGCTGGGAGACATCGGCGGTGAGCGTGTCGCACTGCCCGGCATCATAGGCCTTGATGACCTCTTCCAGTTTGCCGAATTTCATCTCCTGGTATTTGATGTTGTTGGCGCGGAAATAATCGGCGAGGTTGAGCTGGGTCGTGGTTTCCGATTGCACGCAGACCTTGCTGCCGTTGAGATCGAGCGCGGAATCGATGTTTCGTGACCTCGGAATCATGAATCCTTCGCCGTCATAATAGGCCACGGCCGGGAAATAGAGGTCATAGGACGTCTCGCGCGACATGCTCCAGGTCGAATTGCGGGAGAGAATATCGACCTTGCGGTTCTGCAACTCCTTGAAGCGCTCATTAGCGTCGAGCGGAACAAATTTCGCCTTCTTCGGATCGTCAAAGATCGCCGCGGCGACCGCGCGGCAGAAATCCACATCGAAGCCGGTCCAGTTGCCCTTGTCGTCGGGGATCGAGAAACCGGGCAGGCCGGTATTGACGCCGCACAGCACCTCGCCGCGACGGATCGTCCGTTTCAGGGTCCGCGTGTCATAGCGTTCGTAGGTGATAGCCGCCGCCGCGACCGCGACTGCGACCGCCAGCCCAATCAGGAGGCCGCCTCGGAATGTGCGCATGATTTATCTCTCGCAATGTCGGGAATAGGGAGCGGCTGCGGAAAACGCAGCCGTCGCGGTTACAATTCCGGCTTCTGCCGCACGATAACCTTGGTGCCGACCGGGACACGTTCATAGAGGTCGGCGACGTCGGCATTGACCAGCCGGAAACAGCCGGACGAAACCGCCGTGCCGATCGTATCCGGCCGGTTGGTGCCGTGGATGCGATAGACGGTGGTGCCAAGATACATCGCGCGCGCGCCGAGCGGGTTGCCCGGGCCGCCGGCCATAAAGCGGGGCAGATAAGGCTGGCGCGCGATCATCTCCGGCGGCGGCGTCCAGTCCGGCCATTCCGCCTTGCGGCTAATGTTCAGCAATCCCTGCCACTGAAATCCGTCGCGGCCGACGCCGATGCCATAGCGCAGCGCGCGGCCATTGCCCTGGATCAGATAGAGATGGCGCTCCGCGGTTGAGATGATGATGGTACCCGGCGCCTCGGTGGAGCGGTAGTAAACCATCTGCTTGCGGTATTCCGGATCCAGTTCCACGGAGTCATCCGCCAGAAGCCCGGGCTGGTCGCCGACGTCGGGCTGCTGTGCATGGCTCTGCGTGACTGAAAGCGTCAGGCCAACAGCTGAGATCATCATCCAGATCAGGTGCCGAAACTTCGTCATCGATGGACTCCTCGTTGGCCGCTTCCGGGTATCTGTCATTGTTTGCCAAATCACCGGAACCATCAAATCTCAGGGATGGCGCGATGGCAAGCAATCCGGATATCTAGCTGGGATAATTGCGATTTTTGCTGGGCAGGGCGCATCAGGCCGTCGCAAAAACTTCATTTCGGCGCGATCCATAACCGCAGCCCGAACGACACGATGGCGACAGCGCCGACGCCGCCCAGCCAAAGGGCGGCGAACCACAACAGGCGCTGCGCCAGCGGTCGTGCTTTGGGCGGCGAAGCCATCAATGATAGCCACTCCCGTGCTTGACCTTGCCGCGAAACACCCAATAGGCCCATGCGGTATAACCGAGGATCAGCGGCACCAGCACGGCCACGCCGAACAGCATGAAGACCTGGCTGTTCTGCGGCGATGCCGCCTGCCAGATGGTGATGCTCTGCGGCACGATATAGGGCCACATGCTGATGCCGAGCCCGGCATAGGACAGCGCGAACAGCGCCAGCGACAGAAAGAACGGCTGGTAATCCCGCTTGCCGGCGAGGCTGCGCAGCAACATCACGGCGACGGCGGCGACCGCAACCGGTACCGGCGCGGTCAGCACCAGGTTCGGCCAGGTAAACCAGCGCTGCGCATATTGGACGTGGAGGAACGGCGTGGCGATGCTGACCGCGCCGATGGCGCCCAACATCGCGAACAGCAAGGACCAGCTCAGGACATAGGCCCTGTCGCGAAGCGCGCCCTCGGTCTTGAGCACCAGCCACGTCGCGCCCAGGAGCGCATAGCCGACCGCCAGCGCAAGGCCGGTCAGGATGCTGAACGGCGTCAGCCAGTCCCACCAGCCGCCGGCATAATGCCGCCCCTCGACATGGACGCCCTGCAGGATGGCGCCGAGCGCGATCCCCTGCGCCAGCGCCGCCAGCAGCGATCCGCCGGCGAAGGCGATATCCCAGCGGTTTCGCCCGCCCTGCGTGGTGCGCCAGCGGAATTCAAAGGCGACGCCGCGAAAGATCAGGCCGATCAGCATCGCGATCATCGGCGTGTACAGCGCCGGCATCAGCACCGCGTAAGCCAGCGGAAACGCAGCCATCATTCCGCCGCCGCCGAGTACCAGCCAGGTTTCGTTGCCGTCCCAGACCGGCGCGACACTGTTCATGATTACGTCGCGGTCGGCCTTGTCCGGAAACAAGGGAAACAGGATGCCAAGGCCGAGATCGAATCCGTCCATCACCACATAGACAAAGACGGCGAAGGCGATGATGAAGGCCCAGATGGTGGCAATGTCGACGGCGCCGGTCATCACGCGGCTCCCCTCGCGGCCGTGCCGGCCGCGGGTGTGATGCCTGCGGCACGCGCCGGCATGTCGCCCTGCGGCCCTTGCTCGCCGTGATGCGGCGGCTGCGCCATCAGCCGCAGAATATAGATCACGCCGGCGGAGAACACCGCGAAATAGACGATGATAAACGCGATCAGCGACGAGGCCACCGCGGGTGATGCGAGGGGTGAGGCCGATTCAACCGTCCGCAACAGCCCATACACCGTGAACGGCTGCCGCCCGGTCTCGGTGGTGATCCAGCCCGCGAGCACGGCCAGGAAGCCCGCCGGCCCCATCGCCATCGCAAACATATGCAGCAGGCGGGATTGATACAGCGTGCCGCGCCAGCGATTCCACAGGCTGAACAGGCCGAGCCCCATCATCAGGAATCCCAATCCGACCATGATCCGGAACGACCAGAAAGTGATCGGCACCGGCGGCCAGTTCTCGCGCGGCACGGTGTCGAGGCCCGCCAGCGGCGCATCGAAAGAGTGTTTCAGAATCAGCGAACCCAGTTTCGGAACCTCAACCGCGTATTTGACTTCGCCCGCGGCCTGGTCGGGCCAGCCGAACAAGATCAGCGGCGCACCGTTCTTGTGGCTCTCGTAATGGCCTTCCATCGCCATGATCTTGGTGGGCTGATGTTCCAGGGTGTTGAGGCCGTGCTGGTCGCCCGCGAGAATCTGGATCGGCGCCACCAGCGTGGCCATCCACATCGCCATCGAAAACATCACCCGCGGTCCCGGAAGATGCTGATCGCGCCACAGGTGAAACGCGCCGACGGCGCCGACCACCAGCGCGGTCGTGAGATAGGCCGCCAGCACCATGTGGACCAGGCGGTAGGGAAACGAGGGGTTGAAGATGAGTTTGAGCCAGTCGGCGGCGACGAACTGTCCGTCGGCGTTGATGGCGTACCCGGTCGGCGTTTGCATCCAGGAATTGGCGGACAGGATCCAGAACGCCGAGATCAACGTGCCGATCGCGACCATCAAGGTGGCGAGAAAATGCAGCCTGTGGCCGACCCGCTCCAGGCCGAACAGCATCACGCCGAGGAAGCCCGCTTCGAGGAAAAACGCGGTCAGCACCTCATAGGCCATCAAGGGACCGATCACGGGACCGGTCTTGTCTGAAAAAGCCGACCAGTTGGTGCCGAACTGGTAGGACATCACGATGCCCGACACCACGCCCATGCCGAAGGCGATGGCGAAGATCTTCAGCCAGTAATTGAACAGGTTGATGAAGACCTCGCGTCCGGTCCACAGCCAGAGCGCTTCAAGCACCGCGAGATAGCTTGCAAGCCCGATCGAGAAGGCCGGGAATACGATGTGGAACGACATCGTGAATGCGAATTGTGCCCGGGCCAACACCACTGCATCCCAGCCCTCGAACATGACATCCATCCGTCGTCGCTATTGCGATACGGACCTTATCATGCGCGATCAGCCGAAGGTATCGGGCTGATCGCAAACGCGCGAGATTGTGTGCGGCCGAACCGCTACGTTCGCGGTCGCCGCCGCGAAGCGGGCAAAGCCCGTCTTACGACCCAAAGGCTCGTCTCAAGCGGCCAAACTGTCGATGCCGGCCACTCTGAGCAGATCGGCGAGCTGTTTGCGGGCATAAAACATCCGGGTTTTCACCGTGCTCTGGGGGATCCCGATAATCCGGCCAACCTCTTCCACCGATTTCTCGTGATAATAGACGAGGTTGATGATCTCGCGGTGCGCCGGCGACAATTTCGCGACGCAGGCGCGCAGGATGGCGCTGGTGTCGCTGCGATCGAGCGAAGCTTCCGGTGTGTCGGCCTCGTCGGCGATTTCGAGCACGTCTTCCTGGTCGATGTCCTCATGCCGGCGCTGGCGCAGCGCGGTCAGCGCCTTGAAGCGGGCAATCGACAACAGCCAGGTGGAAACCTGGGAACGGCCCTCGAACTGGCTGGCGGTCCGCCAGACGTCCAGGAAAACCTGACTGACGAGGTCTTCCGCCATGGTGGCATCGCGCACCATGCGAAGGATGAAGCGGTAAACCCGTACATTGTGGCGGGAATAGAGGATGTGCATCGCAGTCCGGCCGCCATCGGCAATGCTTTCCAGCAGCATTTCATCCGTGGTCGCCTGGGCGGCGATGATGCCCTGGCGGGCTGCTGCATTGATGGCAATGACGTTCGGCATCGGCATGACAGGCTCCCAGTGTCGCCGCTTGGCGGCGCTTCGTTGCCTAAATTGATAGTCAGCGAACGTTTCGGGACGTCTGCACGCCAAGCGGAAAATGGTTTCATGCCCAGGAGAATTGTTTCGTCGCGGCTTCGGCGACGAAACATTCAGACAGGAAATGCCAGCAATTTGAATTAGATAAATTTTAGGTTGTGGTGCGGTCCGGGAAACGGTCCTCCCGATCGGGAAGGGGGAACCTTTCGGCAGTTGGGGTTTCGCGGCTCTCGTGGCCCGGACGGCCGGGAGCGTGGGCCGGCCTATTTGTGCCCGGCACAGGCCTGAAAACAGGCTTCGCGGCCCGGACGATCGGTGCGAAACGCTTCGATAAACCCGCCCTGCCGCTGCGTCACGTAAACGGTCTTTCCGTCATTGCCGCCAAAGGCCAGGTTCGTCGGCTCCTTTGCCTTGAGCGCGATCTCCCGTTTCAGTTTCCCCTGTGGGCTCAGCACGGCGATGGTGCCTTTCAGTATCCGCGCCACGAACAGGTTCCCCCCGGTATCGGTACGCAGGCCGTCGATGTCGAAATCGTCGAACCGCTTCACGAGCCTGGGCGAGAGAAGATGGGTGCCGTCGATCCGGTACGACCATATCTCCCGCGTGTCGGATTCACCGACATAGAGTGTCTTGCCGTCGGGGCTGAGATCGATACCGTTGGTCGTGCTCATTCGGCGATCGGCGGTCATCCTTTCACCGGCGACGCTGCCGTCGGCCGATTTCCGGATCCGCCAGACCTGCCCATCGTGTCGCTTCCAATGCGGGTCGCTCGCGTAGATCGTGCCATCCATTGCGATCGTCATGTCGTTGGGCTGGTTGAAGTCGTCAGAATGGAAATATGTTTCGACGTCTTTGCCGTCCGGACTGACCAGAAAGATATTATGCTTCTTGTAGTCGGCGACGAACATGCGGCCTTCCGGATCGAAGCGTATCGCATTTCCAATGCTTCCTTCGGGCAGGACCGCGAACAGCTCCGATTGCGAAGCGCCCGCCGCCAGTTTTCCGATCGTGCCGGGTTTGCCGAAATTGACGACGTACAGGTTTCCTCCCTGGTCGACGGCCGGTCCTTCGATGCCAAAAGTGTATTCCCCGGCGGGCGTGACCTGCCTGCTTTGAAATTTCGCCTCCTCGGCGATGGTGGACGACGCGATGATGGAGGTGCCCGCAATTGCGCAGAGCAACAAGGTTGTTCTGTTCGATATCGTAGCCGTTCGCATCCGTGCACTCACCGGCCGCACGTCGTGAGCGGACCTTGGCGCGTGCGTTTCTATCATCCCTTCGGGTTTGCCGTCACGCCTTGTCGCCGGCCGGCGAGAACAGATACCCGCCGCCCCGGATGGTGCGAATGACCGCGGGTTTGGTTGGGTCCGGTTCGATCTTGCGCCGGATTCGCATGATGCGCAGGTCGACGGCGCGATCGAAGGCTTCGCTGTCGCGCGCATTGGCCAATTCCAGCAGGCGCTCGCGCGACAGCACCCGCTTCGGATTTGCCGCGAACACCTTGAGCAGCCCGAATTCAGAGGCCGTCAGCGGATGCTCGTTGCCCTCGTCGTCGCGCAGCGCCTGCGCCTCGAGGTCGAGCCATTTGGTGCCAAACCGTACCAGCTGGTCTTTCGCCGCTTTCGCTCCGGCCGCGTCAGCCGCCGCGGCCTGCGCCCGAACCGGGGAGCTGCGCCGCAATACCGAGCGGATTCGCGCCATCAATTCACGCAATTCGCAGGGCTTTGCGACGTAATCGTCGGCACCGAGTTCCAGTCCGACCACGCGGTCGATCGGGCTCGCCGTCGCCGTCAACATGATGACGGGGACGTTGGTACGGCTTTTCAGGTCGCGAATGATGGAAAGCCCGTCTTCCTCCGGCATATTCAGATCGAGCACCACGAGATCGGGCACCGTGACCTCGATCGCCCCGCGCAGGCTCTTGCCGCCGTCGCACAGCGTCACCGTGAAGCCGTGCATCTTGAGATAGTCGCCGACCATCTCGCGGGCCGGCGCCTCGTCATCAACAATGATGATGTGCTGACTTTGGGTCATGTCATGATGCGATCATGTGTCTGTCGCCGGCAATGTGACGGTGAAGGTGGATCCCTGGCCGGGCCCGGCGCTGACAGCGGTTATTTCGCCGCCATGCATGTCGATGATGCGCTTGACGATCGACAGGCCGAGGCCAGTCGAGCTTTCGCCGGCCGTGGGTTTGGCGGAAAGCCGCTGGAAGCGGCCGAACAGCCGTCCCAGATCCTCGGGCGACAGGCCGGCGCCTTCATCGGCGATGCGGATGATGGTGTTGTTCTTTTCATGGCTCACCAGCATCGTGATCTTGCCGCCGATCGGGCTGTATTTGATGGCGTTGCTGACGAGATTGTCGATGGCTTCCCGGATCCGGTCGGCGTCGCACATGGTGACGAAATTCGGCGGCGCCGATACCGTGATGGCCTGCTGCTTGTTGACGGCCAAGGGCTGATTGGCATCGGCGACTTCCCTGACCAGGCCCGCGACATCGACCGGTTCGCGGCGAATGGTGATGTCGAAGGCATCGGCCATCGCGTCCGAGATCAGGTGATCGACCATCGAGGTCAGCCGCTTGGTGGCGTCGCGGATGTGTTCGACCTGGGACGTGACGCTCTCTTTGGACGCGCCGGTGCCGATCAATTCCGTCAGCATCTCGGTGCGGCCGAGGATGACGCCGAGCGGATTCTTCAAATCATGGGCGACGGTGCCGAGAATTTCGTTCTTGAAGCCGTTGGCGCGCTGCAGCCGCAGCCATTGCGCCGACAGTCTGCGGTTGGCCTGCATCAGCGCGCGGGTGCGCTGGGCGACGCGGTCCTCGAGCTGCGTGTTGGCTTCATGCAGCTGTTGATAAAGAATGACATTGTCGAACGCGATCGAAAGCCGGCTGCCGAAAATCTCGACCAGCGAGCGGTCGGTTTCGGATAGCGGACGCTCGGCCTGCAGCAGCACCACCACTTCGCGTCCGCTGCCGGTGCGAATGTAGAGAACGGTACGGTGGTCGACGAATTCATGCTTGCGCCGCTTGAAGGCGGCCTCCACCATCGACCGCAAATCGGGGTCGAGCGATTTGGATCCGGCGGTGCCGATGAAGCGGCTATAGCAGCCGGACCCGGCCAGCACGGAAAAGTCGTCGCCGACCACGCCGTTATCGCGCAGCACCAGAATGCCGGCACAATCGACGTTCAACAGCGAGGCGATCTGGGTCAGCACGCCTTCGGCGAGGCGCTGCATCGATTTGAAGTCGTACAAGGTCGAGGCGGCGTCGATGATGATTTCGAGCCCGCGCCGGGTCTGGACCATGCGCTCGAGCTGCTGATAGCTCCGCAACGCCGCGGTCAGCGAGGTAAACAGCTTGTCGGCGGTGAGTTCGGTCTTCGCCTTGTAGTCGTTGATGTCGTATTGGACGATCACGCGGCGTTCCGGCGCCTGTCCGGGCTGCCCGGTGCGCAGGATGATGCGAACGGTCTCGTTCCCAAGTTCATTGCGGATGTATTCGACGAGATCGAGGCCGGCGGCGTCGGTTTCCATGATGACGTCGAGCAGCACGGCCGCGATATCGGGATGGGCGCGCATCAAGGTCCGGCCCTCGGCGGCTGAATAGGCCGAAAGGATCTCGAGCGTCTGGCCATTGAGATTGTAGTCGCTCAGCGCAAAGCGGGTGCCTTCGTGCACGGCCTGATCGTCGTCGATGACCGCGACCTTCCACTTGCGTGCGGTCGAGGTCTCCGGAGCCGTTCCGGTATCGTCGATCAGGTGGAGGACATCGTCCTGTTCGGCCATTGAGGCGTCCCGTTATTGGCTGGGTCTTGTGTTGCGGGGCCCCCTTTGGCGACCCTCGGTATGATAATGCGAAATGTGGTGCCTTGTCCCAGTCTTGAATCCAGCATCATCCGGCCACCGAGCTGCTGGGTGACGAGATTATAGACGATGTGCAGGCCAAGTCCGGTCCCGCCCTCGTTGCGGCGGGTGGTAAAGAACGGGTCGAACGCCTGCCGCTGCACGTCCGGCGTCATTCCGGCTCCATTATCGGCAAAAATGATCTCGACGTCGTCGCTGCCGCGGGGCCTTGCTGAAATCGTGATCGCCCCGGAGCGCCCGTCGGCAAAGGCATGGTTGGCGGCGTTGAGGAACAGGTTGGTCAGAATCTGGCCATATGCGCCCGGGTACCCGTCGATCATGAGGCCCTCCGGTACCTCGACCGACAGGGCGATCGACGCCTTCTTCAGCGCCGGCCGCAGGCTGGCGATGATCTGGTCGGTCGCCTCGCCCAGGCTGAATTGCCGGCGTTCCGCATGCGAGCGGTCGACCGCGACCTGCTTGAAGGATTGAATCAGTTCGCCGGCGCGATGCAGATTTCCGACCAGTTGTTGGGCGGCATCGCGCGAGGTTTTGACGAATTCCTCGAGTTGGGATCGCCGCAGCCCGGTTCCGGAATTCAATTCGGTCTCGAACATTTCGGCGCGGCGCGCAAAACTGGAGGCGACCGTCAGGCTGATACCGATCGGGTTGTTCACCTCATGGGCGACCCCGGCGACCAGGCCACCGAGCGCGGCCAGGCGCTCGGCGTCGATCAGATTCTGCTGGGCGGCATTCAGCTCAAGCAGAGCGCTCTCGGCCTTCTCTTTTGAGGCGCGCAACTCGTCTTCGGTCGTGCGCTTGGCAATGGCGTTCTCGCGGAAAACCTCGACCGCGCGTGCCATCGCGCCGACCTCGTCCTTGGCGTCCGTTCCCTGGACGCGCCGATTGTAATCGCCCGACGTGATCGCCTGCATCGCCGTCATGATCTGCTGCAAGGGCAGGCGGACGCTCAGCGCGATCAGCACGCCCGCGGTGATGATGATGCCGAGAAAGATCACCGCGATCGAAAGCACTTTGCGCGATATGTCGGCCAGCGTCCGGTCGAATGTCTCCTGCGCTTTCTGCTCGCGCTGGCGCATCTTGACCGACAATTCATCGATGGTGCTGCTGGCTTCGGCCTGGCTGGCGTCGATCGCGTCGCGCAACAGCTCGGTCCGGGTCGTGAGCTGCTCCGACAATTTCGCAAGGCCCTGGCGCAGCGCCACCGCTCGCGCATTCAACCGCTGCAGCGCCATCCGCTGCAGATCGTTATCCGCAAGGTCGCTCATCACCGGGATCGTCTGTTCGATGGTCTCGGTATTGCGGCGGGCCTCTTCGGCGGAAGCGGTCGCCAGCGAAAGATAATAGGCGTTGGCGGCGACCAGCATCGCGGTAAAGGCCTCGCGGGATTTTCCAAGCGACGGCCAGATCAGGGCATCGCGGTGTCCTGTCGCGCCCTCGATGATCGAGTAGAGCCCGGCCATGTCCCGTGCCGGGGTCAGCACCTCGTCCTCGTAGGTGTTCGAAATGGTCGCCTGGAGGTCGCGCAATTCACTGAAGCCGCCGAGGAAGCGTTCGGTGACGTGCTCGAGCTGCTGGACCGACCCTGACAGCATCGGGTCGGTCGAGGCGCGCGTGGTGAGAGTGCCGAGAACCGTCTCGTGCAGATGCGATATTTCCTCGAACAATTCGGGGCTCGGCTGGGTGATGTAGCGATGGATCAGGTTCTGCAGATGGCCGGTTTCACTCTCCAGCCGCGCCAGGATGGTGTCGGATTCCCGCACCTGCCGCACGTCCTCCCAAGCCGAACCGAGCACCTGGACGCCGTTCCAGATCATCGCGACCAGCACCACGACGACCGCCGAGTTCAGCGCCGCGATCGACAGGATGCGCCAGCGTATCGGTACCGCGCGGAGCAGCCCGACGATGCGGGAGCGGCCCCGCGCGGCGAGGCTCGCCGGCCGTTCCTCGGCTTCGTCATGCTGAAGCGTTCCAAACACCAATTCAGTCCACCTTTTCAGTCCACCCGGCGAATTCGTTCAATCAATTCCGCGGCCGCGGGATCGCGTCGCGCTTTGGCATAGATTCCATCCATCGCCGCCTCGAACGGCTTGCGGTCGAAGTCGGTGATGATCGTCACGCCGGCGCTTTCCGCCTGCCGGCGCGATCGCTCCTCAAGCGCCTTCCATCGCTCGCGCATGAAGTGGCTGGATTCGATTGCCGCCTCGCGAAAGATCTTGCGGTCCTCGGCCGAGAGGCTGTCCCAGGCCTTTTGCGACATCACCAGCACTTCCGGACTCATCGTGTGTTCGGTGAGGGTATAATAGCCGGCATATTTGTAGTGGTCGGTGGTGACAAAGGAGGGCCAGTTGTTCTCCGCGCCGTCGATCAGTTTGGTGGCGAGCCCGGTGCGAACCTGTCCATAGGGCAGCTCGATCGGATCCGCGCCGAGCGCCTTGATCATGTCGGACATCAATTCGGACTGCTGTACACGCAGTCGCAACCCCTTCATGTCCGCGATCGAGCGGACCGGCCTGACGCTGTTGTAGATCGATCGGGCGCCGGAATCGTAGAACGTCAGACCGACAAATCCATAGGGCTCGAAGCTGTCGAGAATGGCGGTGCCGATCGGTCCGTCCAGCACCCTCTGCATGTGCTCGATGGAGCGAAACAGAAACGGCATCGCCAGCACGTTCGTCGCCGGCACAAAGGCTCCGATCAGCGCAACGTTGGTGCGGTTGAGATCGATCGCGCCGACGCGGGTCTGCTCGATGGTTTCCTTTTCCTCGCCGAGCTGGCGCGAGTGAAACACCCGGATCTGGTGGCGGTCGCCGCTGCGCTCCGCGATCAGGCGGCCCATGTAACGCAGCGCTTCGACCGTCGGGTAGTCTTCGCTCTGGGTATCGGCGGCGCGAAATTCCCGCGCCCATGCGCTGGTCGTGACCGCTGCCAGAAGCAGCCCAACGACCATGACGGCGGTCCGCGAAAGGCCGGCGCGGTTGTACACTGGCAACTCATCCCCCTGTAATGGGGTCGGTGATCGGAACCAAAGGTTCAACGCAATTTAGCAGAAGGTTTCCACGATCGCGTCCGGGCCGGGCGATCGCAAGAGCGGTCGCCTCAATTGCCAGGCTCGATTCGGCATCGCCTAAGGAAAGAGCGATTTTAATATCTGCCTACCAAACGGGCAATGGCATTTCTTTGTATGCAATGAGATTGCGCGCCAATGACGCGGAATTCGCCTCTTGAGAATCCATATTCGAAGCTAAATCAGAGGTTTAGTCGCTGTGTAAGGGTCCATCAAGATTTGGCACAAACCTTGCGACGTCTATGTCCAAAAGCCGATTTCCTCGTGCGTTGGAGCGTCAGATGAAGCGCCGCGATTTTCTCAAATCCGTGTCCGGCGCAGCCGCGGGCGCGATGGTGCCGGCGCCCGCAATCTGGTCCTCCGCGAAGGCCGATGGCCGCTCGGAGACGCTATTGGTCGTGACCGAGAACGGCCCCAACAATCTCGACATCCATGGCGTGGGCACCAACCGTTCCGGCTACGAGACCTCGTGGAATTGCTACGACCGGCTCATCACCCATGAAACCAAGACGCTGCCGGATGGCACGCTGTCCTACGATCGCGACAAGTTCAAACCCGAACTCGCCGAAGACATGAATATCGGCGACATGTCGGTCACCTTCAAACTGAAGAAGAACGCGACGTTCCACGACGGCACACCGGTCACCGCCAAGGACGTCAAATGGTCGCTGGATCGCTCGGTGACCGTTGGCGGCTTCCCCACGGTGCAGATGAAGGCCGGTTCGCTGGTCGACAAGGAACAGTTCGTCCTCGTTGACGACAGCACTGTGCGCATCGACTTCACCAAGAAGGATCGCCTGACGATACCCGATCTCGCGGTGATCGTGCCGAGCATCTACAATTCCGAACTCCTGAAGAAGAAGGCCACGGAAAAGGATCCCTGGGCGCTCGATTACACCAAGAGCAACACCGCCGGCGGCGGCGCTTACAAGGTGACGAGCTGGAAGCCCGGGGTCGAGACGGTATACGAGCGCCATGACGGCTGGGTGGGCGGCAAACTGCCCCAGCTCAAGAAGATCATCTGGCGCACGATTCCCTCGCAGGGCAACCGCCGTGCCTTGATGGAGCGCGGCGATGCCGACATCTCCTTTGATCTCTCGAGCAAGGACACCTCGGAGATGAAGAAGGAGAGCAAGCTCGTCATCATCTCCAACCCGATCGGCAACGGCATGTACTCCGTCGAGTTGAACGTGAAGAACCCGCCGTTCGATAATCCGAAAGTCAGGCAGGCGGTGGCCTATGCACTGCCCTACCAGAAGATCATGGATGCGGCGATGTTCGGTCTGGCCAATCCTTTGTTCGGCGGTCCGTCCAACAATGTCACTGACATCAACTGGCCGGCGAAAAGCGGCTACGTCAACGACATCGCCAAAGCCAAGGCGCTGATGGCGGAGAGCGGCGTCTCGGACATCGACACCACGGTCTCGTTCGATCTCGGCGCCGGCGACATCTGCGAACCGATTGCCGTGCTGGTGCAGGAAGCCCTCGGCCAGATCGGCATCAAGACCGCGATCAACAAGGTGCCCGGCGCCAACTGGCGCAGCGAAATGGCGAAGAAGTCGATGCCGCTGATGGTCAATTTCTTCTCCGGCTGGCTCGACTATCCCGAATATTTCTTTTTCTGGTGCTATTCCGGCCAGAACGCGATCTTCAATACGCCGAGCTATGTCAATGCGGACATGGACACCCTGATCGACGGCGCGCGCGCTGCCGCCGCCATCGGCGACAAGGATAAATACGCCAAGGACGTCGAGGGCTTCATTTCCAAGGCCTACAATGAGGCGCCGCGCATTCCGCTGTTCCAGCCGTTTCTCAACGTCGCGACGCAGAAGAACATCTCAGGCTACGTTTACTGGTTCCACCGGCAGCTCGACTACCGCTCAATCGTCAAGGCCTGACGCGCGCCGCATCTGAGATGCGGGCGCGGCAACTCAATCGTTTCTCAACGCGGCTCGGAAATTTTGGGGCAGAAGACCATGTTGACGATCGTGAAGCGTCTGGTGACTGTGATCCCGACCCTGATCGGTGTCGTGATCGTGACCTTTCTGCTGACCCGTGTATTGCCGGGCGATCCCGCGGTTTATTTCGCCGGACCGGCCGCCACGCCGCAATCGATTGCCGAAATCCGCAAGTCGCTGGGGCTCGACCGGCCGCTGCCCGACCAGTTCGCGCATTATGTCAATGATCTCGTCCACGGCAATTTCGGCAATTCGCTGTCCACCGGCCGTCCGGTCGCGACCGAAATCTCCAGCCGTTTGCCGGCGTCAGCGGAGCTGACGCTGTCGGGATTAATTCTGGCGATCGTCATCGCGGTGCCGCTCGGCATTTTCGCGGCGGTCAAGCAGGGCTCCTGGATCGATCACCTATGCAGGGTGATCGCCACCGCCGGGGTTTCGTTGCCGGTATTCTTCACCGGCCTGCTATTGGTATACATCTTCTACTTCAATCTCGGCTGGTCGCCCGCACCGATCGGCCGGCTCGATGCCTTTGCCACGGCGCCGCCCGATATTACCGGCTTTTATCTGATCGACAGCCTGATCACCGGCAATTTCGAAACCTTCCGTGCCTCGCTCAGCCAGTTGATTCTTCCGGCGGTGACGCTCGCGGTGTTCTCGCTGGCGCCGATCACGCGCATGACCCGCGCCTCGATGCTGGCAATCCTGGCCTCTGAGTTCATCCGGACCGCGCGTGCCAGCGGTCTCAACGACCGCACCGTGATCCTCACCTATGCGTTTCGTAACGCGATGCTGCCGGTGGTGACCACGCTGGGCATGGTTTTCTCGTTCCTGCTCGGCGCCAACGTGCTGGTGGAAAAAGTATTCGCCTGGCCGGGCATTGGCTCCTACGCGGTCGAAGCGCTGCTGCAATCGGACTTCGCGCCGGTACAGGGCTTCGTGCTGACGATGGCGGTGTTGTACGTGGCACTCAACCTTATGATCGACATGCTCTACGGCGTGATCGATCCGCGCGTGAGGCTCGAAGCATGACCGAAGCCAGTCTGACCGCCGTTCCTGCGGTGGAGGCGCAACCCAAGCCTCCCACCAACTCCATCTTCCGCCATGCCGTCTACGTGGTAGCGGACAATCCGGTGACCGGATTGTCGTTCGGGCTGTTCGTCCTGATCGCGTTGTGTGCCCTGTTCGGCCCCTACATCGTGCCCTACGATCCGCTCGCCAGCGACACATCCGCAACCCTGCAGTCGCCGTCGCTGCACCATTGGTTCGGCACTGACCTTTTGGGCCGTGATATTTTCAGCCGCGTGCTGGCCGCGACCCGTCTCGACTTCACGATCGCGGTTGCTTCGGTGGCGCTGGTGCTGTTCCTGGGCGGCCTTGCCGGCATCGCCGCCGGCTTCTTCGGCGGATGGACCGACCGCATCGTCGGGCGCATCTCCGATACCATCATGGCGTTTCCGCTGTTCGTGCTGGCGATGGGCATCGTCGCCGCGCTCGGCAATACCGTGACCAACATCGTGATCGCGACCGCGATCATCAATTTTCCGCTCTATGTCCGCGTCGCGCGCGCCGAGGCCAATGTGCGGCGTGACGCCGGCTTCGTGCAGGCGGCGCGGCTGTCCGGCAACGGCGATTTCCGCATTCTGCTGGTGCACATCTTGCCGAACATCATGCCGATCATGATGGTGCAGATTTCGCTGACCATGGGCTATGCCATCCTGAACGCGGCCGGACTGTCGTTCATCGGTCTTGGCGTAAAGCCGCCGACCCCGGAGTGGGGCATCATGGTCGCGGAAGGCGCGACCAACATCATTTCCGGCGAGTGGTGGGTGGCGTTCTTCCCCGGCGGCGCGCTGATGATCGCGGTATTCTGTTTCAACCTGCTCGGCGACGGATTACGCGATCTGGTCGATCCGCAGCGGAGGACATGAGGCATGAAGTTCGGGAGCAAGCCATGACCGCGCAGCCGCTGCTCGACGTCAGCGATCTCACCGTCGAATTCGCGACCCGGCGCGGCATCGTCAAGGCGGTGCAGCATGTCAATATCGCGGTCGGCAAGGGCGAGACGCTGGGCATTGTCGGTGAATCCGGCTCCGGCAAGTCGGTGACATCCTATGCGGTGATGCGGATCCTCGACCGCGCCGGCAAGATCGCCGAAGGCTCGGTGATGTTCTCCGGCGTCGACGTCAAGGCTGCGACCGAGAGCCAGATGCGCGACCTGCGCGGCCGCGAAATGTCGATGATTTTCCAGAGCCCCCGGCTGGCGCTCAACCCGATCCGCAAGATCGGTCGCCAGATCGAGGATGTGCTGTTGCAGCATGTCCAGGTCGACCGGTCGCAGGTCACGGACCGAGCGATCGCGGCGCTGGAGCAGGTCAAGATCGCGCGGCCGCGCGAGCGCTATCATGCCTATCCGTTCGAATTGTCGGGCGGCATGTGCCAGCGCGTGGTGATCGCGCTGGCGCTGGCCTGCAACCCGCAGCTTCTGATCGCCGACGAGCCGACCACTGGCCTTGACGTCACGACACAGAAAGCCGTGATGGACCTGATCGTCGAACTGACCAAGCGCCGCAGCATGTCGACGATCCTGATCACGCATGATCTTGGATTGGCCGCGGCCTATTGCGATCGCGTGGTGGTGATGGAAAAGGGCCGCGTGGTCGAAACCGCGTTGTCCGCCAATATTTTTACCAAACCCGAACACGCCTATACCAAGAAGCTGATGCGTGCGACGCCGCGGCTCGGTGTCTCCTTGCGCGATCTGCTGCCGGAGGAAGAAGCCGCGGCACTTCCCTCGACCCCGGCATCCGCAGTGGCCGCTCCCCCAGCAGGCGAGGACAGCGGCAAAAAGCCGCTGTTGCTGATCGAAAAGCTGGTGAAGGAATATCCGCGTCAGGGCGCCACGGCGACGTTGAGCAAACTGTTCGCGCGCAAGCCGGCGGCGGAGCCCGAAAAATTCCGCGCGGTTGACGGCATCAGCTTTTCGGTGGGACATGGCGAGAGCGTCGGTCTGGTCGGCGAATCCGGCTGCGGAAAATCCACCACCTCGATGATGGTGATGCGGCTTTTGGACCAGACCTCCGGCCGCATCATGTTCGACGGTGACGAGATCGGCGGCATCATGCCCAGTGCCTTCGCGCGGTTGCCGCTGCGCAAGAGCATCCAGATGGTGTTTCAGGATCCGACCGACAGCCTCAATCCGCGCTTCACCGCGGTGCGCGCGATCGCCGATCCGATCATGCAACTCGGCGATATCAAGGGGCGTGACGCGTTGCGCGCCCGCTGCGAGGAATTGGCAGGTCTGGTCGGGCTGCCGGTCAATCTGCTGGATCGATTCCCGCATCAATTGTCGGGTGGACAGAAGGCCCGCGTCGGCATCGCCCGCGCGATTGCGTTGCACCCGAAGCTGGTGATCCTCGACGAGCCGACCGCCGCACTCGATGTCTCGGTGCAGGCGGTGGTGCTGAATCTGCTGCAGGATCTCAAGCAGTCGATGGGAATGAGCTATTTATTCGTGTCGCATGATTTGAATGTGGTACGATTATTGTGTGATCGCGTTATTGTGATGCGGACCGGGAGAATCGTCGAGCAAGGTCCTTCGGAGCGGGTCTTGGGTGACCCGCAGGATGCCTATACAAAGGAGCTGTTGACGGCTATTCCACATCCGCCGTTGCCGGTTCACTGAGTCCACCGGCGGATGGGGAAGATTGACGGGAGAGTGCGGGACAGTAATGGCTGCTGATTTTCTTGATGATTATATCGACGCCGTCTCGAAAGCGCTGGCGCTGCCGGTTGACGACGCCTGGAGACCGGCGGTACGGGCCAATCTCGAAGTGTCGCTGAAGCTGGCGCGGCTGGTGGATGAATTTGCGCTATCCAACGAAGCCGAGCCGGCCAGTGTCTTTGCAGCCTGATACCGCCATAACGCCCGATCGCGACGGGTTGTCGGCCTCGGAAATCGCCTCAGCCGTGAAGAGCCGAAAGCTCACGGCTCTCGGCGTCACCGACGCGGCGCTGGCGCGGATCGCCAAACATGATCGCGTCCTGAATTCGTTCACCGACGTGACCGCCGATCGCGCGCGCGCCAAGGCGAGCGCGGTCGATGCCGCGATCGCGGCGGGGAAAAATGCCGGCTCGCTCGCCGGCGTGCCGTTTGCGGTCAAGAACCTGTTCGACGTGCAGGGCCTGTCGACGCGCGCCGGATCGAAGATCAATCGCGATTTTCCGCCATCGCCGCGCGATGCCACCCTGATCGAACGGATGGAAGCGGCCGGCGCGGTGATGGTCGGGGCGCTCAATATGGGCGAATATGCCTACGACTTCACCGGCGAGAATATTCACGACGGACCGTCCCGCAATCCGCATGATCCGACACGGATGACCGGCGGCTCGTCGGGTGGCTCCGGCGGCGCGGTCGGTGGCGGGCTGGTGCCGCTGGCGCTGGGATCGGATACCAACGGCTCGATCCGGGTGCCGTCTTCGTTTTGCGGAATTTTTGGATTGAAGCCGACCTACGGCCGCCTGTCCCGTGCGCGGTCGTTTCCGTTCGTCTCGAGCCTCGATCATCTCGGTCCGTTTGCGCGCAATGTGGGTGATCTCGCGCTCGCCTATGATGCGATGCAGGGACCCGATCCGGATGACGCGGCGTGTACGACCCGGCCGGCCGAGCCGGTCGCGTCGATGCTGACGCAGGATATAGGCAATCTGCGGATTGCCATTGCCGGTGGATATTTCCAGAAGAACGTCTTTTCTGAAGCGGTCGAAGCCGTCGCGCGCGTCGCCAAAGGACTCGGCGCCACGCGAACCGTCGAAATTCCCGAGGCTGCGCGCGCCCGCGCCGCGGCCTATGTCATCACCGCCTGCGAAGGCGCGTCCTTGCATCTCGATCGCCTGCGCCAGCGGCCGAACGATTTCGATCCGGCGGTGCGCGACCGCTTGCTGGCGGGCGCGATGATTCCGGCGGCGCTGGTCGACCGCGCGCAGAAATTCCGCCGCTGGTATCGTGCCCGGGTCTTGGAGCTGTTTGCATCGGTCGACGTGATCATCGCGCCGGCGACGCCATGCGTTGCGCCGAAGCTCGGGCAGGCGACCTTCGTGCTTGACGGCGTCGAACTTCCGGTGCGCGCCAACATCGGCATCCATACCCAGCCGATTTCCTTTATCGGACTTCCGGTGGTCGCGGTGCCGGTTCCGCTCGAGCCGATGCCGATCGGTGTGCAGATCATTGCCGCGCCCTGGCGGGAAGATATCGCATTGCGCGTGGCTCATGCGCTGGAACGCAGTGGCGTGGTTTCCGCGCCGCGACCGGGAGGATTATAGCCATGCAGGTCGATCTCCCCGACGTGCTCGCCGAGGTGACCGAGCAATTCGCCCGTTACGAGAAGGCCCTGGTGACGAATGACGTTGCCGTTCTCGATGACCTGTTTCGCCCCGATTCCCGCACGCTGCGCTATGGCACCGGCGAAAATCTCTATGGCTATGATGCGATCATGGCGTTTCGCGCCGCGCGCTCGCCGGCGGGCCTGATGCGCCGCACCGCCGGGACCGTGATCACGACCTATGGCCGCGACGCGGCGGTGGCCTCGACCCTGTTTTATCGTGATTCCTCGCCCGGTAGAGTGGGGCGGCAGATGCAGACATGGGTTCGATTCGCCGAAGGCTGGAAGATCGTCGCCGCGCATGTCAGCATCATCGACGAACCGCAGGATCAATCGACATGAGTCTTGACGATCTTCCATCCAGCACTCCCGAGCGTTCCGGCATCGAAGCGGAGCCGGTGGTGCGGCGTGTCGGCCGTGCGTCGCCGCTTCCGGACAAGATCACGCGCGCGGAAGAACTGCGCCTGCAACTCGCCGATGAAATCGTGCGCGGTGTGCTGGCGCCAGGATCAGCCCTCGACGAGACCGATATTGCGACGCGTTTCAAGGTTTCGCGTACCCCGGTCCGCGAAGCGCTGCGCCAGTTGGCGGCCAGCGGCCTGATCGATGCGAGAGCGCATCGCGGCGCGGTGGTGGCGCGGCCCTCGGTCGAACGGCTGACCGGCATGTTCGAGGCCATGGCGGAGCTGGAAGCGCTGTGCGCCGGCCTTGCCGCCGAACGCATGCTGCCGGCGGAGCGGCACCGGCTGGAGGCGGTGCACGAGGAACTGCGGGTGTTGAGCTATGCCGGCAATCCGGACCGGTTTCACGAGGTCAATGAGCGCTTTCACAACACGATCTATGCGGGTTCGCAGAACGGCTATATCGCCGAAATTACGCTCGCGACCCGGGTGCGGGTGCAGCCGTTCCGTCGCGCGCAGTTCCGTAATCTCGGGCGGTTGGCGAAATCCCATGCCGAGCACGACCGCGTGGTGGTGGCGATCGTGCGCGGCGACCGCGTCGGCGCGGCGGCCGCGATGCGGGCGCATATCGAGCTGGTGCGCGACGAATACGAACTCTACGCGGTGTCGCTGTAGTTCAAGCGTGTCAGGTGCGGGGATATCAACCCGCCGCTGCCACGAACGCGCGCCAGCCGTTGAAAGCCGAGATATCGCGCGCGCCGTCGATCGCGGCGGGTTCGACAATGAAGCCTTTGACGCCGCGACCGTCGGCAAGAACGATGGTGCCGATCGCCATCGGCGAGGGGATGGCGGCGACGAACCTGCCGAACGCCGCGGCTGAGAGCGCCCAGACTTCCAGCGCGATGGACGATCCCGTTCCCGCGGCCACCCGCAGCAGGCCGGGTTTCGGCGGCGTGGTGTCGAGGGCATAGAGCTTGTAGTCCGGCGCGGTCGCGGTGGCCTCCAGCAATCGTCCGCCCAGCGCCTTCAATTCGCTGTTGAGCACCATGCCCGAGAGATGCGCGCCGACCACGGCGATCGCGATTTCGTCGCCGCTGGCGCTGACCGGCAGCGCCGCCAGCGGCGGCTGCGGCACGCAGCGGCTGCCCAGGGTCAGTTTGGTATCGGCGTGAAACACCCGCCCGATGCCGGCGAGCTGTGCGTCCTGACCGGCGGGTGCCAACAGCGTGATGCCGAACGGAATATCGTCTGATCTGATCGACGCCGGCAATGCGAGGCCGCAGAGGTCGAGCAGGTTGACGAAATTGGTGTAGGTGCCGAGCCGGCTGTTGAGTTCGATCGGATTGGCGAGCACCTGCGCGGTCGAGTACACGGTCGGCGTCGTCGGCAGCACCAGCGCGTCGATATTCGCAAAAGCGCGCTCGGCGATGCGGCGCAGCGTCTGCAGCCGGTACAGTGCGGCGAAGGTATCGGCGGCGGTGAGCCGCGCGCCGCCGGCGGCTATTTCGCGCGTGATCGGATGGATCGCATCCGGCGATGAGGCCAGGAGATTGCGGATCACCAGATAGCGTTCCGCGACCCACGGCCCTTCATAGAGCAGCCGCGCGGTTTCATAGAACGGCTCGAGATCGAACCCGACCAGCGTGGCACCAAGCGCGGTCCAGCGCTGGAGGGCCGCGGCGTAAGCGGCTTCCGCGGCCTTGTCGCCGAAAAAGATCAACTGACCGTCGCGCGGCACGCCCAGCTTCAGATTGGCGGGAAACGAGGCGACCTGCCCCAGCGGCCGGTTGCGCGAAAACGGGTCGGCCCCATCGGGGCCGGCCATCGCGGCCAGCGCCGCCGTCGCGTCATCGACGGTGAGCGCAAAAACCGACACGCAATCCAGCGTCCGGCACGCCGGCACCATGCCGGCGGTGGAGACCAGTCCGAGGCTCGGCTTCAGCCCGACGATATTGTTGAGCATCGCCGGCACGCGGCCGGAGCCCGCGGTATCGGTGCCCAATGCGAGCGGCACCAGCCCGGTCGACACCGCCACCGCCGATCCTGAACTCGAACCGCCCGGAATGAGGTCGCCGCGTATCGGATTGTTGGGGATGCCGTAGGGCGAGCGCACGCCGACGAGACCGGTGGCGAACTGATCGAGATTGGTCTTGCCGATCATGATGGCGCCGGCCGCGCGCAGCCGCGCCACCGCGGTCGCGTCGTGCGCGGGCAAGTAGGAAAACGCCGGGCAGGCGGCGGTGGTGGGCAATCCGGCGACGTCGATATTGTCCTTCACCGCGACGGGAATGCCGTAGAGCGGAAGCAGCGAGGCATTTTTTGCGGTCAGGGCTTCCGCTTCCGCCAGCGCATCCGCTTCGTCGCGCAGGCTGATGAAGATGGCAGGGTCGTTGTGCTCGCGGATCCGCTGATAGCTGCGCGCGACGGTTTCCGCAGGCGACAGGGTGCCGGCGCGATGCGCGGCGAGGATTGCGGCGACCGTTTCAGTCACGCGCGGCCCCGATCGGGAATGAGCTTGGTCGGCGGGTACGGCAAGGAGTGTCTCCGGATGCAAAACACGAAGGGTGGGTTGAGGTTCGCCATTGCTGACTACGCTCCGGGACTAGAATCCTTCCCCGGTCGAAGCAAGCAGTGTGCCATTGTGTACATCGGAATTGCTGACCTTAATTCCACAAATAAATCTTTGTTATCAGTTATTTGTACCATTTTTAGGGGTGCCGTTGGGGCCCTTGGGGGAAATCGGCGCGATCACGGCTGCCTATCTTATGAGCAGGGTTATTCCGGACATCGGGCCCGTCCGCCGGAGGGCTTTGCCTTTGGCGCGCGACGACATCTTACCGGCGATCTTGCCGGCGCGCGTGGTTCTCCTGTCGCGCAAAACGTCGCATGATGGCGAGAACGACGCGTCGACCGGGCAGCCAGGGATGCCCGGCTGCGGCGGCAAGACGCCAAAAATCAAAACAAACAAATCAAGAGGGAGAGACGCGATGAGGGGGCTGATTGGGTGTCTGGCACTGGCGTTGTCGTGTGCCGCAGGGGGATCCGCGCGCGCGGAAATTTCCGACAATGTGGTTCGGATCGGCGTGCTCAACGATATTTCCGGCATCTTCCAGGACACCAACGGCATGGGCTCGGTCGAGGCCGCGCGGATGGCCGCGGAAGATTTCGATGGCGGCGGCAAGAATATCAAGGTCGAGATCGTCTACGCCGATCACCAGAACAAGGCGGATGTTGGCTCGGCCATCGTGCGCAAATGGCTCGACGTCGACAAGGTTGACGCGGTGGTCGATGTGCCGAATTCGGCCGTCGGCCTCACCGTCAACGCGCTGTTGCGCGACACCCGGATGACGTTCCTGGCCTCTTCCACCGCCAGCTCCGATCTGACCGGAAAGGCCTGCTCGCCGAACACCATCCAATGGGTCAACGATGCCTGGGCGACCGGCAACACCACGGCGGCGGCGATGATGAAGCGCGGCGGCATGGACTGGTATTTCATCACGGTGAATTACGCGCTCGGCCAGGGTATCGAGGCCGAAGCCACCAGCTACATCGAGAAGCACGGCGGCAAGGTGCTGGGCTCGGCCAAGCATCCGCTCAACACGCCGGATTTCGCGTCGCTGCTGCTGCAGGCCCAGAATTCCAGGGCCAAGGTGATTGGTCTCGCCAATGCCGGCGGCGACACCATCAATGCGGTCAAGCAGGCCGGTGAATTCGGCATCAAGGAAGGCGGCCAGACCCTGGTGGCCTTCCTGCTGTTCATCAACGACGTGCACGGCATGGGACTGAAGGTCGCGCAGGGACTGCAACTGCTGGAAGCCTTCTACTGGGACATGAACGACGACACCCGGGCCTTCGCCAAACGTTTCAGTGCCCGGCCGGGCATGAACGGCAAGATGCCGAGCGGCAATCAGGCCGGCGTCTACGCCTCGACGCTGGCGTATCTCAACGCGGCGGCGGCGACCGGCAGTGATGACGCCAGGGACGTCGTGCCGCAGATGAAAAAATTCAAGGGCAAGGACAAATTGTTCGGCGATGTCACCATCCGCCAGGATGGCCGCGTCATCCATCCGATGTATCTGTTCGAGGTCAAGAAGCCGGAGGAATCGAAATATCCCTACGACTATTACAAACTGGTTTCGACCACATCAGCCGATCAGGCGTTCCGGCCGATCGCCGACGGCGGTTGTTCGCTCGTGAAGTGATGTGATCGATGCGCCGCGAGGGTCAGGCGGCGCGCGATCGTGCTGGACTATTTCCTGGCGGCCGCCTTGACAGCCCGGACGGCCTTCGCCGTCCTGACGTTTGAAGCCTGATCCTGCGCAACCATGTGTTCGGCGATCAACTCGGCCGTGAAGCGGCTGATCGTGTCGGGATCGGTGATGATCGACTGGGTATTGTTCTGCGCTTTGAAACCCGCGGCCTTGACGTCGAAAGTGCTGCCCACGGCCTGGCCTTCGCCCGAGACCGACCAGTTGGTCGATCCCTCACCGGCGACCTTGCCGTCGGCGACAAAACCCTTGGTGTGGCTGATCTGATGTGTGAGGGACTGGCCAATGGCCACGTGGGTGTTGAACAGCGCGAGGTCCTCCCTTCTGTCGGCGTCCAGCAAGGCTTTCTCGTGCTTTCCGCCGGCCTGGCTTTTGTCCAGCGTCACCAGCATCGTGATCGTTTTGTCGACCGCGATTTTCTTCAGGATCTCGTTGAGTTCATCGTCATCGAACCCGAACATGTTCAGATAGAGCGAGACGCTGACGCGGGACAGAACGTGTTTGAGGATGGCGTGGACGTCGTCACGCCCAACATAAAACAGATGAAAGTCCTTGCTCGCCGTGGTCGCGTAAACCTTCTCCTGGGTATAGGGCTGCAGGTCCTGCAGGTCGAACCGCTGCAGACTTATGGACGGATCGTCGATAACGTTGGTGACGGTGGATTTGGGCGGTGTGGTTGAATCTGACGTTGCCACGGCGGCGGGCGCTGCTACCGGCGCCGGAGTGGCTTGCGGCGCGGACACCGCTGTGGACACCGGCGCTGACATGGCCGGCGTTCTTTTTTTTGCCGGTGCTTTCTTTTTCGAAGCCTTCTTTTTCGAAGCCTTCTTTTTTGCGGCTTTCTTTTTGGGTGCTGCTGCTCTCGCCATGGCGCGGGCCTCCCTCAAGGCCTTCCACGCTAAAGGTGCGTCATATATGATGTCAATCTATAATTGTATGGCCTGATCGGCAGGAGCGTGAACGGCGATTGAGCGCAGGCCTACCCGTCACCGCACCACCTTGCTGCTGCCTTGCGTGATCAGGCGCGCGGCGCGCTGATCGCGGGCGTGGATCCACAGCCAGCTGATGGCGACGCTGAGCCGGTTGCGCAGCCCGATCAGGAAGTAGATGTGGGCGATGCCCCATATCCACCAGGCGAGGGTGCCGCGCAGCTTGATCGATCCGAAATCGATCACCGCCTTGCGCTTGCCGATCTGCGCCAGGCTGCCGGCGTGCCGGTAGCGAAACGGCGCGGGTGTTTCGCCGCGCAGCCGCGCCTTGATGCAATTGGCGACATAGCGTCCCTGCTGCTTGGCGGCGGGGGCAATCCCGGGCACCGGCTTTCCATCGGCGTCCGCGACAGTAACGGTATCGCCGATCGCGAATATATCGGGATGGCCAGAGACCGTAAGATCAGGCTGCACCTGCAAACGGCCGGCGCGGTCCGACGCCGCATTGAGCCATTCGGCAGCGGGCGACGCGCGCACGCCGGCGGCCCAGATCAGCGTCTTGGCCTGCAGGCTGTGGCCGCCATACACGACGCCGTCGGCCGAGCATTCGGTGACGGGCTGTCCCAGCACCACTTCGACACCGATGCTTTCCAGCGCGCGCTGGGCATAGGCGGAGAGGTCGTCGGCAAAGCCGGCCAATACCCGGGGCCCGGCCTCGATCAGAACGACACGCGCCTTCTGGGTGTCGATGTTGCGGAAATCAGGCGGCAGCGTGTCCTGGGCCAGCTCGGCGATGGTGCCGGCTAGTTCGACGCCGGTCGGCCCGGCGCCGACAATGACAAACGTAAGAAGCGCCGCGCGCCGCTGCGGATCGGTCTCGCGCTCGGCGCGCTCGAAGGCGACCAGAATACGCCGCCGCAGCGTGGTGGCGTCCTCAAGCGTTTTCAGGCCGGGCGCGAACGGCTCCCATTCGTCATGGCCGAAATAGGCGTGACGGGCGCCGGTGGCGAGAACCAGTGTGTCATAGGGCAAGGCGTCGCCGTCATCGAGCAGCACCCGATGGCCGTCCGCATCGACGCCGGTCACGGTGGCGAACAAGGTCGTGACCTCGGGGCGGCCGCGCAACAGATAGCGGATCGGCCAGGCGATCTCCGAAGTCGCCAGTGAGGCCGTGGCGACCTGATATAAAAGCGGCTGGAACAGATGATGGTTGCGGCGGTCGACCAGCGTGATCGAGACCGGCGCGCCGGCAAGCCGATGCGCCGTTTCCAAGCCGCCAAAGCCGGCGCCGACGATCATCACGCGATGAAGCTTTTCGGTACGGGGCTGCTCGGTGGTCATGTGAGGCCGCCTTCGGTTGAGATTTCTTCAGGCTCCATGGATGTAGACGTTTAACGGTTCAGGGCCAAGGCCGGTTTCCCAATCGATCGATAGCGAAAACGTATCGCCGGTCGACAAGGCTGGCGTTCCGCAACATGAAAAATATTTTTTCCGGCCGAATCCTTTTGTGAGGGTCGAACGTCTATGGGCACGAGACGCGACGATCCCGGTTCGCGGAACCTGCGATGGAGAGGACGATGAAACGAACCTTGATCAGGTACAAGACCAAGCCGGAAATGGCGGACAAGAACGCCGAACTGATCGCCGGGGTGTTTGCGGAACTGAAAACCGCGAGGCCCGATGGCGTTCGCTATCTTTCGCTGCGGCTCGACGACAACAGTTTTATTCATTTGGTCGAGACTGAAGCCAGCGACGGCTCCAGCGCGCTCCCGACTCTGGCCGCTTTCAAGACATTTCAGAGCGGAATTCGCGACCGCTGTGCTGAGCCGCCGCAGGTCGGCAGTGTGACCGTCGTCGGCAATTATCGCATGCTCGGTGAGCTATAGGCCGCAAACAAGCGGCTGGCGGCCTCCGGAGCGGGCCAGGGATGCGGTCGAAATTTTTTCGTTCAGCCCGAATCCTTTTGCCGTGGCCGAACGTCTTGGGATCGAGACGCATTGAAGAAGGAAAAAGCGCCATGGAAACCCTCGAAGGGCAGAAGGTCGTCGTCACCGGAGGAAGCCGCGGGCTCGGGCTCGGCATTGTCGAGGCGCTGGTGGCCCAGAAGGCAAAGGTGACGGTCGTCGCGCGCGATCCGGTGCGTCTCGCCGAAGTCTCGCAACGGCTCGGCGTGGATGTTGTTGGTGGCGATGTCACCGACGAAAAGCTGGCACGGGACGTTGTTTCGGGCGTTCGGCCGTCGGTGCTGGTGCTCAATGCCGGCGCGACGCCGCCGATGGGTCCGCTGCACGAGCTCAGTTGGGAAGACTTCAGCCGGGTGTGGAACGTCGACGTCAAGGCCGGCTTTCACTGGGTGCAGGAGGCGTTACGCCTTCCCTTGCCGCGCGACAGCCGCGTGATCATCGCATCGAGCGGGGCGGCGCTGAACGGCTCGCCATTATCCGGCAGCTATGCCGGCGCCAAGCGGATGCTGTGGCTGATGGCGCTCTATGCCAACGACGTGGCCCGGCAGCTCGATCTCGGCATCCGTTTCCAGGCGATCCTGCCCCAGCAGATCATCGGCGACACCGAACTCGGGCGCGCAGCGGGCGAGGCTTACGCGAGGAGCAAGGGCGTCAGCGTTGAGGCCTTCTTTGCAGGGTTCGGCGCGCCGATGCCGCCGCGCAAGGTCGGCGACAATGTGGTGTCGATCCTGACCGATCCGCGCTACGCGGCTGGCGTGGCGTTCGGCATGAAGGGTGACCTTGGCATCGTTTCGCTCGATGCATGAGATTGTACGCGAGACAACATTGGAAGGAGAAATCGCAGATGGTCGATATTTTACACAAGGTCGGAATCAAATCGTCGTCGCTGAAGGATGTTTATCAGGCCTTGACCACGCGCGAGGGTCTTTCCGGCTGGTGGACCAGCGACACGCAAGGCGAAAGCAAAGTCGGTGGCGTACTGCAATTCCGCTTCGGCGCCGGCGGTTTCGACATGAAGGTTCTCGAGCTTGATCCCGGCAGACACGTGCTGTGGCAAGTGGTCGACGGGCCGCAGGAATGGATCGGCACCAAGGTAGATTGGGAGCTCAGGCAGGACGGCGACTGGACCATCATCCTGTTCAAGCACCAGGGCTGGAAGGAGCCGGTGGAGTTCATGCACCATTGCAGCACCAAATGGGGCGTCTTTCTGCTGAGCCTGAAGTCGCTTCTCGAGACCGGGAAGGGTGCGCCCTGGCCAAACGAGATCAAGCTCGACAGTTGGGAATAGGACAGGAGAGAAGACATGAGCGAGACCTATAGCGGCGGATGCGCCTGTGGTGCGATCCGCTATGAAATCTCTGCCGAGCCGGTGTTCATGAACGAGTGCCAGTGCCGCGACTGTCAGCGCAAGAGCGGCACCGGGCACGGCTCCTATTTGTCCTTCCCCGGCAAGAGCCGCGTGAAGCTCGCAGGCGAAGCGACGCATTGGGACATTGTTGGCGATTCCGGGAATGTGAAGACCCGCGCCTTCTGCCCCAGTTGCGGTTCACCGGTGTATATGACGTTCGCGGCGATGCCGGACCTGTTCACCGTGCACGCGGCGAGCCTTGATGACCCCGGCCGATACAAACCGCAGGCGGTGACGTATACTGTGCGCGGTCATGCCTGGGACCATGTCGATCCGGCCTTGCCGAAATTCGACAAGATGCCGCCACGTTAGAATCGGACCAATGGGTGAAACCTGAGGCAGAATGAAACCGGTTCCGGAAATGTCGGCCACCGATAGCATCGATGGTTTGCTGATTGCGCTGCGGCCGAGGCTGCATCGCTATTGCGCGCGCATGGTCGGCTCGGTGATCGACGGCGAAGACGTGCTGCAGGATACGCTGATCAAGGCGGTGGAAGCGTTTGCGTCGGCCGGTCCGATCGGCAATCCCGAGGGCTGGCTGTTCCGGATCGCGCACAACACCGCGCTGGACTTCCTGCGCCGCCGCAACCGGCAGGAAGCGCTGCGATCGGGCGAGGAGGTGGACATGATTGCCGACCCGGCCGATACCGTCGCCAGCCGCGAGATCGCGCGTGCCAGCCTTCGCACCTTCATGCGGCTGCCGGTGGCCCAGCGCTCCAGCGTCATCCTGATGGACGTGCTCGGCTGCTCGTTGCAGGAAGTCGGCGACGTCATGGATTACAGCCTGCCGGCGGTCAAGGCGGCGCTGCATCGCGGGCGCGCCCGGCTTCGTGAACTGGCGGAGGAGCCGGATGACGCGCCGCGCCCGGAATTGTCGAGCGCCGAACGCGACCGGCTCGGCGCCTATGTCGCGCATTTCAACGCAAGGGATTTCGACGCCATCCGCGCCATGATCTCGGACGATGTGCGGCTCGATCTCGTCAACAAAGCGCGGGTCAATGGCAAGGCCGAGGTGTCCCGATATTTCGGAAACTATTCCAGGCTCAGCGACTGGCATCTGGTGCCGGGACAGGTCGAGGGACATCCGGCCATCCTGGTGTTCGATCCCAATGAGCCCGGCGCCGGGCCGAAATACTTCATGTTGCTGAACTGGTCGGCCGACAAGGTCCTGGCCATCCGCGATTTCCGCCACGCGGCCTATGTCATCGACGGCGCGGAATATCTGATCTGAGGAGATCTACGGTCTGGATGCTTTCATCAGGCAGTCGGACAATCGCTGCGCCGCGGGCGAGAGACTTCGTCCGCGAAGATGCGCCATAACGAAAGCGCCGGGCGCGGCCAGTTCGGGAACATTGGGCAGGCGAAGGGCACCGAGATTATGGAAGTATTCCGCTACATCGGCCGACAACATCCAGATCAGGTCCGAACTGTTCATCAACGCGACATTGGTTTGAATCGATGATGATTCCACCAGGCAGCGCTCGGGTCTGCGGCGCTGCTTTCGAAAAACCGCCTCGGCGGCGCTGCGCATCGCGGTACCGTTTTCCGGCAGTATCCAGGGTTGTTCAATCAAGTCGTTCCAGGTGACCGCCCGCTTCCTGCCCAAGGGATGATGCGGTCCGCAAACCGCCCTGACGGCAGGGCGGTACAATTCCCGAGCGGTGATGTCGGAACTCTGGACGCCGCTGTTGAAGCGCCCGACCAGGATGTCAATCTGGCCGGTATGCAATTTGCCGAGAAGTTCATCCATCGGCCCTTCGCGGACGGTGACGGTAATGCGCGGCGCCTCGTTCAAGAGCAGTGTCAGCGCGCGGGGCACGATGACGTAACAGGAGCTTACACCGGCGCCGATGCTCGCTGTGCCGATCAAGCCGCCATCGATTGCCTCAAGCTCCTGCTGGGTGCGATCGATATCGGCAATGAGCCCCGCGGCTCTGCGAACCAGGGTCCATCCGGCAGTTGTCGGCTTCAGCGTCCGCCCAACGCGCTCGAACAGGTCGATATTCAGGTCGCCTGCCAGTGTCCTCAGCAGGCGCGATGCCGCCGGCTGGGTGAGATTCACCTCGCGGGCAGCCGCGCTCAAGGTCTCGGTCCGCTGCATTGCCGCGAGCAGTTCGATCTGTGACATGCGAAGACGGCTCAATAGTCGGGCTTTCGGTTTGCGGGGACTCTTCATCGAGACATTCCAAAAATGGTATGTGTTGTCGCTGACAATTCATTGGATATGATAGCTTAAAAACCACAACATTGTACCGATCGACGGGCAAGCCGGTCTGATCATGGGCAGCATATGGGCGATCCGGCCGAATTCATCGAGAAGCACGGGCTTTGGGCTGATGATCAGCGCCGGCAGGCCCGGGAAGTCATGGCGCGGCTCGACAGCGATGGCATCCGCCTGGTGCGGGTGGCCTGGACCGATCCGCACGGCGCGTCGCGGGTAAAAATGGTGACGACGCAGGCGTTCAAGGCGGCGCTGAGCGGCGGTTACAATATCAACGTGGCGACGGCCATGCTGGACGGCTCGGGCGCCCGCATATTCTCGTCGTTTACCCGCGGTGGCGGCATGGGCCTCGAGGAAATGACCGGGTCGCCCAATCTTGTTATCGTGCCGGATCCAGCGACATTTCGCGTGCTGCCATGGGAGCCCGACGTCGGCTGGATATTGTGCGATGACTATTTCAGCTCCGGCCAGCCATTTTACTTCTCGCCCCGGCATTTGCTTCGCAACCAGCTGCAGCGATTACGAGAGCGATCGCTGCGTCTTGTCGTGGGACTTGAGGTCGAATGGTACTTGCTTCGTCTGTCCGAAGAGCGCCTGGCCGACCAGCATATCGGCGCTCCCGGCATCAAAGGGCGCGCGCTGCGCGCCCATCCCGTCGAGGCCGGATATTCATTGCATTCCGAAACTGGCCTCGACTTGATGCACGGTCCGCTCTCGGAGTTGGCGCGCGCCTACCAGAAGCTGGATCTGCCGGTAAGGTCGTTCGAAAACGAATGGGGACCCGGTCAGGTCGAATGCACCTTCGCGCCGGCCGAGGCCCTGCAGGCCGCCGATAATATGGTGCTGTTTCGGACCGCGACCCGGCAACTTTGTCGCCGGATGGGATATCTCGCGAGCTTCATGTGCCGCCCCAAGCTGAAGGGGGCCTATCCAAGCGGCTGGCATCTGCACCAATCCGTCGTCGAGACCAGCGGCGGCGCCAACATTTTCACGCCGAGCAACCCGGGCGAGAGCCTGTCGCCGGTCGGCAAGGCATATCTGGGAGGCCTGTTGCAGCATGCACTTGCGGCAGCCGTATTGGCGAACCCAACGGTGAACGCCTATCGCCGGTTTCGCGCCAACTCCCTTGCGCCGGATCGGTTGGCGTGGGGTATCGACCACCGCGGCGTGCTGCTGCGCGTTCTCGGTGAGGTCGGCAGTCCCGCCACGCGCATCGAGAACCGGATCGGCGAGCCGGCCGCCAATCCCTATCTTTATATTGCCTCGCAGATCATCAGCGGCCTTGATGGCATCGACAATGCGCGCGATCCCGGCGCGCCGGACACCGATCCCTACAGCGCCGGCGGATCGAGGCTTCCGAACCGCCTCCTCGTCGCGCTTGAAATGCTGGAGCAGGATCCGCTGTTTCGCCGCGAACTGGGTGACCGCTTCATTGACTACTACCTGGCCTTCAAGCGGGTCGAAGCAGGCCGCTTCACGCGGTACGTGAACAACAACAATCTCGATCCGTCGAACGATGAAGTTACCGATTGGGAACAGGATGAATATTTCGATTTCTTCTGACATGCCGCAACTGGCAGCGCGGAAATTGCCGGAATGGGGACCACGATGACGCAAATTGAAAGCGCGCAAGCCGCGCGGCTGGGCAATTTCGGCGGCGCATTCGACTGGGACCACCTGGTTCAGGAAGATCGCGTTCATCAACGGCTCTATACCGACGCGGCGATCTTCGACGCCGAGATGCGCAACGTTTTTGGCGGCACCTGGGTCTATCTCGCCCACGAAAGCCAGATTCCCGATGTCGATGATTACATTACCGCCAAGCTCGGCCTGCGTCCGCTGATCATGACGCGCGACGGCGACGGGATTATTCGTGCGCTCTACAACCGCTGCAGCCATCGTGGGACGACGTTGTGCCGGTTTGAAAAGGGCAACAAGCGCTCATTTCAATGCCCCTATCACGGTTGGAATTTTCTCAACAATGGCCAGTTGCGCGGGGTGCCATGGGCCGACGGCTATGGGCAAAATCCGGCAAAGGATCCCAAGTTCAACCTCGCGCAGGTGCCGCGCGTGGAATCGTATCGCGGCTTCATATTCGGAACGCTGAACGCCGATGCTGCCTCGATCGGCGATCACCTCGGTCCGATCAGAAAGCCGATCGACGAGTGGCTGGACCGCAATCCCGGCGGCAAGGTCGTGGTCTGCGAGGCCAACCGGATCAAATACAAGGGCAACTGGAAGCTCGCTTACGATAATTCCGGTGACGGTTACCATGTGCTGTATTCGCACCGTTCGCTGCTGGAAACGGAAAATCGCTTCGCCGACGAAACTGCCGAAAAAGGCATGTCTTATTACAAGGTCGCGCCCGATGAGCAGCCGATGTACATGCAATACATGGGCAACGGCCACCATTTCAAGGACAAGCGGCCCAACCTGCAACCACGCAACGGCGGCTTGTGGTCGATCGAATCGCTGCACCCCGGGATGGAGCACGTCGCGCACAAGCTGCGGACCAGGTTCGGCGATGGTGCCGAAGCACTGCTCGATCTGGCAGGCTCGGAGCCCGTCAACATCAACGTGTTTCCGAATCTGTCGCTGCTCGGAAACCACATCCAGGTGTTTCAGCCGCTGTCGTTCGAAGAGACCGATACGATCTGGTACGGCACCAAAATCGAAGACATCGACGGTACGATCGGCGAAGAGGTGTTGAACGACATCAACACATTGCGGATGCGAACCCAGGAGGGGTTTCCGAACTTCGGCGAGGTCGACGACGTGACGAACTTCGAGCAAATCCAGCGCGGACTGCGCTGCCAGGAGGACGAGTGGATCTACATGAACAGGGGTCTCGGCATTCCCGGACGTATTCGTACCCTGGAGGACGGCACCATCAAGGCCCCGGCGACCGATGAAATGTTCATGCGGGAGTACATCAAGGAATGGAAGCGGTTGATGAAAGCCGAGCCTGCGTTGACGATCCGGCGGGAGCCATGACCATGGCACAGCCGGCCCACGATCCATCGCGCTACTCGTATTATGTCGATGACGCGCTCTATTCTGAATTGATCGCCGATTTCGAAACATTGCGACAGGATGGCCCGACCGTCGAGGACAGCGCGGAGCGCGATTTGTTTCGCGGCCTTGTCGAGCGCGAAGCCCGCCTGCTCGACCGGCTTCAGTTCAAGCAGTGGCTTAAGTTTTACGCCGATGAGTGCCTTTACTGGGTACCGAGCACGCCCAATGGCGGCGATCCGCGGCGCGAGATCGCGGTGATGTTCGATGATCGCCGAAGGCTCGAAGATCGGGTGTTTCGTCTATCGACCGGCTTTGCGTGGTCGCAAGCGCCGTCGTCCCGCACGGTACGGCTTGTTTCCAACGTCGAGGTTTTAGCATCCGAAAATCGCGACCAGCGCCTGGTGCGCTCGAACTTTCTGATCAGCGAGTTCTGGGACGACGAAACCCGCACGCTGGCCGGCTGGGCCGGACACCGGTTCCGGAGGATCGGCGGGGATTGGAAAATATCTGCCAAGCAGGTGAATTTGCTGGTATGCGACCAATCTATCCGCAATCCCAGCATCATCCTCTAGGAATGGATATCGCCGTCGCCGCAGCAATATGCGGCGACCAGATTGCCCCGAATCTGAATTGGACGGAAGTCGCATGCCAAAAGCCGTTGCAACGGTCTTTAAGACCGCGCAGGATCACACTACAGTGTCGAATACCGTTAAAGCCCGCGCGATGAGAACTGGACTGGTAATTGCGCACGGGCATGGGCTGGCGTCATAAGGGGAGTAGAACGGACATGAAATCGGCATTCTGGCTGGCGGGCGCGACGGTTCTGGCGCTGGCAAATCCCGCTGATGCGGCTGACACCATCAAGATCGGCTTTGTCTCGACGTTCAGCGGGCCGACCGCCGTGATCGGCAACGACATGCGCAATTCGTTCGAGCTGGCGCTCGATCATCTGGGCCGCAAGATGGGCGGACTGCCGGTCGAGGTGATCTATGAGGACGACCAGCAGAAACCCGACGTCGGCAAGCAGAAGACCGAGAAGCTGGTGCAGTCCGACAAGGTCGACTTCATCGCCGGTTATATCTGGTCGAACGTGCTGCTGGCTTCGCTCAAGACCGCGGTGGATTCGCAGACCTTCCTGATCTCGGCCAACGCCGGACCGTCGCAACTCGCCGGTGATCTGTGCTCGCCTTATGTGTTTTCGACCTCCTGGCAAAACGACCAGACCCCGGCGGCCATGGGCCTGTACATGAATCAGAAGGGCGTCAAGTCGGTGTTCCTGATCGGCCCGAACTATGCCGCCGGCAAGGACATGCTGGCCGGCGTCAAGAGCACGTTCAAGGGCGAGGTGCTGGGCGAGGAATACACGGTGTGGCCGAGCCAGCTCGACTTCTCGGCCGAGCTCTCCAAGGCGCGCGCCTCAAAAGCCGAGTCGATCTTCGTGTTCTATCCGGGCGCCGCCGGGGTGCAGTTCCTCAATCAATATGTGCAGGCCGGCATCAAGCAGCAGATCCCGCTTTATACGGCTTTCACCATCGATGAGCTGTCCCTGCCGTTGCAGAAGGACAATGCGCTCGGCGTTCCCGGCGCCCAGGAGTGGGTGAACGATCTGCCCAATGACGAGAACAAGCGGTTCGTCGCCGACTACCGCAAGAAATACCCGGGGCTGCGCCCGACCTATTACGGCGCGCAGGCCTATGACGCAGCGCAGCTGATCAACAGCGCCGTGGTCGCGGTCAAGGGCGACACCAGCAAGAAGGACGCGATGAAGGCGGAGATGGAGAAAGCGAATTTCAAATCGCTGCGCGGCCCGTTCAAATACGGCAGCAACCACATCCCGGTCCAGAATTTCTATCTGCAGGACGTGGTCAAGGATGCGGACGGCGTATTGTCGCTGAAAACCGTCGCCACCATCGTCAAGGACGACCAGGATCGCTTCCACGACAAATGCCCGATGAAATGATTATCAACCCTGCCCAAAACAGCGGCGGCGTTCGCGCTGCCGCTGTTTTCCTGTCGGCACATGTCTTGCAGTCTATTGGCTTCATCCCTCGGCACGGCGTTGCGCGTCGTCTCAGGATGAAGTGCTCCAAACCCTCATGGTGAGGAGCGCGGCAACGACGCCCGTATCGAGCCACAAGGCTATCCCATCCCCTATGCTGCGATAATACTTGTCGGCAAATTGCTTTATGCTTAAAATAATTCCTGGTGCGCAGGTTGATGACGCGTCCTAACCGGAAAACGACCTAGTCCATGCTGCTTGTCGTCGAACAATTCCTCAATGGTCTGCAGCTCGGCCTGCTGCTGTTTCTGCTGGCGGCGGGATTGACGCTGGTATTCGGCATCATGGACCTCGTCAATCTCGCGCATGGTTCGCTCTACATGATGGGCGCCTATTTCGCGGCGACCTTCGTGGCGTGGACCGGGAGTTTCATCGGCGGCATCGTCCTGGCGCTCGGCGCCACGCTGCTGCTCGGGATCGCGCTGGAATTCATCGCGCTTCGGCATCTCTACGGCCGCGATCATCTCGATCACGTGCTGGCGACGTTCGGGCTGATCCTGTTTTTCAATGACGCGGTGCGGTTGATCTGGGGTCCGGCGGGCCTCGCGCTGCCGCTGCCGGCCTGGCTGACAGTGCCGATCCAGATCGTGCCCGGCGTGTTCTATCCCGCCTACCGGCTGGCGATCATTGTGGTCGCGCTCGCGGTCGCCCTGATGTTGTACGTCGTCGTGATGCGAACCCGGCTCGGCATGCTGATCCGCGCCGGCGCCTCCAACCGGGAAATGATCGGGGCGCTCGGCATCAACATCAAGCTGCTCTATACGCTGGTGTTCGGGCTCGGGGCGGCGCTGGCCGGCCTCGCCGGGCTGATGCAGGCGCCGATTTTGACGGTCCAGATCGGGATGGGCGAGAACATCCTGATACTCGCCTTCGTCATCATCGTGATCGGAGGCATCGGTTCGATCCGCGGCGCGTTCGTTGCCTCGATCCTGGTCGGGATGATCGACACGCTCGGCCGCGCCTTCCTGCCTGACCTGTTGCGAAAGATCCTGAGTTCGGCGGCGGCGTCGACCGCAGCGCCGGCACTGTCCTCGATGCTGATCTATCTGTTGATGGCGATCGTGCTGGTGGTAAGACCGGAGGGGCTGTTTCCAGCCAACCGTCGATGACCGCTTCGCTCAATGCCCGCAATGTGGTCGCGGCGCTGATCGTCGCCGGCCTGCTGTTGCTGCCGCTCTATGCGCAGTTCAGCGGAAACATGTTCGTGCTGACCTTGTTCACCCGCATCGTCATCTTCGCGCTGGCGGCGGTCAGCCTCAATCTCATCATGGGCTATGGCGGCATGATGAGTTTCGGCCACGCCGCCTATCTCGGCATCGGCGGCTATGCCGTCGGCATTCTCGCCGCCGAGGGGATCGGCTCCGGTTTCATCCAGTGGCCGGTGGCGCTCTTGGCCTCGGCGCTGTTCGCGCTCGTGATCGGAGCGTTGTCGCTGCGCACCCGCGGCGTCTATTTCATCATGATCACGCTCGCCTTCGCGCAGATGGCCTATTACGTCGCAGCCGGATTGGCGCGCTACGGCGGCGACGATGGTCTCACCATCTACAAGCGCAGCGATTTTAGCGGCCTGATCAATCTGTCGAGCCGCGTGCAGTTCTATTACCTCTGTACGGGTTGTTTGTTCGGCGGGATCTATCTGGTCTGGCGCATCGTCAATTCGCGCTTCGGCCTGGTGGTGCAGGGCCTGCGCTCCAATGAGCAGCGCATGCAGGCGATCGGCTTTCCGGTCACGCGCTACCGGCTGGTGTGCTTCGTCGTCGCGGGCACGATGTGCGGCCTGGCCGGTGCGCTGTTGGCCAACAACACCGACTTCATCAGCCCGGCGGTGATGTACTGGACCCGTTCCGGCGACCTGATGGTCATGGTCATCCTCGGCGGCATGGGTTCGCTGTTCGGTCCGGTCTTGGGCG
>NZ_JBEKCZ010000003.1:0-73819 GCF_050014615.1 Bradyrhizobium sp. | reverse complement strand
GCTGCGGTTCGATTATGGTGACGCGTGAGGGCCGTTTCGTCGGCCAGGAACCATATCCGGAACACCCCACCGGCAAAGCGCTGTGTGTGAAGGGGCTTGCCGCGCCCGAGATCATCTACAACAAACAGCGTCAACTCTATCCGCTGAAGCGCACGCGGCCCAAAGGCGACAAGGATCCGGGCTGGAAACGGATTACATGGGATGAAGCGCTCGACAGGACGGCTTCTGAACTTGATCGGATTCGTTCTGAATCTGGCCCGGAGGCGGTTGCCTTCGGCCTGACGACTCCGAGCGGCACGCCGATATCGGATGACATCAGGTGGATCGAACGCTTCATCAACGCGTTTGGTAGCCCCAACGTCGCGTATGGCACCGAAATTTGCAATTGGCACAAGGATTACGCCCACGCCTACACATTCGGGCGCTCGATTGCATCGCCCGATTTTGAACGGTCGGAATGTATCGTGCTGTGGGGACACAATCCAAGTGCGACCTGGCTGGATCACGCCACGGCAACCCGATCGGCGCGGGTCAGGGGCGCGCGCCTGATCGTGGTCGATCCGCGCCGGGTTGGTTTCGCCGGGCGTGCGGATCAGTGGTTGCGCGTGCGACCCGGCGCGGACGGCGCTTTGGCGCTTGGTATCGCCGGCGAGATGATCCGGAACGGCTGGTTCGACGTTCAATTCGTCCGCGACTGGACCAATGGCCCGTTGCTGGTCAGAAAGGATACCAATCGATTTCTGCGCGCCGCGGATATCGCGGCACCGCCCGCGGGGACCATGGCCGACGATCTCGTGGCATGGGATGCCGGCGCGAAAGAAGCCGTGGGCTACTCCTTGTCCCGACGCGCTTACGTTCGGCCGGTCAATCCCGAGCTTGAAGCTTCCGTCGAATTTTTATCGCCGGCCGGGGAGCCCATCAGCTGCCGCTCGGCATTCGGTCTCTACCGGGAGATGTGTGACGAGTATCCGCCGGATCGGGTCGAAGCCGTGGCGTGGGTGCCGGCAAGGCAGGTGACGGAAACGGCAAGGCTGCTGTTCGAGGCCCGCCCCGTCAGCTACTACATGTGGTCGGGTGTCGGCCAACATACCAACGCGACGCAGACCGATCGCGCCATATCGACGCTGATGGCCTTGACCGGCAGCTTCGATGCCCCGGGCGGGAACGTCCAGTTCGCGCGGCCTCCGGCATACGACGCGACCGGCGGCGAATTTCTGTCGGCGGCGCAACGCGCCAAATGTATCGATCTCAAGCGCTCGACGCTCGGGCCCGGCCGAAATGGCTGGACGGGGACGGATGCCTTGTATGCGGCGATCGTGGACGGCGAGCCCTATCGCATTCGAGGCCTGTTCGGATTTGGACGCAACTTTATTGTCAACCATGCCAATGGCGATCGGATCGCGCAGGCGCTTGCAAAACTTGAATTTCATGTCCATTCGGACGTGGTGATGACGCCGACCGCGGCATTTGCCGACATCTTTCTTCCCGTCAACACGCCGTGGGAGCGGGAAGCGCTACGGGTAGGATTTGAAGGCAGCCAGGCCGCGGAAAACCTGGTTCAGTTGCGGCAAGCGGCCATTTCCAGCGCAGGCGAGTCCAGATCGGATGCCCATCTCGTGTTCGAACTCGCTACCCGGCTTGGCTTTGGCAATTTATTTTGGAACGGCGATATCAATGCCGGTCTCAATGCCATCCTTGCGCCACTCAAATTGACCCTTGACGATCTGCGTGCGCAACCGGGCGGAATTAGCTTTACCGGCGAACCGGACTATTTTCGCTATCGCCATGAGGGCTTTAAGACGCAGACCGGGAAGATCGAAATTTTCTCCGAGGTTTTTCGAGATGCTGGCGAGAATCCGTTGCCGCGATTCATCGAGCCGGCTCGCTCGCCCTATAATGCGGAGGGGAACGAGTTTCCGCTGGTGCTGACCTCCGCCAAGGTGGTTCACTATTGTCACGGCCAGCATCGCCACGTTCCGTCGCTACGTCGCCGCTCGCCGGAGCCTGAGGTCAGCATGCATCCGCAGACCGCCGGTGAAAGAGGAATTAGCGAAGGCGACTGGGTCGAGATCCGGACCAAAAACGGCAAAGCCCGCATGCGCGCGAAATTTGATTCGAGTCTGGATCAGCGGGTGGTCAGCGGACAATATGGCTGGTGGCAGGGCAACGAAGAGCTTGGCCTGGACGCCTTCGATTCGCTCGCTGACTCCGGCGCCAACTATAATCGCCTGATATCGGATGACCATGCCGATCCGATCAGCGGCTCGATCGGTCTTCGGTCTTCCGTTTGCGAAATCTCGCCGATCAACGGCGCAGGAAAGCACGCGCGAGATGGTCTTGGTGCTGCTTCCCTGCAGGAATGAAAACCTTCAGGTGTCTCGATCAAGATTGAACCATAGGGTCCGTACCTTGCGCCGTCCATAATTCCAGATCTTGTGTGGACGGCGGGAGTTATAGGAAATCAAATCGCCGCTTTTGAGAATGTAGGGCGTCTTGTCGACCTCGACTGTAAGTATGCCCTCCAGAACGAAGCCGTATTCAAAACCTGCGTGCGACAGGGCGGCGTCTGAATTACCCGTATTCGGCTCGTATTCGTTGATGGCGATCGAGAGGCCGCGGGTGCGGTCTTCGCGGATCAACCTGCGGACAACATGCTTGGGTGTTTCGACGACGTGATGCTGTGATGCCCGCACCACAAGTTCCTCGTCTGCATTGGGTTCACTCGCGATAAGATCGGACATGGTAATTCCCAGCGCGCTGGCAATCACGATCAGGGATCCGATGGACGGCGATGCTCTGCCCCGTTCGACAAGGCTGAGCATTGATACGCTCAGCTTCGTGCTATCGGCGAGCACCTGAAGCGTCATGTTCCTTGCCTGCCTCACTTCGCGGATGCGTTCGCCGATCGCCGCAAGCGTGCTGGCGGTCGTTTCCGCCACGTCATCAGGCAGTTCGGGAGAAAATTCGATGGTCACCAAAGTTATCCTTCTGTTTCTCTGACCACTGCAGTCGAACCGCACTTAATACCCAGCAACCGTCATTACCCATCAACCCGTCAGAAAGCTATTGCTCCTTCCAAAAATTTTGATACAGTTAAAACAATTCGAGTGTGGATAAAAGAGCAATTCGATGGCTACTCGGCTTGCAAACTCCGCGCGCGTCGTCGACAGCGCCGTGGGATGCCCAGAAATACCGATCATTGTTGGGTCTGGCAACGCCAGGGTTGTGATGTGGCCGGGAAACAACGCTCAATTCCGGACCTTTCAGATCATCACGCTGGAGCGCGGGGCCCGTACGATACGCCTCCATCACGGCAGCGATGCCGTTTATTATGTGATGAGCGGCGCCGGTTCGATCGTCGATTTGGTCTCGAGCGAAGTCTTCCCGCTGGTGGAAGGTTCGATGGTGCACATCGATGCGGGCGATGCCTATCAGTTCGTGACGAACGATGGTCAAGACATGAAAATTCTCGGCGGCCCGTGTCCTGCCGACGAGACGCTTTACGCCGATTTGGCTTTCCCGGAAGGAAAATAACAAATGGCGATCCGAGTATTTCACCGCGATCATCCCACCTTGAGGCTACCGCTGATCTCCAAGGATGCGCGTTTCGTGGTTTGGCCGGGTACCGGCGCCTGGCACGCCAACATGAACTATGTCGTGCTTGAGCCGGGCGAGGCCAACGTTCCTCATATTCACTCCATTTCCGAAGACACGATCTTCATTCTGGAGGGCAAGGGAACGATACGCGACTATACCAACAATATTGAATTGCCGTTCCATGCCGGTTGCGCCGTGCACGTGCCGGTCGGCGTCAAGCATGCGGTTGCGGCAGATCAGGGTGTGACCGTGGTCAGCGTCGGTGGGCCCAGTCCGGCAGATGTGCCACTGCTCAAGGCCGTTGGGGCGCTTCCTTCAGACGCTGCGGCTCCGAAATGATCGAGTCCAGGATAGTGATGCGGGTGCGAGATCTCGACAGGCAATAATTTCTGATCTCGCCGCTAACCGGTCGGACAGAGCGGCTAACAACGTCAACCAGGAGCGGTTATGAAGATTGTGGATCTGTCTCATTTGATGAACGTGCATACGCCGGGCTGGGTCGGATATGCCGGCAACAAAATGTACTATGCGCAGAATCTGCAGACCAAGATGATCGTCGCACAGCGCATCGACACAGCCCTTCATGTCGGCACCCATATCGATGGTGCGATGCATGGCACCGACGGCATGGGCGATATGGCGTCCTACCCTCTCGATTTTCTTGTCGGGCCAGGTGCTGTCGTCGACGTCTCCAAGCATATGGACGATTGGGCCGTGATCACGCCGGACATGATCGAGCAGGCGCCGGTCGAGGTTCGCGACGGAGATATTCTGATCATTCACACCGGCTGGCATCGCTATTGGGAAGGTCAGCCGGAACAGGATCTGGTTAAATATTTTTGCATGCATCCCGGTGGCAAAATCGAACTGCTCGAATGGATGCTCAAGAAGAAAATCAAGTGGTTCGGGATCGATTGCGGATCCGGCGATCACTCGATGAATACCTCCATTCGTCTGATGAGGCCCGATCTCGCGAAGCGCTTTGAAGCTCGGGTTGGAAAGAGCTGCGAAGAATTTTTCGGCGAGTACAATTACATCCACAAGAAGTCGGGACGTCACATTTCTGAAGACATGTTTCCCTTCCATTCATATGCATTTCAGGAGGGGCTGATCCACGCCGAGAATATCGGTGGCGATATCGAGAAGATGCTGAATCAGCGCGCCGTGATCGGGGCATTTCCCTGGCGCTACGAAGGTCTCGAGGCGTGTCCTTGCCGGATCGTCTGCTTCCAGGGGATGGACGAGGCGGTTGAGGCCGTGGGCGACGTTGCAAAGGCAGTGCTGGGTTCGCGCCGCATCGCAGCGGGGCAAAGCATGGGGGGCCCGGACGGCCGCTAAATCTTCCGCCCGTAACCGCGCCTGCTTTGGCGCGTCAGTCTGGTAGAGCTTATGAAGCCGGCATCGTTCAAATATTTCAGGCCAGCCAGCGTTTCCGAGGCGCTCGTTCTGCTGTCTGAAAATCAGGACGACTGCAAGATTCTGGCCGGTGGACAGAGCCTGGTTCCTGCGATGAACTTTCGGCTGCTGCGGCCTTCAGTTCTAATCGATATCAATGAACTGAAGGAACTGGCTTCCGTCCAAACGACAGGCCAAAGCGTCTCGATCGGTGCGTTGACGCGCCATGCCACGTTTCATCGAGGTGTCGTCGCGGGTCCGCTGGGTCATCTCCTGACCAAGGTGGTGCGGCACATCGCGCACTTTCCCATCAGGCAACGCGGTACCTTCGGAGGCAGTCTTGCTCACGCCGATCCGGCCGCCGAATGGTGCCTCGTTGCAACGGCGCTGGGAGCGCAGATCGTTGCCAGAAGCAGCCGTGGCGAACGGACCATCCAGAGCCACGAATTCTTCAAGGGAACGTTCACGACGGAACTGGCCGCGGATGAGATCCTTTCGGAAATACGTTTGCCCTTGATGGCGGACGATTGGCGGACAGGATTTAACGAATTTTCGCGCCGTGCCGGCGATTTTGCGCTGGGAATGGCCTTGGCTGCACTGCGGATTGAATCCGGCGTTATCAAAGAGGCGAGACTCGGTATTGGCGGTGTATCGGATCGTGCCATCCGGCTCGAAAAGTTGGAGCGGTCGCTGGTTGGCAGGCTGGCGTCGTCGCAAACCTTCGATGCCGTTGCCCAGGAGGCTCGCACGGTAGTTATTCCAACCGCGGATATTCATGCTTCCGCCGAGTATCGCCAGGATCTGATTGCGACGGTCGTCAAGCGCGCGTTGAGCGAGGCCGCCGCATGAACTGGATCGGGCGGTCGTTGCCGAGGCTCGAAGACCCAACGCTCTTGAAGGGGGGTGGCAGCTACGTCGCGGATCGTATCGGCGCTGCCGCCGCCGTTCGCTTTGTTCGAAGCCCGGTGGCGCGCGGCGCCATTGTCGATATCGAGATTCCGCCGGACGCGATTGTCTTCACGGGCCGTGATCTCGCCGATCTCAAACCGATCCGGCCAATCCTCCATCGCCCCGATTACGTCCCGATCGGGCAGCCGGTGCTGGCGATTGATCGGGTGGTTTTCACGGGTCAGCCGGTCGCGGTCGTCGTGGCGGATAGTCAGGCCCTGGCCGAGGATCTTGCCGAACAGGTATTTGTGGATATCGCGGCGACCGATCCCGTGCTTGATCTCGATCTCGCCCTGGAAACCGGCGCTGATCCGGTTCATCCGGAGGCACCCAACAACGTCCTCGTCGAAGGTCGGATGAAGACCGCGGGTCTCGACAAGGCCTTCGAAGACGCCGCTGAAATCGTAGCGCTTGAACTGCGCTCGCACCGCCAATCGGCAGCTCCCATGGAAGCGCGCGCCGGCCTGGCGGAATATCACACCGGGAGCGGACGGGTGACGCTGACGGCCTCGGTTCAGATGCCGCATATGCTGCGGACCGGCATCGCCGACACGCTTGGCATCGCGGAATCGGATCTGCGCGTTATTGCTCCCGATGTCGGCGGCGGCTTTGGTCAGAAAATGTCGCTGTTTCCGGAATATGTCGTGCTGGTCTGGCTCGCGCGCAAGCTGAAGCGCAACGTCGCGTGGACCGAGGATCGCCGGGAAAATTTTCTGGCCTCTGCGCACAGCCGCGATCAGGCCTTCACCATCCGTGCGGCTTTCTCGAAGGAAGGCAAGCTGCTCGGCCTCGATGCCGATCTGCGTTCCAATGTCGGAGCCTTTTCCTGCTATCCGGTCACCTGTGGGGTCGAGCCGCTGATGGCGTTTGCCGAATTGCCGGGCCCGTATGACTTTAGCGAATACGCCGCTCGTTCCCGGGGCGTGACGACAAACACCTGCATGATGGCGCCTTATCGCGGTGTCGCGCGTCCCATGCTGACCTTCACCATGGAACGCCTGATGGATGTTGCGGCGAAGCGCTTGGGGATCGATTCGGTCGAAATTCGCCGCCGCAATCTGATCGACAGCTTTCCGCATCGCTCGCCAACCGGCCTCGTCTATGACGAAGGTTCCTACAAGCAGGCGATGGAAGTGGCCGTCCAGAAAATGGACATTCCGGCTTTCAGGACCAGGCAAACCGAGCTGCGCGCCAAGGGGCGTTATATCGGACTTGGCCTTTCCGTCTTCAGCGAACGTACTGGCTATGGCACGCCCGCCTATGCGGCGCGAGGCATGGATATCGTGCCTGGTTACGAGATCGTTGATTGTGTCATGGATCCGTCCGGCAATGTCGATCTGCGTATCGGATCATCGCCGCACGGCCAGGGGTTGAAGACCAGTCTCGCCCAGCTCGTGTCAGACGAATTGGGAATTGATCCGCAAAAGGTCCGGGTCATTTCCGGAGATACCGATACGACGCCCTATGGCTGGGGTACGTTCGCCAGCCGATCGATGGTGATTGCCGGAGGCGCATCAAAGTTGGCGGCGGCGAAAGTGGCCGGAAAGCTGAAGCTGATCGCGGCGCAGATGCTGGATGCGACCGCTGACGCCGTCAGCTTGAAGGACGGCTGGGCCCGTGTCGCCAACACCAACAAGGCGATCGAGATCGGCGAGCTTGCACGTGCCGCCTATCACCAGAGCTACCGCTTCCCCGGTCAATCCCCGGGGCTCCAGGAAAACGCGTTTTATGACCCTCCAGGTACGTTCTCCAACGCCTGCCACCTTGCCGTCGTTGAGGTCGACATTGAAACCGGCGGCGTGAAGATCGAGCGATTTCTCGTGGTGGAGGATGCCGGCGTGCTGATCAACCCGATGATCGTCGATGGTCAGATTGCCGGCGGCGTAGCCCAGGGTATCGCCAACGCCTTGCTGGAGGAAATGGTCTACGACGAGACCGGCAATCTCCTGACGACATCCTTTGCTGATTATCTGCTGCCGACCATTGCCGAAATGCCGGAAATAGAAATCCTTCATCTCGAGACGGTTTCTCCCGAGAGCGTGACTCACGCCAAGGGCGTAGGCGAAGGCGGCGCCATCGGCGCGCCGGCCGCCATCGTCAATGCGATCGTCGATGCGCTGTCGCCGTTCGGGATCGAGATATCAGAGATTCCCGCCACCCCCCAGCGTATTCGCGAACATTTGCGCAAAGCGGGAGCGGCCCTCAATGCCTGACAAAATCAGCATTACCCTCGATGTCAACGGCCGCGAGCATCGTGTCTCGGTCGAGCCACGCCGTACGCTGGTCGACGTGCTGCGCGACGACTGTCACCTGACGGGCACCCACATCGGATGCGAACACGGCGTCTGCGGCGCCTGCACGATTCTCGTCGACGACAAACCAATTCGTTCGTGCCTGATGTTCGGTGTTCAGGCCGAAGGCAAGAAAATTCGTACCGTCGAAGGTCTTGCCGATGGCGATACGTTGCATCCGCTGCAGAAGGCGTTCTGGGAAAACCACGGTCTGCAGTGCGGCTTCTGCACGTCCGGATTTCTGATGCTCGCGGCCGGCGCGTTGCAGGAAACCCCTGACATGTCCGATGAGGAGATCAAGGAGATGCTGTCCTCCAACCTCTGCCGCTGCACCGGGTACCAAAACATCATCAAAGCGGTTCGACTGGCTGCCGTGGAGATGCGATCCGGAGCACGCAGATGAACTATATCGGCCGGTCGCACAAACGCCTCGAAGACCGTCCGCTGCTGCTCGGGACCGGCGCGTTTGCGGCCGACTGCAATTGGCCCGGCCAGGTTCACATGCGCGTTGTGCGCTCGCCCGTCGCGTTCGGAAAGATCCTCGGTATCGAGACGACGGAGGCAACCCAGCTCGAGGGCGTTGTTGCAGTCTGGACCATTCGGGATGTCGATGACTTGCCGCCGATCGATTTTCGTCAGATGCGCGCAGAGGGTCTCGTTCCCTACCGACAATGGATTCTGGCGCGTGATTACGTGCGCTATGTCGGCGAACCCGTCGCCGTCGTGTTCGCTTCCGACCCCTATGTTGCTGAAGACGCCGCCGACCTTGTGTTTTGCGACATCGAGGAACTTGACGCGCAACTCGATGCCACCGCTGAGCCGTCGCTGTTTATGCCGGACAGCCATCCCGGGCTGCTTTCAGAGCCAGCGGTGATACGCCGGTCCTATGGTGACATGGACGCCGCGTTCAGCCAGGCCCATCGCGTGGTTGAATTAGAGGCGAAAGTTGGACGTCATACCGGCGTTCCCATGGAGACCCGCGGCGCCCTGGGGGTCCACGATGCCAATAGCGACGTTCTGACCGTCTATGGCGCGGCCAAGGTGCCGCATTACAATCGCGATGCCATTAGCAAGATGTTGGGTCTGGCCCCCCATAAGCTTCAGCTCAGCGAAGGTCATGTCGGTGGTGGATTCGGAATACGCGGTGAGCTTTATCCGGAAGACGTGCTGGTCTGCGCCGCGGCCCTGCGGCTGCGCCGGCCGGTCAAATGGATAGAGGATCGCAGGGAACACTTACTGGCTGCCAATCATTCGCGCGATCAGACCTATCGTCTTCGGGCGGCAGTCGATGCGCGTGGCTTCATTCTCGGCCTTCAGGCCAAATTCTTCACCGATCAGGGCGCCTATGTGCGCACGCATGGTACCACGGTGACGGACTTGTCCGCGGGATTGCTGCCTGGCCCCTACGTGATTCCCGCTTACTCGGTCGAAGGCCACATTCGTCTCACCAACAAGACGCCGGCGGGCACCTATCGTGCTCCCGGACGGTATGAGTCGACGTTTGCCCGTGAGCGCCTGATCGAAAAGATCGCAGCCGAACTAAAGCTCTCATCGATCGATGTCCGTCGCGTCAACCTCATTCCCGAAAGTGCAATGCCATTCCATCGGGGGATCGAGGCGCTCGGAACCCATGTCGTCTACGATTCCGGAAAGTATCACGATCTTCTCGAGCGCATGCTTGTTCACCTCGATTACGATCGTTTGCTCGAAGAAGCCGCCGCCCGTCGTGCCAAGGGCGAGATGGTTGGTCTGGGTATTGCCTATTTCGTCGAAAAGAGCGGCCTCGGCCCCGATGACCTCGTGCGCATGAGCCTCGACAAGTCGGGAGCCGTGGAGATCGTGACCGGGGTTGCATCCGTCGGTCAGGGGGTCGAGACGGTATTGGCACAGATCTGTGCGGAGACGCTCGATATTCCGATTGAGCGCATCACGGTCGTTCACGGCCAGACGGACCGGATCGAGTGCGGCCGCGGCGCTTTCGCGTCGCGTGTCACAGTGATGGCGGGCTCCGCCGTGAAGATCGCCTCCGAGGCGCTTCGTGATCGCGCCGTGGAAGCCGCCGCCGATCTTCTCCAGGCCGCGCCCGACAGGCTTCATCTGGTCGATGGTGCGGTTGCCGTGCGGGAAGGGGGCGCTTCGATACGCCTCGGCGAGATCGCCAGCCAGCTTGGTGAGACGGGCGGACTGAAAAGCGAGGGTTGGTTCCGCGCCGACCACATGACCTATCCTTATGGCATTCATTTCGCGCAAGTTAAGGTCGATCCGCTGACCTGCGGCGTCGGCATCGAAAGATATCTGGTGGCCTATGACGTGGGACGGGCCATCAATCCCATGCTGGTGCAGGGACAAATCGCAGGCGGCGTGGCACAGGGCGTCGGCGGAGCGTTGCTTGAAGAGTTTGTCTACGATGGACAGGGTCAACCCCTTGCGGCGAGCTTTGCCGATTATTTGCTGCCCACTTGCCACGAAGTGCCTGATGTCGAGGTTTTGATCCGCGAAGACTCTCCGAGCCCGCTGAATCCGCTTGGCGTGAAAGGTGCAGGAGAGGGAGGGATAACCGGGGTTGGCGCGGCGCTTGCTTCTGCAATCGACGCGGCTCTGCAGCAACCGGGGGCGGTCAATCGGCTTCCAATGACGCCTGACCGCTTGCACCGCATCTTGCACCGAAGGCACGGATAATTCTGATGATTGAGACGGCCGCAAATAGGCAGGTCAACATGCGACGAGGTCAAGCAGGGGTGAGATGAAACTGCATCAGGAATTTACGATCGCGCATCCACTCGACGAGGTTTGGCGTTTCTTTCGCGACGTCCCCAGGGTTGCGGGTTGTCTACCGGGCGCCGAATACGTTGGAGCAAAGGAAGATGGACGTCACCTCGGCAAGGTCTCGGCGAAGGTAGGCCCGTTTCAGGCCAGTTTTGAAGGCGAGGCGGCTGTTCATTACGACGAAGAGAAAAAGTCGGTCGCGCTCGAAGGCAAGGGTGTCGATCGCAAGGGAGCTAGTCGCGGCAAGATGAGCATGAACTGCCTGTTGCTGCCGTCGGGCGATTTGACTGGCGTCGTTGTCGATTCTGATATTCAGCTCTCGGGGACGATCGCGCAATTCGGTCGCACGGGCCTCATCTCCGAAGTTGCCAACGCTCTCGTCGCCAACTTCGTGCGCAACGCGGAAGCTGAACTCGGCTCGGCACATTCATCGACGCCGGGCGCCGAAGCCGCGGTAGCAGCCTCAGCAGCGAATACGACCGCTGGCAACCCCATCGGGGGCTTCGCTTTGCTGGGCTTGTTGATCAAGGGATTGTTCAGATCCTTGTTTCGTCGCAGCGGCGAAAAATCGGAGAGGACATGACATACAGCCCATCTGATATTCCGTTAGCGAAATACGCTGCGCCGATAAGTTTCGTTGCCCACTATAGCCTCCGGCTGCGCAAATATTGGGCGCGCTATTTTTTGCGCGCTTTGAAACTATTCGTTCGTGGAACGATGTCGTCGCCCCGAGTTCTGGGGTCAACTGGGGTAAAAAGGAGAGTCGAGATCATGCAACAGATATTGAAGAGAAAGTACTGGACCATGTTCGTCGCGGCCGGCGCGGCGATTTCTTGCGGCGCGGTGGCTGCCTACGCCGCTGGCTTCACGCTTCCCGCACCAGCGAAAATCGCATTTCTTTATTTTGATCAAAAGAACGACGGCGGTTGGACCCAGGCTTTTGACGAAGCGCGTCCGAAAATCGAGGATGCGGTCGGTATGAAAATTCCGTTCGTGGAAAAGGTGCCGGAAGTCGCCGGTCAGATCAAACCGGCCGCGGAGCAGTTCATCCAGCGCGGTTACAACGTCATCATCGGCACCGCGTTCGGGTATTCGGACACTTTCAAGGAGCTGTCCGAGAAGTATCCGAAGGTCGCCTTTCTCAATGCGTCAGGCACCACCAACGGCGCCAATCTTGAGTCGTTCTACGGCCGAACCTATGAGAGTCAGTATCTGTGCGGTATGATCGCGGGCGGAATGTCCAAAACCGGCAAGCTCGGATTCGTCGCGGCGCATCCGATCGGCCCGGTCAATTGGACCATCAACGCCTACGAACTCGGTGCTCAGAAGCTGAATCCGAAGGCGACGGTCACAGTGATCTTCACCGGTGCCTGGAACGATCCGGTCAAAGAGCGCGCCGCCGCTTCGGCTTTGGCGGATCAGGGCATCGATGTGATCGGCCAGCACGTCGACACCCCGACACCGCAGATCGTCGCGCAGGAGCGCGGCATTTACGGCACCGGGCATCACCGCGATTTGCGCGAGTTCGCGCCGAAGGCGACGCTGTGCTCTTCGGTCTGGACATGGGACAAGTTCCTGTCTCCGGAACTCAAGAAGGTTGCGGCGGGTGATTGGCAGCCCAGTCCCTACGGCGCATTCCCCGGCATCAAGGAGGGCGGCACCGATATCGCCTGCTGCGGAACTGCGGTGCCGAAGGAACTCGCCGACAAGGTGATGGCCGAACGCGACGCGATCATTGCAGGAAAGCAGATCTTCACCGGACCGATGAGCGACACCACGGGCAAGGAAGTGCTTGCGGCAGGCAAACCGATCGACGACGGCGGTCTTTGGAAGATGGTTTGGTACGTACCGGGTGTGATCGCGCAGAAATAGTGGCACGCCCGGACGGATCGATGGCTCTCGCGCTTGAGCTCACCGGAATCAGGAAGACGTTTGACGGCGTCGTCGCGCTCGACGGCGCCGTCTTCTCCGCGAAACCCGGTGAGGTTCATGCATTGCTCGGCGAAAACGGGGCGGGCAAGTCGTCGCTGATGAACATTGCTGCGGGCTTTTACGTGCCGGATGCCGGAACCCTCGCCGTGAATGGCGAAACGGTTGCGCTGTCCGGCCCGGCAGACGCCCGCAGCCGCGGCATCGGCATGGTTCACCAGCATTTCAAGCTGGTGAAACCATTCACGGTCGCGGAAAACATCCTGCTGGCGAATCCGCGGCCGGCGTATCGTTCTGGAATTGCGGACATTCGCGATAACGTTCGCAAGCAGGCGGCTCAACTCGGGTTCGATATCGATCCCGATCGGCGGGTTGGAGATCTCTCGGTCGCCGAGCAGCAGCAGGTGGAAATCATCAAGGTGCTGATCGGGGGTACGAGAATTCTCATTCTCGATGAGCCGACGGCGGTACTGACCGATGCCGAGGCGGAGCGGCTGCTTGGGATCGTTCGTCGTCTCGCCCGTAGTGGCGTCGCCGTGGTCCTGGTCACCCACAAGCTTCACGAGGTCAAACGCCATGCCGATGCCGTTACCATCATGCGGGGCGGACGAACGGTAGCTACGCCCGATCCGCGGGCGGCCTCGACCGCGGAGCTGACGGAGTTGACGGTGGGGCAGACTGCACCGCTGCCCGGCCGGGCTGAGCGCCCCCGGGGAACGACCAGGCTTAATGTCGGCGCCTTGCACTGCGCGCGCGGCGATGGCCAGGTGATGGTGGCCGACGCCAATTTTTTCGTGCGGGCGGGAGAAATCTACGGTCTTGCCGGGGTCAGTGGCAACGGTCAGGCCGAACTCGCCGAGGCGCTGATTGGCGCGCGCCAGCCACTCTCTGGCGAGATCTGGCTGGAAGGACCGGGCGATGTCGCCGCGCTGCCTCCCGCCATTCGCCGCGAAGCCGGGCTCGCCGCAATACCCGCCGATCGTTACGCGTTCGCGCTCGCTGGGTCGCTGTCTGTTGCCGACAATTTCACGGTCGCGACCATCAAATCCGGCTGCTACGGACCACCCTGGTTGATCGACCGGGGTGCCATGCGCCGCGACGCCGCCAAGGCCGTCACCGCCTACGATGTGCAGGGCGTTCGCGGCGTTGGGCAGAAGGCAGCCTTGCTATCGGGAGGCAATGCCCAAAAACTGGTGATCGCCCGGGAATTCAGCCGGCAGCCGACGGTGGTGGTCGCGCACAGCCCAAGCCGCGGGCTTGATGCGCGGGCCTGTGCCGCCGTGCATGAGCGGTTGCTGGCCGCCCGCGATCGTGGGGCTGCGGTGGTGTTGATCAGCGAAGACCTCGACGAAATCCTTGCCCTCTCCGACCGGATCGGGGTCATGACACGGGGGCGGATCGTCGCCGAATTCGACCGGCCCGCTGACCGTCAGGAGATTGGCCGCGCGATGGTGGATCATGCATGATGTCGCGATGATCGTCCGCGAGAATCCGCCCCTGTCGCCAGCGCCGAAACTACCTCCGCGCCGTGGCATCGGCCGCTTTACGCTGGACATACGCCAGACCATCTCGCCGGGGAAACAGGCCGGTATTCTCGCCGGTTCGCTCGCGATCGGACTGATCATTTCGGTGGCGATCCTCGATCTTGCCGGCATAGCGCCGCTTGATCTCGCCAGGGAGCTCGCGGGCGTGTTCAACGCCGACAGCCTGCGCTCGGTATTGGTGCGGGCTGCGCCGCTGATCCTGGTCGGACTTGGCGCCGGCCTGGCGTTTCGCATCGGGTTCTGGAACCTCGGTCTGGAGGGCCAGATGGTGTTCGGCGGCATCGCGGCGACAGCGGTTTCGATCTACGGCATCGGACCGGAATCAACGCGGCTCATCGTCATGGGTTTTGCCGCGTCCCTGGGCGGCATGTTGTGGGTGATGCTGGCTTACTGGATGAAGGTGCGCTTTCGCGTCAACGAGATCATATCGACGCTGCTGATGAATTACATTGCCTCGTATTTCTTGTTGCACCTGCTTTACGGTGCCTGGCAGGATTCCAAGACGGCGTTTCCGCAATCGACCCAATACCAGCCGTTCGAGCGGCTTTCAGATATCGGATATGGCGTCAACGGCGCGCTGTTGGTCGCGCTGGCAGCGGCCGCGGTGGCGGGATGGGGAGTCCATCTCAGCCGGGCCGGATTCTACATGCGCTTCATCAGCGCCAATCCCGGCATGGCACGGGTGGTTGGCGTGCCCGTGCGGGCCATCAGCATGGTCGTGATCGCGATCTCGGGCGTCGCGGCCGGACTTGCGGGGTTCGTCAATGTCGCCAGTCAGGAAGGGCGGCTGACGCAGTCGTTCTTTGATGGATACGTATTTTCCGGTGTTCTGATCGCGTTCCTGTCGCGCAACGATCCGATCATCGTGGTGATTGTCGGATTCCTGCTCGCGGTGCTGTTCGTGACCGGTCAAACGCTGCAGGTATTTTATCAGATTCCCTTTACCATGGTGCAGCTCATCGAGGCCATTATCGTGATCGCTGTCGCGTCATCTGAATTTCTCATCCGCCACCGCATTCGCTGGACCCGCTAAAATAGAACCTTGGACATGACCGAATTTCTCATCAACTGGTTGGCCAACGCCCCGGGCACCGCGGCACCTTATGCATTCGCGGCGCTCGGCCTGATCATTTCCGAGCGTTCCGGAGTTTTGAACCTGACCGCCGAAGGACTGATGCTGGTGGGCGCCGTGGCCGGCCTGGGCGCCAGCCTGATATTGGGCGGCCACCCGCTGATTGCGCTTTTGGTCGCGATGCTGGCGGCGAGCCTGGTATCCCTGTTGTTCGCGGGCCTGGTCGTGATCCTGCGGGTCAATCAGGTGATTGCGGGCCTCTCGATCGTGTTCTTTTGTCAGGGCCTGACCGGCCTGATCGGTACACTCGCTAATTGGCAGAACCACCCGATTATCGGCCTCAGCAAGATCGCAATCTGGCCGCTCTCGGAAATTCCGTTCGTCGGCCGGATCCTGTTCGTTCAGGATCCGATCGTCTACCTCGCCATTCCGATCTTCTTTGGGGTTTCGTTTTTCCTGCAAAAATCGATGCTGGGGCTGAAACTGCGCGCGGTAGGTGAAAATCCCGCGGCCGCCGATGCGGCCGGACTCAACGTGTCGCTGTACCGGATCGGCGCAATCGTTGCGGGCTCGGCGCTGGTCGGACTGGCAGGCGGCTATATCTCAGTCGTCAGTGTCAAGCTGTGGGTCACCGGTATGGTAGGAGGGCGTGGCTGGATTGCGGTGGCTCTGGTGGTATTCGCGCGATGGGCGCCGTGGCCGGCTCTTGCTGGCGCGTTGCTGTTCGGCTGCATCGAAGGGGTGGTTCCCCGTATCGCCGCGGCCGGGATCCGCGTACCGCAATATCTCATGCTGATGACGCCTTATGTCGCGACGATCGCCGTGATGATGTGGGTGGGCGCGCGCAATCGCGGTTATCTCGGTGAGCCGGGGGCACTGGGCCAACCGCATGTGCGGGAAGAACGGCGATAATGGAAGCAAACTCGGTTTAGACGACTAATTTTGCTCTGAGCACAGCAAGGTCAAATAGTCAGGAGCATCATCGCTATGCGCATTCACGTTTATGGCAAGCCGCGCGAGGTCACGGCCGGATTCGACGATTATCTCGATCCCGCGAAGACCGCGGTGGTCTCGATTGACATGCATCGCGGGCATCTCGATCCATCGCCCGACTGCCCTTGTCCGGCTCCGCGCGCGCGCGACGTCGTGGCACCGATCGACGCCTTTCACGATCGCGTCCGGGCGCTCGGTATTCCCATCATCCATGTCCGCTCAGTGCTGCGGCGTGGCGGCGCCGACGATCTCAACGGCATCAGTGCGGCATGGCGGCGGACGTTCCCGCTTCACGTGGGGGCCATTCCCAATAGCGAGGCGCACGCGATCGAAGGATCGCGCTGGACCGAATTCGTGACCCGGGTCGAACCCGGTGACCTGATCGTCGAGACCAAGCGCCGCCTGTCGGCGTTCTATCCGACCGATCTGGATTTCCTGCTGCGCAACATGCGGGTGGAGACGGTCGTCCTGAATGGCGGCTTCACCGACTGTTGCGTTCTGAACACCGCCTTTGACGCCAACAATCACAATTACCGGGTGGTCGTCGCCAGGGATCTGGTACGCGGGACGGACGACAATCTGGAAGCGGCGGCATTAGCGATGATCTCGTTGCATCTCGGCCTGGTGGTGGACTCCGCTGACCTGATCGCGGAGTGGGGAAATGGCGAGGCACCAAAGGGGGCGACGGCGGACAGAACGGCGAAAATTGCGTGAAGAGATTGCGGTGCCCCTCGCGCCGAAACGCGGGGGCTACAGCAGCGCCATTATTCCAGCATGTGATTGATGCGGAAAACGTTCCCCTCTGGATCGAGCAAAACGGCCTGGTACCAGTTGTAATAGGTCTTGTAGGGTGGCTTCACCAATTTCGCGCCCAAGGAGACAGCCTTCGGTGTCAGAAGATCGACCTCGGCCGCGCTGGCGACATCAATGTTGAGCAGGAACTTGATGCCGCTGACTTCTGAGAATTCCTCCAGCTTCAACAGGCCGTAAGCGTCCTGTGCATTGAAGCCGAGGCTGCTGCGACCCGTGTCCAGCCCGCGAAAAATAGGCGAGCGAATTTTCTCGATCTCGGCGAAGCCGAACACATCCATATAGAACTGGCTCAGAGCGACGATGTCCCGCGCAAAAACGTTGACGTAGGACAGCGTCGCCTTGTCCGGGGTCGGAGAACTCGTCATGCCGATTTCCTGGTGCCTTCGCCGAAGGTCGTCTGCTTGACGAACTTGCTGGTCAGATGATCGCCCGATGATACCGGTTCGTATTTAGCCGGATTGCCGGGGCCTTTGCAGCTTTCGAGGCATTCGACCATCGCGTCGTAATTCGGCTGATGAAAGAAAACCAGGGAAAGCCGCGCGCTGTCGCCGGCCTTTTCGCGCGGCGGATTAGCCACGCGATGCAGCGTCGAAGACCACAAATCGTTGGTCCACTGCATCATGAGGTCGCCGATGTTCACGACGAATCCGCCGGCGACCGCCGGGACGTCGACCCATTCTCCATCCTTGTTGTAGACCTGCAGGCCGCCCGGACGGTCTTCCGTGCGCACGATGGTCAGACTGCCGTAGTCGGAATGCGCGCCGGCGCGGAGCTGACCGGGCAAGGGCTCCTCGTGCTGGTTGGGATATTTGAGCGCGCGGAACATGCTGATGTGCCGATCGATCTTGTCGTCAAAATAAGTTTCGGGCAAATCAAGGCCGAGCGCAAAGATGCGCATCAACGTCTTGGAAAGATCGGACATCGCCTGGAAATATTCTTTCCACGATTCCTTGAAATCCGGGATCTGTTCTGCCCAGAGATTAGGCGCGAAATGCGGACCCGCGGCCGCGCCGGTGAAATATGGATCGTCCGGCACGACAACGGGGCCGATCGAAAATGATTCCTTGAGATCACCGGGGGATTTTTCGCCAAGGCTGTAGGAAAGGCCTTCATCCCCGACCGCACTGTAGCCGCGAACCTGATCGTCCTTTGGCCGCTTGATCGCCATCTTGTCCGCTGCCGGCAGATCGAAAAAAGCCCGCGAGCTCGCATCAACCCTGTCCACCAGCGCGGGAGAGACACCGTGTCCCGTGATCACCAGAAAGCCGATGTCACGGCAGGCTTGCGCCACCGCCTTGGCCACAGTCTGTTTGCCATCGGCGGAACCGATGCGATAAGGCGAAATATCGATAATCGGAATACTCGTGAGGGTCATGGCTGGTTCCATTGTTTGAAGCGTTCTAGAAGGGCGGTGGCACCGCAGTTTTTGCGGATTAAAAGCAAGCATGTTCCGTGCCATGACGACGGTTGTTGCCAGCTCATCTGTCACGCCTGCGGCGGAAAATGAGCGCGCCAGTGTTGCGCGATGTCGATGCCACGGCAGAACCATACGCCGTCGAAACCCGCCATGTGCTCCAACAGCTTGATCAGCCCTCCGGCGCGGCCGGGACGCCCGATCAAGCGGTCGTGCAGTCCGATCGACAGCAGTTTCGGCGAGCCTGCTTCACCTTCGGCATAGAGCAGGTCGAAGGCGTCGCGCATATAGGTGAAGAAATCCTGTGCAGTCGAAAAACCGGAATTCTCGTTGAAGCGGTTATCGTTGGCTTCATAGGAATAGGGAATGACCAGATGCGGTCCCTGCGCGGTCGCGATCCAATAAGGCAACTCGTCGGCGAGCGAGTCGCGATCATAGAGGAATCCACCTTCCTCGGCGATCAGGCGGCGCGTGTTCGGACCTGGGCGTCCGGTCATCCAGCCCAGCGGCCTGGTGCCGGCAAAATCGGTCAGGATTTCGACCGCGCGCTTGATATGTTCCCGCTCGGTGGCTTCATCGACATCCGAATAGTCGATCCAGCGATAACCGTGGCTGACCATTTCATGTCCGCGCGCTACGCAGGCCCTGGCGAGATCGGGATTCTGTTCCATCGCGCGGGCGACGCCGAGCACGCTGATCGGAACAGAGAATTTGCGGAAGATGTCGAGCAGGCGCCAGGCGCCGCGGCGGCTGCCGTATTCAAACACGGATTCCGCCAACGGCGACCTGACGCCGGTCTTGGTCGGGACGCCGATGTCGTTGAGCATGCCCTCGGATACCGGATCGCCGTTGGCCAGCGTTGCTTCGCCGCCACCTTCGATATTGAGATTGAAGTTGACGGCGATGCGCGCGCCGCCGGGCCAGCGCGGATCGGGCGGGACCTCGCCGTAGCCGACCAGATCCCGCGCGATCATCGGATCGGGCCGGATCGTGCGTGGGGTGAGGGGCTTGAAGTCGGACATGACGGCTCCTTGCATCAGGCGTGGAGGGGCGTGTTGAAGGCGTCGTAGGCGAAGAACCAGTCGGTCTCGGTGGGGCCGTGCATCCAGGTGTTGTCGATCGAGATGCGCTGCACCTCGGCAACACGCGGGATGCGGATTTTTGCGTAGCGCGCGAAGGCAGTGCTGGGGTCGTCGAATTCCACCAGGCAACGGCTGAGAATGGCGGCATCCTCGATCGCCATGGAGCCGCCTGCGGCCATGAACGGCCGCACCGGATGGCAGGCGTCGCCCATCAGTACCACACGTCCCATGCTCCAGCAGTCGTTACGCGGGCGGTCATGGATCGGCCATACCGTGACATCCGTCGCGGCTTCCGCCGCCCGCAGCAGATCGGGGTGAAAGCCGTCCAGGGCGGTAATGAATTCGTCGCGGTTGCCGCGCACCGGTGAGCCATCGCCGTCCCAGCGGGCGGCGGGAATGGCGGCCATCACATAGACCTCGTCGCGACGAGCGGTCATGTAGTAGGCGAGCACATGGCGGTCCGGCGCCCACCATTTGGTGCAGTCGCGGATCGGCTCGCCCTTGATGCGCTCAGCGGGGAATACGGCACGCGGTGCGATGCGGCCGATGAAGCGCGGCTCCTCAAAGCCGAGCATGATCTCGCGCACCTTCGAACGAATGCCATCGGCGCCGATCGCCAGATCGGCCTTCGCGGTTGCGCCGTTTTCGAATGCTAGCGTCAAGCCGTCGGTGGTTTCGTCGATCCCTGCAATTTTGTGGTCGAACCGGATGGTGCCGGGCGTGAGCGGCTGCTGCAGAAGCTGATGAAGGTCGGCGCGGTGAATATTGACGAACGGGCCATCGAAACGCGCTTCGCATGCCGCGTCGAACACCAATTCATACAGGGTCTCGCCGCTATCCCAGGCGCGGCTGAGAAACGCATCGGGGCGAATGCCTGTTGTCGCCAGCCCGTGCTCGAGGTCGAGCCGGCGCAGGATCTTCGCGACATTGGCGCCCAGGATAATGCCGGCGCCGATGCGCGAGAAACCGGGGCTCTGTTCATAGACCGCGACAGAGAAGCCGGCGCGTTGCAGCAGGCCCGCGGCGGTGAGGCCGGCAAGGCCCGCGCCGAGAATGGCGATCCGTGTCGTCCTGTCCATGCCGTCAACCCCAGACCGGTCTTAACCGCTTTGATACCGAACCCATTGCCGGCCGCTATCGTGCAAGCAGGAAAGAGGCCAAGATGCTGTCAGACAATATCCCGGCCGAGCCATTCGATGTGCCGCGCCACCGATACCTGCATCGCGCGCTTCGCATCTTTTGGAATGACCGCGTTCCAGAAGGCGCCGTAGATAGCGTCATAGTCGAACGGCTGGACACGCTTCGCGATGGTCCGGACAGCGGCGGCGCCAAGCGGAATGAAGTTCGGGTAGGACCGCATGAAGCCAAGATGCTTGCGGTCGGCCACGACCTGCAGCAGATCGCCTGACAACAGCGCGCCACGGCCCTCGCATCCCGCAGCCCAGTGCATGATGGTGCCGCCGTCATAATGGCCGCCGGTACGAAGCAGTGTCATGCCCGGTGCGATTTCCTTCGTCTCGCCAGACCACAATGCGAGGCATGGATCGGGTCGCATGATCGAGTCCTGGTCCGCCGCGTGCAGATAGACCGGAATGCCGCCGAAAGCCCGGCTCCATTCCACCATGGTGGTGTAGTAATGCGGATGCGAGATCGCGATCGCCTTGAGCCCGCCGACGCCCTTGATCAGTTCCACCATCACGTCGCTGACAAGGCTGACGCAGTCCCACAGCACATTGCCATCGCCGCTCGGCACCAGCAGCGCGCGCTGGTTGATGCCGAATGCCGGTGCGATGCCGATGCCGGTCAGGCCAGCTTCATCACGGAATGTCGGCATGTGGCTGCGCTCAAGCCGTTTCAGCGTGGTCCAGGCCTGGCCGCTGGGCGGAACGAATTGACGCTCCTCGTCGCAGATCAGGCAGGCGGCGGGCGGAGCGGAGGTCGGAGCATATTGGGTACCGCAGGTGATACAGATGAATGCGTCCATGACAGTTGCCTTTGTTACGCCAGTTCCCGCGGTGCTTCCTCAGGGGCGAGCAGAGGTATTGCGCAGGCATCGTAAGTATAGAGCCAGTCGGTATCGGTCGGGCCGCGCAGCCAGGTATTGGCTTCCGAGATTCGCTGTACCTTGTTGGTACGCGGCATCCGGTTGGCTTCATACCATCGGAACGGCTCAGCGGGATCGTCGGTGCCGATCTCGGCAATGCAGCGGGCCAGGATCGCGCCGTCCTCGATGGCCATCGCGGCGCCAGACGCCATATAAGGCCGCATCGGATGACAGGCGTCACCGAGCAGTACCAACGCGCCGCGGCTCCAGCGGTCGACCGGCTCGCGATCGAAGATCGGCCATTGCGTCACGCCTGGCGCCGCTGCAACGACTTGCCGCAATTCCGGATGAAAGCCGTCGAACGCGGCGATAAAGGACTCGCGATCACACGGCAGGTACGATTCCGGGACGTCCCAGCCGGGCGCGGGTACGCTGCTCACGACGTAGACCTCCTCGCGCGCCTGCGTCATGTAGTAGACCAGGATATGGCTCCTGGGTCCCCACCATTTGGTGCAGGATCGGATCGGCAAACCGTTCAACCGCGCGGCGGGAAAGATCGCGCGGTGAGCGATGTATCCACTGAAGCGCGGCCTGTCGGCGCCTAGCAAAAATTCGCGCAGCTTGGAATTGACGCCATCGGCGCCGATCACGATATCGGCGTCTTCCGTCACCCCGTTCTCGAAGCCAAGCCGTACCGAGGTGCCGCGCTCCTCGATCGCCATCAGCCGGTGACCGAACGCCACGGTGCCGTGCGAAAGCGCGGATTCCAGAACCGCGTGCAGGTCGCCGCGATGGACGTTGATATAGGGGCCGCCGTAATGCGCTTCCCGGGCCGGGCCCAGCGGCAGCTCGAACAGCGTCTCGCCGGTATCCCATTTGCGGCTGACAAAGGCATCCGGCGTCATTCCGACATCGACCAGCGTCTGCTGGATGCCCAATCGCCGCATCACCATCATCACATTGGCGCTGAGATGAATCCCGGCGCCGATCCGCGAGAAGGCCGGCGCCTGCTCGTAAACCCTGACCCCGAAACCGGCGCGCTGCAGCAGGCCGGCGGTGGTCATGCCGCCCAAACCCGCGCCGATAACGGCGATCCGCAAGTCACGACGCATCTAGGCTTCCATTTTGACGCGCCGCTCACTGCCGGTCCGGCGGGGCAAATCGTTCAGCAGCGTCCGCACCGTGTTACCGAGAATATCGTCGCGCGCCGCGCGCGAGAGGCCCGGGAGCGTTTCGATGCGGGCCGGCCCCATCGCCTCAAGCATCTCGAACGGGTAATCGGTGCCGTACACCACGCTGTCCGCGCCGACCGTATCGATCAGGAAAGAAAGCGCCCTGCTGTTATGGGTGAGGCTGTCATAGACGAATGTCGTGAGGAAGTCGGAGGGCTGATGCCTGAGTACCTTGCTGCAGGCCGGATGCTTCGCATAACCGAGATCGAAGCGTCCGATCTGGAACGGCAGGAACCCGCCGCTATGGGCGAGGCAGATCTTCAGGCCCGGAAATTCATCAAGGATGCCGCTGAATACCAGCCGCGCGGCGGCGATCGTGGTGTCGGTCGGGTAGGAGATCAGATTGTTGAGAAAGTAGTCGCCGGTCCGCTCAAGACCGACCGGACGAAGCGGCGGATGCAGGAAAACGAAGATGTTGCGTTCGTGCAATCGTTTCCACAGCGGCCGAAAGTTCGGGTGATCGAGGTCGCGGCCGTTGATATTGGTGCCGATCTCCACCGAACGAATGCCGAGATGATCGACGATGAAGTCGAGCTCCGCGATCGCCGCGTCGACATCCTGCATCGGCAGCGTGCCCATGGCCGCGAAGCGTCCGGGCCAGGCCTTGATATCGGCCGCCATCGTTTCGTTCTGCAGCCGCGCCCAACGCGCACCCTGCAGCGGCGGCAGATCGTCGCCGGCCATGTCGGTCCATGTCGAGACAATCTGGAGGGCGATCCCGGCGGCGTCCATGCCGGGAAGCCGGTGCGCGAGATCGCAGAGCTGGTGAAAGAACGGCCGCAGCAGCGGGCCGCCGTTGAAGGAGATGCGGGCGTTGCCGTCGGCGTTGCGCTCGAGGCGGACGCCATAATGCGCGCCGTTGCGCTCGGCTTCATCGAGCAGTGCGGGCGACATGTAGTGGGCGTGCATATCGACGATCGAAGGCATGGCAGATTCCGGCACGGTTATTCCAGCAGCCTCAGCGGTCGGTCAGAGCCGGCGGTCAGCCGTGCATCTGGCCAACGGCAGATAGTTCGATAGCGAACTACCTGAAGCCTATGAGGCGGTTTCCGCGCTGTCAACCAGCGCCGCACCTCAGTCGAGATCCGTGGGATCAATCGACGCAAACAATGTTTCGGTGAGGCGACGCAACAGGTCGACCAGCGTCGCCGTGTCGCGATCGCCAAGGGCCGAGACCAATTGCCATTGCGCGGCGACGATCTGCGGGATCACTTCGTCGATCAGCCTCACGCCTTTCTGCGTGAGCTGGATCTTGAGGCTGCGACGATCGTTCGGCTCGGGAAGCCGCGCCACCAGATGAAGTTGCTCCAGACGATCGAGCCGGCTGGTCATGCCGGCGCCGCTGAGCATCAGCGATTCCGCGAGTTGCTTGGGGGTCAGCGAAAACGGCAGACCTGCGCGGCGCAACGCCGAAAGCACGTCAAAGGTGCCCCGCACCAGCCCATGCCTGGCGATCACCCGGTTGATATAGGGCGTGGTCAGTATGTGGGCCTGCGCCAGAGCCCCGAACAGCCGCATCGGTGCGGGATCCAGATCCGGCCTTTCCCTTTGCCATTGCTCGATAATTTGATTGACAGGCACGCGCGCGCCGCTGTCGCCGGGGATGTCACGGCTGCGACGGGGCTTCGGTATTTTCGCCGCCGGCTTGCGGCCGGACTTGCCGGCGGCCACAGCCATCACGCTATGGGCCCGGCGCTTGTTCACCGGTGTTGCCGCGCTTGTCGCGCGCGCCGTCTTGTTCGCGGCAGAGCCGGAGGCGGACTTTGCGTCACGACCGGCAGCCTTTGTCTTGCGCGTCGCAGTCTTTGCCATGGCGGCGATTGTCCCGGTGAACGACATCGATCGAACGATCCGCGCACGCCCGAAGCGGCGCTGCATCACGATGACGTAACCGAATATCTTTTGATTGGTGCACTAGCAATGCCCCGCAACCCCGGCGGCGAAAAATTCTCTTTGTTTGCGAGGTGCCCGCGGCGGCATGCCTAAAAATAGCGCGCGGTTCGCGGCAAACGCTCAAAATTTGAGACGGCCGCAGAATTGACAGCCATTTTGCGGCGCAATAGCCTGCATTTAGTTCGGTAAAGAATAATTCGATACCGAATTAATATCGTCCGGAAGCCGCCTCGTGCTCGCGGAGAGCGTGTTGTCTATTCGTTCGGTCATCACCTATCCGCTGTCGCTTCGCACTGCCCTGCATGATGATCTCACGCGCGCGCCGACGGCGCATCCGTCATGGCTCGATGGCGACGGCTGTCTTCCGGTGCCGCAAGAGCCGGGTCTTGGCATCGAGGTCAATCGCGAGGCGTTCGCAAGGCTGGCAATTCACTGATAACCTTCCGATCACGTATTCCAGATGATGGAGACCACGATGAGCTTCGAGATGCGGCGCAGGGATCTTCTGGTCGGCGGCAGCAAGCTCGCGCTGGGCGCGGCGGCGCTGGGGGTCACCGGGTTGGCCGGCGCCGGCACTTCGGCCATGGCGCAGGAAACGACGCTGCGGGTAACGCATTTCGGCGGTCCCTATCAGGCCCTGACCGACATCATCGCCAAGCCATATGAGGCCGCCAGCAAGACCAGGGTGATCTACGACGTCGAGATTTCGCCGGGTGCCATGGCCAAGATCCAGACCCAGAAGAGCGATCCGCCGTTCGATGTGGTGATGGTGTCGCGGGCCTGGGGCCTGCGCGGTCTGAAAGGTGGCTTGCTGGCGAAGGTCAGCCCGTCCGACTTTCCCGAGGCTTCGAATTTGTCACCGGATATCTTTCCGGCCGAGGGATGGGGCGTCGGTACCATCCTCGATACCATCGATCTGATGGTCGATACCAAGCAGATCACCACACCGGTCACCTCGTGGATGGATTTGTGGCGCGATGACATGAAGGGCAAGATCATGCTGCCGAGCGCCGTCAATGGCGCCACCGCCTTCGGCTTCCTCGCCTGTGTGGTGCATGCCATCGGCGGCGACATGAAGTCCGAAGCGGCGGTCAATGAAGCCTTCGCCCGGCTCAAGGCGCTGAAACCGGATGTGCGCTCGTTCTATGCCGATGGCGCGCAGCCCAACATGCTGATGGAGCGTGGCGATATCGCCGTGGCGCCGCAATTCGCCATCCGCATTCACAACAGTTCACGCGTGGTACCGCAAATCAGGAAGGCTTCGCCCAAAGAAGGCGTGCTCGCCGTTCCCTACGACCTCTGCATTCCCGTCAATGCCAGGAACGTGGCGGCATCGAAGGCCTATATCAACTTCACGCTGACCAAGGCGATCCAGGAGGCGATGGTCACGAGCCTGCTGGTGACGCCGGTCCGTCCCGACGTCACCATTCCGGCCAATATTGCGCCGCTGATCAATGTCGACCCGAAGCTGGTGTTCTTCGAGGATGAGGAATACGCGGCGGTAAAGCAGCGTGAATGGCTCGATCGCTACACCCGCGAGGTCCAGAGTTGAACATGGCGGTCTTCGACCGCTCCGGAGCGCGCGTCGACGAAGCGGCGCCGGAGCTGGTTCTCGACAATATCTGCAAGTCGTTCGACGGCCATGTCGCCGTCGATCGCTGCGATCTTGTGCTGAAACGCGGCGAGATCGTCGCGTTGCTGGGGGCAAGCGGCTGCGGCAAGTCGACTTTGCTGAACATGATCGCGGGATTCGAGGATCCGGATTACGGCACCATCTCGCTGCACGGCGAGGTCATCAACGCGATCCCGCCCTATCGGCGCAATGTCGCGATGGTTTTCCAGCATTATGCCATGTTCCCGCATCTGACGGTGGCGGACAATATCGGCTATGGCTTGACGGCGCGGCGCCTGAGCAGGGTCGAGATTGGCGCGCGTGTCGACGAGATGGTCGCGCTGCTGCAGCTTAGCGGACTGGAGAAGCGCTATCCGGCGCAGCTCTCCGGCGGCCAGCGCCAGCGGGTTGCGGTGGCGCGTGCGCTCGCGGTGCGGCCGGATATGCTGCTGCTCGACGAGGCGTTCAGCGCCCTCGACCGCAATCTCCGCGAAGATATGCAACTTGAACTGTCGCTGCTGCTGCGCCGGCTGAAGGTGACCACGGTGCTGGTGACCCACGACCAGCGCGAGGCCTTTGCGCTGGCGGACCGCATCGCGATCATGGAGCGCGGCCGGATCGCGCAGATCGGCACGCCGGAAGACGTCTACCGAAAGCCCGGCAGCAGTTCGGTGCTGCGTTTTCTCGGCACCACCAACAGGTTTACGGGCGACTTGTCGGATAGCGGCGAGGTTTCGATCGCGCCGGGCCTGTCGTTCGCGGCGCCGGTGAGGATCGGCACCGGCGCCGTGCTGGTCGATATCCGGGCCGAAGATATCACCATCTCCCGTGAACCCACCGCGCTGCATCGGACCGCGCCGGCACAGGTCGTGTTGCGGACGTTCCTCGGGTCGCAGGAGCGTATCGTGCTCAAGCTCGACAATTATCAGGTGGTGATCGATCGTCCGGCGCAGGTCGCGCTGCATCAGGAGCCGCTGGCCATCGGACAGCAGGTTTACCTCGAATTCGATCCGGCAAGCTGCCGTCTCTCTGCAGCGGGATAGCATCATGCAACTGCGCACCCGCATGGCTCCGTGGCTCTGGTTGACGCCGGCCGGCGCGCTACTGATCCCGTTTTTCGTGATCCCGGTTCTGATCACCGCCCGCAACAGCGTCTATCGCGACGATCCGATGGGCTTTCTGGTGCCAGCCTTTAGCTTCGCCAGCTACGCCAGGGTGCTGTCGGACTCATACTATCTCGGTGTCTTCGGCAATACGCTGGTTGCTGCGGCGATCGTGTCGTCGATCACGCTGGTGGTGGCCTATCCCTTTGCGTGGCTGCTCGCGCGTTCCAGCGGATCGTCACGCGGATTCTTGCTTTGGGTGGTTTACCTGCCGATTTATGTCAGCGTCATCATGCGCGTGTTCGGCTGGATGGTGGTGATCGCCGACAGCGGCATGTTGAATCAGGCATTGATGAAGATAGGTCTGATCAATCATCCGGTGCGCATGATCAACGAGATCTCCGGCATGATCATCGGCATGATTCATCGCTATTTGCCGCTGATGATCCTGCCCTTGATGACGTCACTGCAGAAGGTCGATGATTCCATCCTGCGCGCGTCGTCCAATCTCGGCGGCGGACAATGGTTTACCTGGTGGCGGGTGGTGATGCCGATTTCGCTGCCGGGCGCAGTTGCCGGCACCCAGCTGGTGTTTGCCGGCGTTCTATCGGACTACGTGATCCCGACCTTGCTCGGCACCACCAAGTTCCAGTTGCTGGCGCCGGCGATCTATTACGAGGCGACCACCAACGCGGCCTGGGCGTTGTCTGGCGCCATGGCGACCATCGTGATCGTCGCCGTGGCGGCGTTTCTCATCACGGCCAACCTCATTCTGAAGCGCGTCGCACCATGGGCCAGCGTCTGATGGCGCCCCGTTCGTCACATCTGTCGCCTGGGCTGCCGAGCCGCTTTTTTGCGGCGCTGGTGGTGCTGTTCCTGCTCGGCCCGATCGCAATCGCCGGCATCGTCGCGTTTTCCAGCGGCGACCGGCTGGAATTTCCGATTCCCGGTTTCAGCTTTCGCTGGTTCGCGATTGCGTTGTCGAAGCCGCAATATATCGAGGGGTTGACGGCGTCGGTCATCATCGGCATCGGCGATGCCATCCTTGCGACCATCGCTGGGACCGGCGCGGCACTGGCGCTCAATCACTATCGTTTCCGCGGCCGATCGGTCGTCCAGGCTCTGGTAATGCTGCCGATCGCGATGCCGGCGATCGTGCTGGGGCTGGGGCTGCTGTTCACGCTGGCAGTCTATCACATGCAGCCCGGCCTGCTCGCCGGTGTGCTGGGCCATGCCGTGCTTGGCGTACCCTATGTCGTCGCCATGGTCACTGCGGCGCTGTCGAATTACGATCGCTCCGTTGAACGCGCGTCGCTCAATCTTGGCGTCGGTCCGGTCAGGACATTTTTCAAGATCACGCTGCCGCTGATCCGCGGCGGCGTGATTGCAGGCGCCGTCTCCGCATTCCTGATCTCGTTTGACAATATTTCGCTGTCGCTGTTCATCACGCGTGGCGATACGCTGCCATTACGGTTGATGCAACAATTGTTGGCCTACGCCGATCCCAGCGTCGCCGCGATCTCCACATTGCTGGTGCTTGCGTCGCTGGCGGGAATGATGCTGCTGTTGCCGCTGACGTTGCGCAAACGCTAGGCCCGGGTCAAATCATTCAGGGATCGAGACAAAGATTAAGATTATGCGCCGAAGCAATCTATCCGGTGGCTGCAATGCGCAGGGCAGGGGATGAAAATAAAGAAGATGGGCGGCAGTACTATGCTTCGATCGAACGACTGCTTCTGGTGCGAAGCCGACCCTCGGCAAAACATCGAAGTCAGCTAGGTGCCTAACGCCTTTATCAAAGATGTCTTTACGCTAGAGACATGTTCACGCATCAGAATTTCCGCTCGCCAAGGCTCGCGCGCCATGATCGCTTCATAGATGCGGTGATGATCGTCGTGGCGGCGGCGGACATCGCGGTGCTCGAAGGCGACGATGTTACGGCTCGACGACATCGGGACATGATGACAGATCCGGATCATCTCGCCGAGCATACGATTGCGAGCGGCCGCGAGCAGGGTGTCGTGGAAGTCGCCGTTGATGCCGCGATATTTCGTTAGATCGCCGGCTTCGAACGAGCCGCGTTCGAGCAACTTGTCGCCGGCGTCGAGGCTGCGCTCTATCACGGCCTGTTCCTCCGGGCTGAGCCCGCGTTCAGCTGCGAACCGGGCGACGACGCCCTCCAGCGAGGCGCGGATATCGTAGGCATCGACAACGGCGTCGAGCGGAAATTTGCGCACCGTGAATCCGCGATTGGGCGCGTAATCCAGCAGTCCCTCGCCCGCTAAGGCCTGCAGGGCGGCGCGAACCGGAGTACGCGAGACGGCCAGCATGCGGCTCAATTTGACCTCGTTGAGCCGCTCACCGGTCACGGCCAATCCGCCCAGGATGGATTCCCGGATATGGTCCATGACTGATAGCGCGCGATTGCCGGCCCGCGATCCGCCGGATGGTTCGGGTATGGGCTGCGCAGCACGATTAATCATGGACAAACCCTACCTCAGCTTCAAAGTGAATACACTTGAAAATTGCCAGCAGGGCTTTAAGTTACCGAACGGCCTAAAATCCGATAAATCTCGCGCTACATGCGATGATGTGTTTTTGAGCGTAGCGCAAAAATTCTGAGCAGAAGCCAAAGTGTATGCAATTTCCGTTGACTCCCCGATAGGTTCGACCAACCATGGCCTGGCACAAGTTTGAGAACAGCAGGCCGTATGTCGACAGGCTTTTCCAGCGTTGGCGAGAACGCAATCGAGCAGATTACCGCCGACCGCGGGCCGCACTACGAGCCGTTCGGCTGGCACCAATGGCCAGAGCACCCGTGGCTAGCCTATCAATTCCGCCGCGGCCTTGGAGAGACTCAAGAGGGCGGCGGCAGCGTCAGCGAGGTGATGCAGGCGGGATCGCGCATGATCCCGGGCGATCTGGAAAGCTGGCATTCCGAGTGGATGCGGATCGCCGACCGCAACTGGGCGCGTGGACTTGCAGAAGAGGTGTGCGGGCATATCCGCACGGCCATGAACTGCTTCCTTCGCGCTGCGGACTACTACCGCCAGGCCGAATTTCACCTCGCGCCGGACGATCCGCGCCGGCTGCCGACCTTCGAGAGGATGGAGGCGTGCTCGCACAAATTCATCGGCCATCTCAATCCGCCGGGCGAGGTGGTCGAGATTCCCTACGAACCGGGCAAATCGATCTGCGGGTACTTCATTCGCGCGCCGTTTCCGGGCGACCGGCTGCCGGTGCTCATCTGCATGGGCGGTCTCGATTCGATCAAGGACGAGATGTGGTTCATGCAGGCCCATGGCTGCCTGCAGCGCGGCATCTCGGTTCTGATGATCGATGGGCCGGGGCAGGGCGGCACGCTGCGCCGGCACAAGATCGTCACCCGCCCCGACAGTGAGGTTCCGATCGGCAAGTGCATCGACTGGCTGGAGATGCGCGCCGACGTCGACCCGGCTCGCATCGCGGTCTGCGGCTCGAGCCTCGGCGGCTACTATGCAGCGCGAGCTGGTTGCTACGAGAAGCGGCTGGCGGCTGCGATCTCGCATGGCGCGATCTGGTCGGTGCACGACATGTGGGGCACAAAGGGCGATGATTTCGGCCTCGCGACGCACATTCGCTGGGTGTTCGGTGCCAAGACAATGCGTGACGCCCACGAATTGATGAAACCCTTCACTCTGAAGGGGCACCTCGAGCATATGCGCTGCCCCTATCTGGTGCTGCATGGCGGTCACGACGTTCTGACCGTGACTGCGGCGCGCTCGACCTACGACTATGCGAAACTCCACGGCGTCGATGCGACATTACGGGTGCTCGATCCGGAGGAAACCGGAGCCGAGCACTGCCAGCATGATAATCCCACGATCGGCCAGGAAGTACTGGCCGATTGGCTCGCTGATTGCTTTGGCATTGATCAGCGCGAGCTTCTGAAAACGTCGTTCAATCCACTGCTGTGAGATCTGCCATGAATCTCGGTGTCGATCATATCAAGGCCGCTGTCGTCGCCATCGATCTGCACCGTGGCCACCTCGATATGTCCGTCGCGACCATGCCGACGTCCCCCGAGGTGGCGAGCCGGATTATCGGCGCCAACAAGCGATTTTTCGACTGGTGCCGCGGTGTCGGGATTCCGGTTATCCACCAGGTGACCTCCTACCGCGATGCGGAGGAAATCGGCGCAAACCCGTTTTGGCGGACGCGCGCCGCGGACCCCACCACTACCCGCAAGAACGTGATGCGGCACAACATCATCGGGGGACCCGGCTGCACGGTGATGCCGCAACTGCTTGATGTCAGGGATTTTGTCGTCAGCACCAAGAAACGTTACGATTGCTTTGTCGGGACCGATCTCGACTTTCTGCTGCGCTCGCACGGCATCAACACGCTGTTGATTACCGGGGTGAACACCAATTCCTGCGTGCTGGCGACGACGACGGCCGCGAATGTGCGCGACTATTCGGTGATCGTGGTCGAGGACTGCGTCGACAGCATGGACGGTCCGGAACTGCATGCGGCCGGTCTTGCCTGCATCAGGACGGCATTCGGCTTTGTGATGGATACCGATGCGGTGATGACGCTCGACGGGCTCGCCCCGCGGCGGAACAGCGTCGCATGACAGTCCTGATTTGACACGAGAGTATTCTGCCATGACCGGCTCCATGATACCGCGCGAGCGTAGCGACTATTCCGCCATCGTCGACCGTCCGGTGCTGAAGCTGCCCGGTGGCGCCCGCATCGTGATCTGGACCATCGTCAATCTCGAAGTATGGGATATTTCGAAGCCGATGGCGCGGCAGGTGGTCCCTGCGCCGACCGGCGTCCAGCTTTTGCCGGACGTCCCGAACTGGAGCTGGCACGAATACGGCATGCGCGTCGGGGTGTGGCGCTTCTTCGATCTCTACAAGAAGCTCGGGATCGCCCCGACGCTCTCAATCAATGCCCGTGTCTGCGAGGACTATCCGCGTGTCGCGCAGCAGGCCAGGGACGCTGGCTGGGAGTTCATGGGGCACGCCTATGAGCAGGGCCCGATCCACAAGGACCCCGACCAGAAGGCGATGATACATCGCGCGATGAGCGTGATCGAAAATTTTACGGGCAAACGCCCGGTCGGCTGGCTTGGGCCTGGCCTGACCCAGACCTTCGAAACCCCTGAATTTCTGGCCGAGGCCGGCATCAAATATATCGGCGACTGGGTCTATGATGACGAGCCGACTGTGATCCGCACGGCAAAGGGCCCCCTCGTGACACTGCCCTATACGGTCGAACTGAACGACATTCCCATGATGATGGTGCAGCACCACGACAGTACGCAGTTGCTGAACAGGACCATCGACAGTTTCGATCAACTATACGCCGAGAGCAAAGATCGGCCCAAAATATTGTCACTGGCGATCCACCCATACATCAGCGGACAGCCGTTCCGAATTAAATATCTCGAAGCCATCTACGACTATGTGAATAAGTTCGAAGGGGTGCTGCACTGGAACGGCGAACAGATTCTGGATTGGTACACCGGCCAAACCGCGGGCAAGCCGGGATCGTCAATATGAGCGCTAGCCCCGCCAGCGTATTGCCGGCCATCCCGGCGACCGAGTTGCCGGTCGTGGGGGGCGGTGTGTTCCCTGTCCGAAGGGTTTATTGCGTCGGTCGCAACTACGTCGATCATATCCGCGAGATGAAGGAGGCGGACGAACGAGATCCGCCGTTTTTCTTCCAGAAACCGCGCGACGCGCTGGTGGCGGACGGTTCGCGTGTGCCTTACCCGCCGTTCACGTCCGATTTTCAGTTCGAGGTCGAATTGGTCATCGCGATCGGCCGGAGCGCGCGCGATATTCCGATCGCCAAGGCCCGGGATCATATATGGGGCTACGCCGTCGGCATCGATCTTACCCGGCGTGACCGGCAGCGCGACGCGCGCGATCTTCGGCTTCCCTGGGAAGTCGGCAAAAGTTTTGACGCATCGGCGCCTTGCGGCCCCATCGCGCGCGCAAGTGACATGCGGACTTCCGAAGGCTGCACCATCACGCTCTCGGTCAACGGCATCGAACGCCAGCGCGGTGATACCAGGCAGATGATCTGGAGCGTTCCCGAAGTGCTGGCCCAGCTATCCCGCCAGGTGACACTCGGCGCGGGCGATCTGATTTTCACCGGAACGCCGGCGGGGGTGGGTCCGGTGGGGCCGGGCGATGTGATCACCGCCCAAATTGACGGACTGCCGCCGCTGACCATCACCATCACGCCCCCGGAGGCATGACAATGCTGCCCACTGAACGCATCAGCTATTCCCCGATCGCGACCCGAGACGCGCTCAAGCTCCCGAACGGTGCGCGCATGGCTGTCTGGGTCATCGTCAATGTCGAGGAATGGGATGCGAAGCAGACCATGCCACGCACCGTGCTGACGCCGCCGGCGGGCGGCTCGCCGACCCCCGACATTCCGAATTGGGCCTGGCACGAGTATGGCAACCGCGTCGGCTTCTGGCGCATGCTCAAGGTGTTCGACGAGTTCAATATCCCCGGCGTGCTCGCCATCAACGGGTCTGCACTCGCCGCCTATCCACCCATCGTCGAGGCGGCGATGAAGCGCCATTGGGAGTTCATGGGGCACGGCTTCACCCAGCGCAACATGCAAAAGGTCGAGAACGAGCGCGAAGATATTCGCAAGACTGCCGAAGCGATCAAGGCAGCGACCGGCCGGCGTCCACGCGGCTGGCTCGGCCCGGGTCTCACCGAGACCTGGGAGACGCCCGACCTGTTGAAACTCGAGGGTTACGACTATGTCGCCGACTGGGTGCTGGACGACCAGCCGGTCTGGCTGAAAACGACGACGGCGCCGATTGTCAACGTACCCTATACGCAGGAATGCAACGACGTGGCGATGATGTTGATCCAGCATCACAAGGCGTCAGAATATTACGACCGTGCCATCGATCAGTTCGAGCAGATCTACGACGATGCCGCGGATTCGGCTCGCGTCATGGCGCTTGTCGTGCATCCCTACATCATGGGCGCGCCTCACCGGTTGAAATATTTTCGCCGTATCTTCGAAACCATCCGGCAGAAGCCTGACGTCGTGTTCATGACGGGAGAGCAGATTCTGGACTGGTACCTTCTGGTCGGGCCGAAGGCGCCGTAAGCACGAACGACGGATGAATACCTTTCAACTCCTCAACGGACTGACCTTCGCCGCTCTGCTGTTCGTGGTGGCGAGTGGATTTACCTTGATTTTTGGGCTGCTGCGAATTGTCAATCTGGCGCACGGCGCCCTCTATCTGTTCGGAGGCTATGTCGGCTTCACGCTCGCGACACGGAGCGGCAGCTTCGTGTTTGGCGGCATCGGAGCCATGATCGCTGTCGCCGCGATCGGCTTCGTACTCGATCAAGGGCTTTTGCGCTTCGTGCGTGGCAACGAGCTTCGACAGGTTCTGTTGTCGTTGGGCTTCGCCTTCGTTCTCAACGATCTGGCACTGGTGATTTGGGGTGGCGACAGCTTTACCGTGCCGATCCCGCAAACACTTCGCGGCGGTCTGCGCGTGTTTGGGGTATTCTATCCGAGTTATCGGCTGTTCGTATTGGCCACCGGTATCTTCGTCTTCACAGCGCTGTGGCTACTGCTGAACCGCACCCGGCTCGGAGCGCTGATCCGCGCCGGCGTCGACGACGCCGAGATGGTCGAGGCCTCCGGCGTCAATATTCGTCGCGTCTTCCTCGTCACCTTCCTGCTGGGTTCGGCACTCGCTGGTCTCGGCGGACTGATGGGCGGCGCTTTCCTGTCGCTGTATCCCTCCGCGGACGCAGAAATTCTGGTGTTCAGTCTCGCGGTGGTGATTATCGGCGGTCGCGGTAGCCTGGTCGGGGTCGGCGTCGGCAGCCTGCTGGTTGGTCTCCTGAATACGCTTGGACAGGTTATGTTTCCGGAACTGGCCTACTTCGTGATCTTCGGCCCGATGGCGCTGCTACTGGCCTTTCGTCCGCTCGGCCTGTTCGGACGCGCGACATGACGATCTCGCAAGCTCAGTCCCGCAGCAGCTACGCTGGCATGTCCGGCCCCGCCGCCATTACTGCCTTTACCATTATCGCCCTGGCGGCGATGCTGCCGGTGTTGTTATCGAAATATCAGATCGGCCTTGCCACCGAGGTGCTGATTTTCGGCATGCTCGCGATGTCGATCGATGTTCTGGCTGGATTTGCAGGGCGTACCTCGCTCGGTCACGGGGCGATATTTGGCGTATCCGGCTATGTCGTGGTCTATGCCACGGCCCAGCTCGGGCTGCAGCCTCCCGTCGCCTTCGCGCTAGGCGTTGCTGCTGCGACGCTGGTTGCGGCGGTTTTCGCGCTGCTCGCGGTACGGACCTCGGGCGTCTACTTCCTGCTGTTGACGCTGGCGTTGGGCATGATCGTGTGGGGCATCTGCCTGCGCTGGACCCAGGTGACCGGCGGAGAGAACGGCATGCGCGGCGACGTCAGGCCGGCGTGGCTATTGACGCATGCCGCGTTCTACTGGGCCGTGCTCGCCGGTGCAGTCGCTGTGAGTTATACGCTGTGGCGGTTTGTTCGCTCGCCCTTCGGGCTGACCCTGCGCGGCATTCGTGACAGCGAAAGCCGGATGCGCAGTCTCGGTTATAACGTCTCGGTGCATCTGTTTATCGGCTTCACTGTATCGGGCGCCTTCGCTGGCGTTGCCGGCGCGCTGTATGCGATGTTCAACAACTTCGTCAGCCCGTCCACGGTAGCGCTGGCGCAGTCGGTCGAGGGCGTCCTGATGATGATCGCCGGTGGGGTAGGCACCCTGTTCGGTGGCTTCGTCGGCGCAGCAGCGATCATCATGCTGGAGAATGTCGTCAGCGCGCACACCGAGCGTTGGCCTATGGTGCTCGGCATCACGTTCATTCTGATTATGATCTTTGCCCCCGAGGGCATCGTCGGAAAGCTGCGCGTCATCCTGGCGCGCAGGCTACGTTGATCGAATTTCTCTGCGAAAGGATGTTGAAATGGACCGTAGGCAATTTCTGAAGAGATCCACGGCGGCGCTGACCGCCGCGAGCGCGGGCGTCGCACCTTGGACTACAGCAAATGCCGAGACTAACCCCATCAAGATCGGCTTGATGGCGCCGCTTACCGGTGTGGTTGCTTCCGGCGGAAAGGAAATGGTCGAAGGCGTGCAATTCTACCTCGATCAGGTCAAGAGTGAGATCGCCGGCCGCAAGGTCGAGCTGGTGATCGAGGACGACGCATCCAATCCCGACACGGCGCTGCAGAAGGCGCGCCGTCTGGTCGAGCAGGGCAATTGCCATATGCTGATAGGCAATTTGCTCGCCAACACCGGCCTGGCCGTCGCCAACTACGTCAAGGGGACCGGTACCCCTTATTTCATTCCGATCATCGCCGCCGACGACTTGACGCAGCGCCAACGCATCAAGAACGTGATCCGTGTGGCCGGCTACAGCGCCAGCGCCTTCACGCACCCGCTGGGCGATTGGGCCTTGAAACAGGGTTACAAAAAAATCGCGACGATCAGCCAGGATTATACTTTCGGCCATGAGCAGTGCGGCGGGCTGGCCCAGGTCTTTACCGAGGGCGGTGGCGAGATCGTGCAGCAGTTCTGGCATCCGCTCAACACCGCCGACTTTAGTCCGTATCTCGGCCAGCTTGCCGATCTCAAGGTCGATGCGATCTTCGCCATGGAAACCGGCGCCGACGCCACACGCTTCATTCAGCAATATGCAAGCTTTGGGCTCAAGGGGAAGATCCCGCTGCTGGCGGCCATGAACGGCACCGACCAATCGGTTATCCGCAACCTGGGCGAAGAATGCGAGGGCATTATCTCGCCAGCCCACTTCGCGGAAGGTTCGGACAATCCGGTCACCCAGAAATTCACCAGGGAGTATGAAGCGAAATATGGCAAGATTCCCTCACTCTATGGGTTCTCCATGTATTCCGGGATCATGTGGGTCGCCGAGGCGTTGGACAAAATGGCTGGCAAGGTTGAAGACCGCGATGCCTTCATCGATACGGTGTTGAAGACCGAACTCACGGGATCGCCGCTTGGCAAGACCGTGAAGCTGGATGCCTACGGCAATCCGATTTACGACGTCTACATCCGTAAGGTCGTAAAGCGGGCCGACGGCAAATTCTGGAACATACCCGTCACGAGCTATCCGAATGTGTCGCAATTCTGGAAGTACGATCCCGAAACCTACATGAAGCAGCCGCCCTATTCGCGCACCTTCCAGGGCATCAAAAAGGCTTGAGCCGTATCTATTCGGGATGCGGCTCTGCCGTGTCCCGCTTACCGGGAATTTTCGTGTCCGAACCAATCCTGACGCTGTCCGATGTTGTGGTTGCGTTCGACGCCTTGCGAGCGGTCGATGGGGTAAGCATGTCCGTTCCACGCGGTCAGCGCCGTGCCATCATCGGCCCTAATGGCGCTGGCAAGACCACTCTTTTCAACGCGATCGCCGGAGGTCTGCCGCCGACATCCGGCTGCATCGCGTTCGATGGCCAAAATATCACGAGACTGCCGCCGTATCGCCGTGCTCGGCTGGGGATCTCGCGCACCTTCCAGATCACCAACCTGTTTCCGACGCTTAGCGTTCGTGAAAACATGGTGCTGGCCCTGCGCGGGCGATCATCGCGCAAGTTCTCCCTGTTTGGCAGGCCCGATGAGGATTCCAGCGAGCGACCGCGGATAGCTGCGGCGCTTGACGCGGCGCGGATTGCTTCGCGCGCCGACGTCATCGTCAAAGAGCTGTCCTACGGCGAACAGCGCCAGCTCGAGATCGCGCTGTCGCTGGTGACCACGCCGCGTTTGCTGCTGCTCGATGAGCCTGCTGCGGGCCTGTCACCGTTGGAGCGTTCGATGGTCGCCGACATCATTCGTTCACTGGACCGCGAAATCACGGTTGTACTGATCGAGCACGATATGGACCTGGCGCTTGGCCTGGTCGACTTCGTCACCTGCATGTTTGAGGGGCGCATACTGGTCGAAGAGCCGCCGGACGGCATCCGCGGTAACAAGCAGGTTCAGCAGGTCTATCTGGGGACCCCGCGCCATGCTTGAGGTTAGCGATCTACACAGCGGCTACGGGGAAGCCCAGGTGATACGCGGTGTCTCTCTCGACGTCGGCGCAGGCGAGATCGTGGCCATGCTCGGTCGCAATGGCATGGGCAAGACGACCTTGATTCGCTCGCTGATGGGGCTGATACCGCCCCAGATACGGTCGGGCTCGATTACCTGGCGCGGCGAAAATCTGATCGGGTTGCGACCGCACGAAGTCGCCGCGCGCAAGATCGCGATCGTGCCGCAGGGGCGGCGCCTGTTCCCGTCCTTGACGGTGACCGAACATCTCACAATGCTCAAGAGCGCGCGCGCTAAAAGCGGGTGGACAGTGGACCGGGTGTTTGGGATTTTTCCGCGGCTTGCCGAACGGCGGCATCATCGCGGCGGGCAATTGTCGGGGGGCGAGCGAGGCATGCTGGCTGTCGGCCGCGCGCTGATGATCGATCCGCATCTGATCCTGATGGACGAACCCTCCGAGGGTCTTGCGCCGGTGACAGTGCAGCTCCTCGAGCAGATCCTGCTCGATCTCAAGCGCGAAGGCCTTTCGATCCTGTTGGTTGAACAAAACCTCTATAGCGCACTCGCCGTTGCCGACAGGGTCTATATTCTGGAAACCGGCCAGATCGTGCATCAGGGAGATGCGGCGACGCTGTCCCAGCAGACCGATCTATTGTTCCAGCGCCTCGGTGTACAGTGAGACTGCTGTAATAAATTACTTTTTTACTGGGCCTGCGGGGAAGGCAGTAGATCAGCGACGGCGCTTTACCCTGAGTTCCTTTCAGTCACGTCGGTCCACCTCGAAAGTGTTCGATCCCAGTTCCTAATCCTCGAATTGAAGATTCGTTGTGTTTTTCCTATCGGCCACTTTGGCCGATCAGGGTTAGTGGAGCCAATCATCTTCGATTATCGTTCTCAGAAGCGGCTGACGCGCTCGCGTCGTAGCTGCTCCGAGAGTGCACGAGGGATCGATGGCGGACAAGGTGTTTGCGGGGACGGTCGTTTTGTCCGACCGAATAATCGAAGACGGTTATGTTTTGGTTGCAGATGGCAAAGTACAAGTGGTTGGCTCGGGAACTAGACCCGCGGGCGAAAAGCACGGGGGCTCCGACTTCTTCGTGTTCCCGGGTGCGATCGACGCGCAGGTTCACAGCCGCAGCCAGCTAGGTCAGGAAGATTTTATTTGGTCGACCCGCAGCGCTGCGGCAGGCGGCGTCACCACGATCGTCGACATGCCCTACGACGATAACTGTTTGATCGCCACGGCAGAGCGTTTCCGTACCAAGATCAGGGAAGCCGGGGCACAAGCGCGGGTCGACTATGCCCTTTACGCCACGATCGACCCGGACGAGGGAGCCACGAGAGTGGATGAACTCGTCGATGCCGGTGCCGCGGCTTTCAAGTTCTCTACGTTCGGAACGCACCCTAAGCGTTTCCCTCGCATACCCCCGGATGTCCTCTACAAGTCCTTTCAGGCCGTCGGCAAACGCGGCCTGATCGCCGGCATTCACAACGAAAACGACGAAATGGTGCGTGCCTTCATGGCCGACGTAGAGGCAAAGGGCATTACCGACTACACCGCGCACGGGTTGTCGCGTCCACCGATCTCGGAGGCGCTGGCGACTGCCGAAGTCTACGAACTCGGCGCAGGTGCGGGCTGTCCCGTCCATATCGTGCACAGCTCGATCGGTCGCGGATACGAATTGGCCGCGGCCTACCGCGCCCAGGGGCATGGCGCGACGATCGAAGCCTGCATCCATTATTTGATCCTGGACGAAGAGAATGATGTTCGCAGACTGGGCGGCAAGGCCAAGATCAACCCGCCGCTGCGGCCGCGTGCCGAGGTCGAAGCGTTGTGGCATCACCTTGCCGCGGGCAACGTCACAATCGTCTCGACAGATCATGTGAGCTGGTCGGAGGACCGCAAGACCGATCCGAACATGCTCAAGAATGCATCGGGAATCCCGGGTCTTGAGGTGTTGTACGGATTGCTGCTCAAGGGATTGGACGAGCGCAAGCTGTCGCTGACCCATGCGGCTCGCCTGCTCGCGCATAATCCGGCGGCGCTGTTTCGGATCACGCATGCCAAGGGCGCGCTGCAGGTCGGCGGTGATGCCGACATCGTATTGATGCGGCGCGATCCCTATCGCTACAGCGCGGCCGCGAGCGGAAACAATTTCGTTTCCTGGAGTCCCTATGACGGGATTGAGTTGCCGTTCCGGCCGGTTGAGACTTATGTGCGCGGCACCTGCGTTGCCGCCGACGGGCGCGTGTTGGCCGAGCCGGGGCAAGGGCGGTTTGTAAGCCCCATACATGCACATTAGCCCCTGAGCCACATGACGAAATCCAATCTCCCGCTCGATGCCGATCGTCTGTGGGACGATGTGATGGCGCTCGCGGAGATCACCGACCCGACGCGACCCTATACGCGACGGTCCTTTACCGCGCTGTTTCTGGAAGGTCGTGCCTTGCTGGCCCGGCGTTTTTCCGAGGCAGGCCTGACGACACGGCTCGATGCCGCCGGCAACCTGATCGGCCGGATCGAAGGTCGAAATCCCGCCCTCGGGGTAATCGCGATTGGGTCGCACAGCGACACCGTGCCTTCGGGTGGGCGGTTCGATGGAATTGCCGGCGTTGCCACGGGACTTGAGATTGTGCGTGCGCTGCGCGATTCCGGCATTCGTCTTGATCACACGCTGGAAGTCATCGACTTCCTTGCCGAGGAACCGAGCGAATACGGACTGTCCTGCGTCGGCAGCCGCGGCATGACCGGCTCCCTGGATGACAAGATGCTCGATTTGACGGAACCTGGAGGAGAGGCGTTGCGCGAGGCCTTGCGGCGCGTCGGCGGCGACCCGACCCGCCTTGGCAAAGCAAGGCGCGACGATATCCGCGCGTTTCTGGAGCTGCATATCGAACAGGGCGTTGTGCTCGAATCCTGCTCGCTTGATGTCGGCATTGTCACCTCGATCGTCGGCATTCGCCGCATCGAACTCGTGTTTCAGGGCGAGGCCGATCATGCCGGCACGACGCCGATGGCCTTGCGTCACGATGCGCTCGTGGCTGCCGCCGGCACTGTCTCGTCGGTGCGACGTGCGGCCGAACAATTGGCCGCCGAAGGGCCGAGTTATTTCGTCGCAACGGTCGGCGTTCTGACGGTTGATCCTTCAGCTTCGAATATCGTGCCCGGCCGTTGTCGCCTTATCGTCGACATCAGGACGACCGACCCAGACTTGACGAGACGCTTCGTGGAAATCCTCGATAGAGAAAGCGTGGCGCATTCCCTGGCGGCCCAGGTCACACGCACATCGTTCGCGACGCTGTCCGACGGACCGCCCGTCGCCTGCGACGAAAATCTGCGATCCAAATTGCGTCAAGGCGCCAACGAATTGGGCCTCAAGCAAATGGATTTGCCGAGCGGCGCCGGGCATGATGCCGCGTTCATGAGCCGCATCGCACCGTCCGCCATGGTGTTTGTGCCCTGCCGCGCCGGCAAGAGCCACGCGCCGGAAGAGTGGGCCGACCGCGACGCGCTGGCGGCGGGGGCCGCGGTCATCTATCAGGCAGTAAAGGACCTCGATCAATCTTTGACGCGGAATGTGCAACAGGGAGCGGCATGATGGGACGTATTCTCGGTTTACAGGATGTCGAGGCCGCCATCCGCGGCGGGTCGGTGTTTGCCGCGGGCGGCGGCGGCTGGGCGGATCATGGACGGATGCTAGGCACGGCGGCGGTGAGCATCGGCCAACCCGAACTGGTTTCGATGGATGAGATTCCCGATGATGCTTACATCGCGACGGCCGCCGCGATCGGCGCACCGGCCGGTACAACCGAATGGCAGATGCTGGGCGTCGACTACGTCAAGGCAGTCGAGATGCTGCAGGATGCCTTGGGCGCCCCGATTTATGGGCTGATGATCGGCCAGAACGGCATGTCGAGCACCATGAATGCGTGGCTGCCGTCCGCGCTGCTCGGAACCAAGGTGGTCGACGCTGTCGGTGACATCCGCGCGCATCCGACCGGCGATATGGGATCGATCGGCATGGCTGGCAGTCCGGAGGCGACGATTCAGGTCGCCGTCGGCGGCCATCGCAACAGCAATTCCTACATCGAGCTCGTCGTCCGCGGTGCCACCGCGAAAATTTCGCCGATCCTGCGCAAGGCCGCCGACATGTCCGGCGGATTTATCGCAAGCTGCCGCAACCCGGTGCGTGCATCGTATGTCAAGAAAAACGCAGCGCTTGGCGGAATCTCGCGGGCCTTGGAACTCGGCAATGCCATTCTGGGCGCCGAGGCGAATGGAGGTGACGCCATCATCGATGCGATCTGCAAGGCCACTTCGGGTGTCATTCTCGGGAAGGGCAGGGTTACGCGCAAGGCCGTGACCTACACCGAAGCCGCGTTCGATATTGGCACGATCACGATCGACTGCGGGCAACGCAATCTCGTGCTCCACGTCATGAACGAATATATGGCCGTCGAGGATGGCGATGGCCAACGGCTGGCGACATTCCCCGATGTGATCACGACGTTGGGTTCGGACGGTCGTCCAGTCAGCGTGGGCCATATTCGGGAAGGTTTCGAGCTCTCCGTGTTCCACATCGCGAAAACACATTTGCCGTTGAGTTCGTCGGTCAGGGATCCCGCGGTCTATCCGGTGTGCGAGGCGGCGCTCGGCATACCCATCGCCAAATATGCGCTGGCGTGAGGAAGCGATGAGCAGGGAATTCACCGTTACATCCGGATCGAACCTGCGCTGCCGCGGATGGCGCCAGGAAGGGCTGCTGCGTCTGCTCGAAAACGTGCTGGCGGTCGGCGAAGACCCGGGCAATCTCGTGGTCTATGCCGCGCTCGGCAAGGCGGCGCGTGACTGGCCGTCTCACGACAAGATCGTCGAGACGCTGCGCACCATGGCTGATGACGAGACCCTGATCGTGCAGTCCGGCAAGCCGATCGGCCTGATCAAGACCCACGACAAGGCGCCGATCGTGATCATGGCAAACTGCAACATGGTCGGGCAATGGGCGAAAGCCGAAAATTTCTATGAATTGCAGAAGAAGAATTTGATCTGCTGGGGCGGATTGACGGCGGGAGACTGGCAATACATCGGCTCGCAAGGCGTGATCCAGGGCACTTATGAAATCTTCATGCGGATCGCCGAACGCCATTTCGGCAACAGTCTCAAGGGACGCTTCATTCTCACGGCAGGTCTCGGCGGCATGGGCGGGGCCCAGCCGCTGGCGGGTCGCATGGCCGGCGCGGTGATCCTGTGCGTCGAGATCGATCCGGAGCGCATCGCCAAACGCATGGCCAACGGCTTTCTCGACCAGCGCGCCGACGACCTTGACCTGGCCATGGCGATGGTCGCTGCCGCACAGCGTGAAGGACGCGCAACCTCGATTGGTCTGGCCGGCAACGCCGCAGACGTCTACGAGGCGCTGCTCGCGCGCCATATCATTCCTGATGTCGTGACCGACCAGACCTCGGCGCATGACCTTGTCTATGGCTATGTGCCGTCCGGTCGGACGTTGGCCGATGCAAAGCGGATGCGCACAGAAGATCCCAAGACGTTGATGCGGGAGAATAGCGCCACGATCGTGCGTCACGTGCATGCAATGCTCGGTTTCAAGCGGGCCGGTTCAGTGGTCTTCGACAACGGCAATCTGATCCGGACCCAGGCGTTCGAAGGCGGCGAAAAGGATGCGTTCGATATCCCGATTTTTACCGAAGCCTATTTAAGGCCGCTATTCGCGCGAGCGATCGGGCCATTCCGCTGGATCTCGCTGTCCAACGATCGCGACGACATCCGCAAGATCGACGATCATCTTCTACAGGCATTTCCCGACAACCACATTTTGACCAACTGGATCGCGCTGGCTCGCCAATATGTGCCTTTCGAGGGGCTGCCGGCGCGGATCGCCTGGCTCGGTCACGGCGAACGCACGTCGCTGGCAATCGCCGTTAACCGCATGGTTCGCGACGGCACGCTGTCGGGTCCGATTGCGTTTACGCGCGACCATCTGGATGCGGGGGCGATGGCTCATCCCAACATCATGACCGAACGGATGCGTGACGGATCGGATGCGATCGCGGACTGGCCACTTCTCGACGCGATGGCGATGTGCTCGTCGCAGGCCGACCTCGTGGCGATCCATTCAGGCGGCGGCGGCTATTCCGGCTATATGACCAGCGCGGGCGTGACCGTGATCGCGGACGGTACGCGCGAGGCGGAAGAACGCCTCGATCTGTCGATGACCAACGATACAACTCTTGGTGTCATGCGCTACGCCGACGCGGGATATCCCGAGTCGTTCGAAGAAATCGAAAGCAAGGGCCTTCGGCATTTCAGCCTTCCGTAGATTTGCAGGCGCGGTGAAAGGTCAGTTGACGCTGCGGGGTTCGGATAGTTTCTTGCGCAGGGTATTCACGAGGCTGCGTTCCGGCTCGCTCAGGGTGCGCTCGCCCGAATAGATCACGAACAAACGCCGGGAGATCACGGGGTCAATGATCGGATGTGCAATCAGGTCGCCACTCGCTATTTCGCGTTCTACCGCGGATGGTGGCAACACGGTGCAGACAGGCGCGCGGGCGAGGATCGTCACAGCCATGGGAAGCGCGTCGATTTCCATGTAGGGGTGGATCTTCAGACCGCGTTCTTCGGCCGCGGTATCGAACAGTTGCCGCAGGCCGAACCGGTTGGTGGGCAAGGCAAGCTTCATCCGTGCGAGATCAGTGAGCTTCACAGGTCCGGGCGGAAGCAATTTATGGCGCGTATGCGCTACCGCTGCGAGGCCCTCGGAGGACCCCAGCGGCAGGCGCGGCATATGCGGCAGGACCGTTTCGACGATCGCAACGCCCACCAATCCACGCATCACCCAGTCCTGCAACGTGCCGTTCGGGGCCTCCTGAATGACGAGTTTGAGTGTGGGATGTCGCGTTTGAATGTCCAGTATGGCTTCGGTGATCCGGTTGACCAGAAAGCCGTGCTGGTTGACCGATGGAAGAATGCCGACGGCAAGGCGCCGGCTCTGCGGCGGAGCGGCATTGTCGTCTTCCGTCGTAAGCCTTCGAAATCCGGGCTCGATGAGTGCCGCCATCGATGCGAAACGGGTCCCCCTTGCGGTCGGAATGACGCCGTCGCCGTGCCGTTCGAACAGCGAGCCTCCGAGCGAAGCTTCCAGCTTGTGGATTTGTTCGCTCAGAGCCGGTTGGCTGATGCTGGCACCGCGTGCTGCTGCGGACACCCGGCGAAGGCGGTACACCATGTTGAAATAGTGAATCTGCCGCAGGCTGATCCTTGGCCGTTCAATGCGGGATGGGTCCTTGTTGGCGAGCGCCGTCTTCAGGTGACGCATGAACGCCGTCGTTATCGCGTTCGGATCTGCCGCACGCGCGACGACCTTCATCGCCAGTGGCTTGTTCGGGGCAACTACCGCAACGTTCAACAGTCCAAGCCGTGGAGAGATCAGGCTTTGCGGTACGAACAGCGCCGTATCGGGATAATCGTCCATCAAGCGCGGCAGGTCGCCCGGATGATCGTTGAGAAAGCGCACGCCGGTAATTTTATGCTGGCTGAAGAAGCGGTCGGCCTGTTCGATCAGCGGCGGCGCGAGTGAAGGAATCACCAGGCGGCCCGCGACCAGTTCCGCTGCACTCGGGAGTTGGCGCGTGCCCGCGGGTAGACGGCAGGCAAACACCCAGGGATCGGAGAGCAGCGTGACGGCGCGCCGGGATTCCCTGTGGTTCTCGTCACCCAGGACGATCGTTACGCGGCTGCGTTCAGGACCGTTCCAGTCTTGCGCCAGAGCGCTGATGTGTGGAATGTCCTTTTCGTCCGTCCAGACCGGGTCGACCAGTATGTCTGGACGGTCTGCTCCCATCGTCTCGATCGCACGGCGCAGCGCCTTGCTTATTCCCCCGATGGTAAAACTCAGGCCGATGTCTACCGTGAGCACTTTGAGCTGGGTCTTCGACGGCGCCGCGACCCAACGGCGCGCGAACAGCTCGGCCATCAGCAAAGGATCTGCGGCGCGTATCAAGGTTCGCGCCGCTTCCGTCGGGTAGAGACCGTTGTTGATGCGCCGAAACAGCTCCAGTCCCAGGTCCTGTTCGAGCGTCTTCATCGTCGTGCTCAGCGTCGATACGGCGATGCCGAGTTCGTCCGCGGCGAGCGCGAGGCTGCCGGCCCGACAGGTGGCTACGAAGTAAGCGAGGGTGCGGAGTTCGACCATGGGATCCAGGTTGCTGGCCGGAACTTAGCCGTTTGCGGAACGCGCGTCATCACAGCTTCGCTTTTACCTATGCCCCAGTTCGCGGGTTGAAGCGATGGACCCGGCCGAGATGGCCGATATGATCCAGGATATGAAATGGCGCCGGGACCGATGAATCCCCGCCCAGTTTACTGAGGGAACGAGGTCAGCCTCGCGTGCCCGTAAAGGAAGCCATGAGAGACGGAACGCCAGTTTCCCGGCAGTCGATGCGTGCGTTCCTCTCTGCGCTCGAGGACGCGGGGCAGCTTGTTACAATCTCACAGCCGGTGAAGCTGGATTACGAGGTTGCGGCGTGTCTGTCCGAATCCGTTTTGGCGCTGCGGTTTACGAATATCGAAGGCGACGCGCGTTCACCGAAGATGCAGGTTGTAGGCAACCTGCTCAATTCGCTGCCAAGATTTGCCATGGGAATGAGCGGCGCAACCGACGCGATCCAGACGTCGCTGCTGGCGGCGATAGCGAAGCCATTGACTCATCGCGTGATCGCGACTGCACCGTGTCAGGAAGAAGTGATCGACAATCCCTCGCTTGACAATGAGCTGCCGATTCCGCGCTTCTTTGAGAAAGAAGGTGGGCCTTACATCACGGCCGGCGCCATCATCGCCAGGGACCGGATCAGTGGCGACACCAACCTTTCGATCGCGCGGTTGATGCCGCTGGACGGAAACCGGGCTTTCGTTGGGATCGCCCCCAATCACCATCTGGCCGTATTGGCGCGGGCAGCGCATGCGCGAGATGAGAAACTCGATATCGCGGTCTGCATCGGAAATCACCCGGCTATCCTGATGGCGGCTTGCCTCTATCTCGGATTGGGCGAGGACGAACTCCCGGTTGCCGGCGCGCTGCTCGGAGAGCCGCTCGACGTCGTGCGGTGCACGCAGTCGGACTTGCTGGTGCCGGCTCATTGCGAACTCGTTCTGGAAGGCAGGCTCGACGCAGGAGAGCCGTTCATCGAAGGACCGGTCAGCGAATTTCACGGCATGTATGAGAATTACGGCGCGGGGATTGTCGCGACCTTTACGCGGTTGACCCGCCGGCACGATGCGATCTTCCAGGTCATCCTGCCGGGATATCATCCCGAACATTGCCTGCTCGGCGGCGTCGCCATCGCGGCGGGGCTGTTCCGGCAAGTGCGCAGCGCGGTGCCGTCCGTCAAGCAGGTCGCGGTCGGGATCGGCGGCGCCGGGCGTCTGCATGCGGTGGTCGCGATTCATGCTTGTCGGCCCGGCGAAGCGCGCAAGGCCATGTTCGCGGTGTGGGCGGCCGTCAATCTGGTCAAACAGGTCATCATCGTCGACGACGACATCGATCCGTGGGATGCAGTCCAGGTCGAATGGGCCAACGCCACGCGAGCGAAGCCGGACCGCGACTTCGTCATCATTCCGGCGGTAAGGGCGGACAGATCCGAACCGCTCGAACAGGGCGGCACGGTTACAAAACTCGGCATCGATGCGACGCGCAAGAAGGATGATCGTCCGGACTGGGACCTCGCGCGGCCACCGGAACCCGCACTCGCCCGTGCACGAAATATCTTGCGCGAAAATCGTGTTCCCGCGATCGGGCCAATCCACCTCTAGCAACGGAGAAAACCATGTTGAAACGTAGCTTCTGTCCGTCGGCTCATTCCGCAAAGGCGCTCCTTGCTGGCGTCGTGCTGCTGAGCGCCGCGGCGGCGATGCCGGCGCGCGCCGACATCAAGATCGGTTTTCAGGCTCCGTTGACCGGGCCGACCGCCACGGACGGAAAATCCGCACAGATCGCAGCGACGATGGCGGTCGAAGACATCAACGCCGCGGGCGGGGTGCTTGGCCAGAAAATCGAGCTGGTCACCTATGACGACCAGGCTAAGTCGGACCAGGCGATTTTCACGGCGAACAAGCTGATCGGTGAAGACGGCGTCAAGCTTGTGGTCAATGGCAGCTATTCCGCCTCAGGGCGCGCGGCGGCGCCGGTGTTCCAGAAGGCCGGCGTCGTGATGATTTCGGCATATGGCGTACATCCCGACATCACGCGCGCCGGCGATTACATGTTCCGTCTTGTTCATCTCGGGGAACCGCAGGGCGCCGCGACGGCGCTGTATGTCGGCAAGACGCTCGGCATCAAGAAAGTGTCCACCATCACGATGGACAACGACTACGGCCAGTCGACCATGGATGGTTTCCTCGCTGCTTCCGGAAAATATGGCATCGAGGTTCTCAACAAGTACAGCTATTCGCTGAAGGACCGCCAGTTCGGTTCGATCGTCGCCAGCGTAAAGCGCGATAATCCCGACGCGATCTATGCCACCGGCTACTTCTTCACCGCCGGGCCGCTGGTGTCACAGCTGCGCGCCGCCGGCATTACGGTGCCCATCATCGGCTCGCAGGCGTTCGATTCTGAAAAATTCATCGAGATAGCGGGACCGGCGGCAGAGGGCACCTACATTATCGACAGCTTCGACCGCGACCGGAAGGACGAGACGTTGCAGAGGTTCTTTGCCGAGTTCAAGAACCGCGCCGGCTACGCGCCGGAAGGCGTCGCGGCGATTACGTACTCTGCGGTAAAGCTGATGGCGGACGGCATCAAGCGCGCCAATAGCACAGACCCCGAAAAGGTGCGCGACGCGTTGGCCGCCACCAAAAACTTCCCTTTCCTGGACGGCAACATGAATGCCTTCAACAACCTCCACGAGATTATCATGCCGATGAGCGTCAACGTGATCAAGGACGGTAAATTCAAGTCTGCCGGCGAAATCACCGATCTCGACGCGTTTGCGCCGCCAGAGAAGTAGGCGGCAACTCGAGCGGAAGGCGGACGCCTTCCGCCGTCCAAGGACGAAGGATTGATTAGTGTACTACGTCGATTTGGCCGTGACCGGTGTCAGCTTCGGATGCATGTACGCGATGATGGCGGTGGGCCTCACGCTTGTGTATGGGCTGCTGCGCATCCTGCACGTCGCGCATGCGGCGGTATTTGCGCTCGGCGCTTATATTACGGTGCTCGCCTCCAATGCGAGCGGGAGCGTCGCACTCGGCTTTGTCGCGGCCATCGTCGTTACGCCGCTGTTTGGAATGGCCATCTATCGGCTGCTGTATGAGCCGTTGCTGAAATATCGCCCGGACGTTCCAATGATCGCTTCGGTGGGGCTTTTAGTGCTGATGCAGGATGCGTTTCGCATCGTCTTCGGCGAGCAGGGCATCACGTTTCACCGAAACACGTTGACGTCCAGAACCTTCAATTTTGACGGTATCACGGTGAGTGCGGTGCAGATCGCGATCGTGATCACCACGGCTGTCGTGTTCGCGGCGCTGCATCTGTTCACGACGCGCACGCGTATCGGGATCGGCTGGCGCGCTACGGTATCCAGGCCGCAAATGGCGGCGAGTTTCGGAGTCGACCCGATCAAGGTTCGCTATCTCAATTTTGCAATCGGCTCGGCGCTCGCCGCCGTGGCCGGTGGATTGGTCGCGCTGCTCAACAACCTCGTCGATCCCGGAATTGGCTTCGTGGTGAGTTACAAGGCCCTCGCGATTATCGTGCTCGGCGGACTCGGCAGCGTTCGCGGCACGCTGGTGGCGAGTTTGGTTCTGGGCCTGATCGAAGCCTACGGCACGATCTATGTGGGCGCGTGGCTTGATCGCGATGCGATCGCCTTTTTGGCGCTCATCGTTCTGCTGATGGTCCGCCCGCAGGGCTTTACCGGGGTGCGCACGGCATGAGCGCCTATGAGATCAGCATCGTCTCGATCATCGGCATCAACGTCATTTTGGCGGTCAGCTTGAATATGATCAGCGGCTTTTGCGGGCAGATCAGCCTCGGACACGGGGCCTTTTTCGGCGCCGGCGCCTATGCGGCGGCGTTGATGATGGTGGGCACTGGAAGTGTAGCGCTCGCACTTGGCGTGGCTCTCATTACCGGCAGTGTACTCGGCATCATCGTAGGTTTCGCGTCGCTGCGTGTGCGGACCGATTTTCTTGCCGTCACCACGATCGGCGTGAATTTCCTGTTTATTGGATTTGTGCGCAAGCAGGCATGGTTGGGTGGCGAGATGGGGATCAGCGCAATCCCGGCAACGGGCCTTGGCGCAGTCGGCAACATGATCATGATCCTGCTGTTTGCCTGCGCGACGATTGCGCTGAGCTTTTACATCAGCCGCTCCTGGATGGGCTTTGCGTTTCGCGCGGTCGGTGAAGACGAAGGCGCTGCCGCCACGGTCGGCATCAGTTCGGGAGCCTATAAGCTTGCCGCGTTTGGGATAGGAACTGCGCTCGCTGGCCTTGCCGGCGGCCTCTATACGTTCTTCACCCAGTTCATCACGGCCGATGCGTTCGACTTTATCCTGTCGGTGATGCTGATGGCGATGGTGGTGATCGGGGGGATAGGCTCGACCTGGGGCGTCGTGGTCGCCGCCGTAGGCCTCACCTTGCTGCCGGAGGCGATCCGGTTTGTGAACGATTATCGCCTGCTGATCTTTGGCGGGCTTCTCGTGCTGGTGATCCGGCTCGCGCCAGGAGGTCTTGCGGCCATGGCTCAAAGCCTCGTACTTCGGTGGAAACGATCATGAGTCCCGCGCTTGAGCTCGATGACGTGGCCATCCGCTTCGGCGGCGTCCAGGCTGTAGCCGGCGTGTCGTTTGCGGTGGAAGCCGGTGATTTCGTCGGCCTGATCGGTCCGAACGGCGCCGGAAAAACCACGCTGATCCGTATTGTCGCGGGAATGCTCCGTCCTGACCGCGGGCGGGTCATGCTCGCCGGCGGCGATGTCACCGGCGATGGAACGGCGACGCGCATCCGTCGCGGCCTCGCGCTTACGCACCAGATCGTTCGTCCGTTCCGGGAAATGACGGTTCTCGACAACGTCGTGCTCGCGGCGGGCTACCGCCGGACATCGAACCCGTTCCGGGCCATGTTGCACATCGATCGGCGGCGCGAAAGCGAGCGCGCCGGGCATATCATCGCCCAGGTAGGTCTGGCCGGCACCGAACGCAAACTTGCGGGATCGCTGCCGCTTGGACAGATGAAACGCCTCGAAGTCGCGCGCGCGCTCGCCGTCGATCCAAAGGTTGTTCTGCTCGATGAGCCGCTGGCGGGCCTCAACCACACCGAAGCGGCCAGGCAGGTCGAAACCATTTCCGAGGTCCACAAAAGCGGCATCACGGTAATTCTCGTTGAGCATAATCTGGAAGAGGTGATGCGCATCTGCCGCCGCCTGATCGTGCTGAACAACGGGCTCGTCATCGGCGATGGCGAGCCGCGCAAGGTCATGGATGATCCGGTGGTGCACGACGCTTACGTCGGCGGCGGAATGGTGGCGCATGCTCAGGCTTGAAAACCTCAACTGCGGCTACGGCTCTGTCGAAGCGGTGCATGACATCAGCTTTGATGTTGCGGCCGGTTCGGTGTTCGCCCTGCTCGGACCGAACGGCGCGGGCAAGACTTCCACTATCATGGCCATCATGGGGCATATCGATATTCACGGCGGCCGCATCGTTCTCGATGGCGCAGACGTCACGCGCCGCCGCGCCATCGACCGGGTGGGCCTCGGCATCGCGCTGGTGCCGGAGGGACGCCAATTGTTCTCGGATCTTACGGTGGACGAAAACCTCACTGTCGGCGGCTACGCGCTGCCGCTGGCACGCGATGCCGTCAAACGCGATAAAGTATTCAGCATCTTTCCCCGGCTGTTCGAACGCAGGACCCAGTTGGCCGGATCGCTGTCGGGCGGCGAACAGCAGATGCTGGCGATAGGCCGGGCGCTGATGGCAGAACCGCGGCTGTTGCTGGTGGATGAATTGTCGCTCGGCCTGATGCCGAAGATGGTCGATCTGTGCCTCGACGCTTTGATGCAGTTGAAACGCGAAGGCCTGACCATCGTCCTCGTGGAGCAGAATACGGCGCGCGCGCTCGATGTGGCTGATCATGTCTGCGTGCTTTCATCGGGTATCCAGGTTTATCAGGGCACCGCCGCCGAAGCCAAGGCGTCCGGATCGATGTTTGCAACTTTCCTCGGCATCAATGAGCCGGAGCCGTCCTGAAGGTAGATCGCCGCGTGTGCGGCCCGTGAAGAGATAAGAAAATGACGTGCATGATCGCATACGATTTCGAAGCAGGATCGATCGGCGGCCTGTTCGTCACCGCCGAGTTAAATGGTCGCGACCACCACGGCCAGGTCGAAAGTTAGGAGTAGTTTATGCGATTCACGGAAGAGAACGCCCATGCGGTCGTGATGCACAGGTATGGTGGCCCCGAGGTGCTGACCTATGCCGAAGTGCCCCTGACGACACTCGCACCAGACGAGGTTCGGATCAGGAGCATCGCAGCGGCCGTCAACCATACGGACCTGGAGATACGGGCAGGAAACTGGCCCGTGAGAAAGCCACAACCGTTCCCCTATGTTCCCGGCGTGGAAGTGCTTGGCGAGGTCGAGGAGGTGGGGGAGGCTGTCCACGAGGTTAGCCGGGGTGATCGCGTGATCACCATGATGCAAGGCCTTGGAGGGGTTCATGCCAGACGGCCCGGGGGCTACGCCGAATACGTCACCGTCGCGGCCGCCGCTGTTGCGCCTGTTGCGTCCGGAATCGATCCCTATGAGATGGCGGCGATTGGCTTACCAGGGGTGACAGCCTACGAAGGTCTCCGCAGGATTGGGGAACTTGCGGGCCGACGGATTGTCGTGACAGGGGCGGCCGGCGGCGTTGGATCTGCGGCAACGGCGATTGCTCGCGCTCAAAATGCAACAGTGATCGGCCTCGTTTCTCGACCGGAACAAGTCGACTATGTTCGCTCGCTTGGCGCCCACGAGGTCATAGTCACGTCACAAGCTACGCAGGCGCCATTACTGGATCCGCGAAGCGTCGACGGTGTCCTTGATTCTGTCGGCGGTGACCTGTTCGAACCCTGCGTCGTTGCGTTGCGGCCAGGAGGGACGCTGTCGCTCGTCGGTGCGGTCGGGGGCCGCGATGTGCGATTCAATGCTTACGAATTGATTCATCCAAGAACTCTCACCGGTTATTCGTCGGAAACCCTGGATGGGCAGACTCTACGTGGCGCAATAAGGGCACTCACCGAATGGCTTGTTGATGGTTCGATCAAGCCTCCAATGCACAGGACAATGCCGCTCGCGGAAGTTTCTCAAGCACATGCCTTGATGGAACGGAAAGGACTTTCCGGCCGGCTGCTTCTCATTCCGTAGGTCGCCCGGGCCTCGACGCCCTCAATCTTAGCCCCAACTGCCAATTCTGGTCTGCAATCGCACCACCCATACGGTTGAAGGAAAACGAACAATGACGCGCATGTTGACAACCGAAGATGTGGAAGCAGGGTTGGTCGGAGGCCTGTTTTTGTCGGCCGGCGGCAGTGGAAGGAATGCGGTCGACAAGAATCGCGGATTGGGGCAGATGGCGCTCGACTATGGCGGCGTTCGTCTGGTCGCCCTCGATGAACTCGATCCCGACGCGCTGATCATCACCGCGACCGCGGTTGGCGCACCCGGCTTTGCCAATTGGGCCATCAAGCCGCGCGATTCCATCAATGCGGCAAGGCGCCTTATCGAAAGGCTGGAGCGGCCGCCGGTCGGCGTCATCTGCGGGCACGTCCCCGGCTTCAATGCGTGGCTGGTCGCGGCGGCGCTCGGACTTGATTACATCGATGCGGCATCGAACGGCCGGGGCCATCCGACCGTAAAGATGGGCGGCATGGGTCTGGCTTCGCGGCTCGATCTTTCCATCACGCAGGTCGGCAGCAGCGGCAGCAAATCCGAAAAATCTGAATTCGCGATTGTCGCCGAAGGCGACATCGTCCGCACCTCCAACATGATGCGCCAGGCGGCCGTCATCAACGGCGGCCTGATCTACGCCGCGCGAGGCCCGCTGACGGCTGGATTCATCAAAGAGAATGGAGCCCCGGGCGCCATTACGTTCCAGCTCGAACTCGGCCGGGCGATGTTGGCCGCCACCGGCCCCGACCGCGTCCGCGCCACGGTCGAATTCCTTGGCGGCGAGTTGCTGGTAGAGGGAGAGGTCACGGAAAACACCGTGGTCTATGGCGGGGGGTTCGATCTCGGCCAGATGACCGTGCGGGGAGCCACCGGTGAGGCGGTGCTCGGCGTCTACAACGAATTCATGACCGCCGATTTTGGCGGCAAGCGTGTCGCCACTTTCCCTGACATGATCGGAACGCTCGATCCCCTGACCGGAGAGGTGGTGTCGATTTCGGAATCCAAGCCCGGCAGCCGCGTCGCCGTCATCATCGCGCACCGGTCGAAATTTCCGGTCGGCAAGGGTGCGCTTGATCCCGCGGTATTTCCCGAGGTCGAGAAGGCCATGGGCGTCGACATGCGGTCGTATCTCTAACGAAAGGCCACGCCAATCATGCTGCGTCTCTACGATAGCCGGTTATCCGGCAATGCCTGGAAGGTGCGTATCCTGCTCACGCAGCTTGGTATTCCTTTCGAACGCGTTACGCTTGATCTGGCAAAGGGCGCGGCGAGCGAGCCGGCATTTCGCGCCAAGAGCCGCTTTGCCCGCGTCCCCGTGCTGGAGCTTGAGGATGGCCGCACCATCGTGGAATCAGCGGCTATCATGCTCTATCTGGCGGAAGGCTCATCATTGTTACCTGACGATCGCTATCTTCGAGCGGAAGTCACGAGTTGGCTGACGTTTGAGCAGGCCGACCTGCTGCGTGCGCTGGCGCTGCCGCGGTTTTACCACATGCGCGGCATCGCCAATGAGATGGCGGGTCGCATCGCCGATTTCCAGGAGGGGGCCTACGTCGCGCTGGCCAAGCTGGACAACTGGCTCGCCACGCACGAATGGCTTGTCGACAACCGCTACACGATCGCCGACATCGGCATGTACGGCTATGTGTCGATGGCGTCGCAGGGCGGTTACGACATGACGCGATTTCCATCGATCGCCGCGTGGATCTCGCGGTTTCAGTCCCAACCCGGATGGGTTCCCTTGGTGCAGGAGGCGTAAATGAACATTCCCGTCCGTCGCGGCAAGGAGGTCAAGGCTGAACGCGGCACGACACTGCGCTGCAAGGGTTGGCGCCAGGAGGCGATCCTGCGTTTGCTCGAGAACAATCTCGAAAACGGGGAGGATCCGGAAAATCTCGTGATCTACATGTCGATCGCCCGCGCGGCGCGCGACTGGAACAGTTTTGACCGCATCGTTGCGACGCTGACCACGATGCGCGAAGACCAGACCTTGGTGATGCAGTCGGGTAAACCGATTGGCTTATTCCCGGGCCAGACGACCACGCCGCTGGTAATCATGGCTAACGGCAATATCGTCGGAGAATGGAGCCAGGAGGAGAGCCGGCGCAAGCTCGACGACATGGGGCTTACGATCATGCCCGGCATGACGGCCGCCGCATGGCAGTATATCGGCAGCCAGGGCATCCTGCAGGGCACCTATGAGACGTTTACGGCGATCGGCCGCAAACATTTCGGCGGTACGCTGGCCGGTCGGTTGCTGCTGACATCCGGTTGCGGCGGCATGAGCGGCGCGCAACCGCTTGCCGGAAAACTTGCGGGTGCATCGACGCTGGTAATCGAGGTCGATCAGGCGCGTATCGACCGTCGTATTGCCAGCGGCTATTGCGATGCGACCACTGATGACCTCGATGATGCCATTGCGCAATGGCTTGCCGCGCGAGACGAACGCCGTCCGCTGGCGCTGGCGCTGCGTGCGAACTCGGCCGTCGTGCTGCCCGAACTCGCGAAGCGCGGCATCCTGCCGGACATTGTCACCGATCAGACGTTTCCGGACCCACTCAAAGGCTATGTGCCTGCTGAACTTTCACTGGAGCAAGCGCGCGCGATGCGCCAGAGCGATCCGCAGAAATTAATGGCGCTCGCGCGACAGTCCGTCGCCGTGCATCTCCGCGCCATGCTTGGGTTCATGGATCGCGGCGCGATCGTGTTCGAATATGGCAATAGCCTGCGTGCCGAAGCCAAAGCCGCGGGCGTCGAAGATGCCTTTAGAATGGGTTCTTTCGTGGATCTTTATATCCGGCCGTTGTTTTGCGAGGGCATCGGACCGTTCCGCTGGATCGCCGTGTCAGGCAACCCGCAGGACATTTACACGATCGATGACATGATCCTGGAGATGTTCTCGTCCAACCACCCGATCTCGTCGTGGATCGGCAAAGCACGCGAGCATGTGAAGTTCACGGGATTGCCGGCGCGCATCGGATGGCTCGGCTACGGCGAACGCAGTCGCCTGGCGCTGGCGGTCAACGAGGCCGTCGCCAGTGGCAGGATATCGGCACCGATTGTATTCACCCGCGATCACCTGGATTCCGGTTCGGTGTCGATGCCGCATCGCGAAACCGAAAACATGATGGATGGCTCCGACGCGATCGCGGACTGGCCGATCCTCAACGCGCTACTGAATTGCTCGTCTGGAGCCGACCTGGTCGCCGTTCATGGCCTCGGCGGGCGAGGTGTGAGCGCTGGCGTGACGATTGTCGCTGACGGCAACCCAGCGACCGCCGAGCGCCTTAAACGTGTACTCGACGGCGATCCCGGTATCGGCGTGCTGCGTCACGCAGATGCCGGTTATCCGACAGCGATCGAACAAGCCGAGCGATCGGGTCTTTCGGCAACCATCCCTCTCGGACTGCCTTCTTAAGCCTCTTGTTCGTGATGAGAACGATCATTGCCGGATCAGCGCGGCCGCTGTTGGTAAGATAGCCCTAGCGTGAATGGCCGCGTGTGGCCGCATAGCGGTCGCTCCGGGGAGAGTCGTAGTGGCGTCTAACGCCGAGGTAACTGCACGCGTTCAGCCAGTACAGCGTTGCAGTACTGGATCGAGAAAAACTTGACGAAGACGAATTACGTGAAGTTGTTAAAATTGGTTCAACCAGTTGAAAAGAAAGGAAAATGCTTTAGGTCTATCCGTCCGATGACGTGTCAGCCCCAAATCGGTTGGACGGAATCACGCTCAAGAGTTAAATGAAAACAACATGTTAGACCACCGTTTTTCCGTTGCCCCGATGATGGACTGGACCGACTTAGCAGGAATAGCAGCGTATAATCAATTACTTAAGCATGGTCGTCGTCGGCCATGTCGTATCAAATGCAGTACGGCGCCCGTTGACGAGCGTGTGCCACCTAACGAATGTCGGTTTCGCCGTTTGCCGTTTTTGCTGGTGGTTGCGTAGCGTGCGATCTCAGAGGGCCGGCTTCGTATTTAGGCTGCGTTCGAGACCCGCATTTCAACATGCAAGCCGGCAGCCCCGATCATATTGACCAAGGTATCGAGGCCAAACAATTCGATCTTGCCACGCATGAGATCAGAGATACGCGGCTGGGTAACACCAAGCAGCTTGGCGGCCTGCGATTGGCTTAGTCCTGTCCGGGCGATATGATCCTTCAACGCGATGATCAACGCCGAACGGAGCTTCATGTTCTCAGCCTGCGCAGGTGTATCCTCAATTGCATCCCACACATTGGCGAAGCGTTTCTTGTTCATTGACCTAGCTCCTTCAATAAATCCCTGTAGCGCTGCGCGGCCAGGTACAGATCCGCTTTGCTCGTTTTCTGCGTCTTCTTCTGGAAACAGTGCAGCACAAAGACGGCCTCGTCGAACTTCGCCACATACAACACTCTGAATGCTCCCGCGGCATCTCGAATTCGAATTTCCCGCACCCCTCGGCCAACGGTATTCATGGGCTTCCAGTCGTCCGGCTCGCGCCCGCGCTGGATTTGGTCGAGCTGATGTCCCGCCTCGCGCCGGGCAGCCTCTGGGAATGCGCGCAAATCGTCGAGTGCGCTGCCTCGGAACTCGACAGGCTTGGGATCGATCATTAAGACCGACTATACAAAATTTTGTATGAAATGGCAACTCCTTTCTACTGATGGCGCCTGGCCGGCCAACGGCGATTAGCGATCTGTGAGTTAAGTCGCTACATTCCGGATCGCCGTCGGGAGAATGAACATTGTCGCGCGACGATCTTCAAGATGAACCAAACAGACGCCAGAATTACTGAACTCATGGCCCGGCTCGCGGAGCTGGATCGCGGGCGCGCGGAGATCGTTGCCGAGATCAACAGTCTGCGGTCGGCGCAAAGCGAGGGGACCGCGGCTATCAAGGTGGTGCCTTCGGCAAAAGTCGGGAACCCCATTGACCGGAATTCGACAATCAAACAGAAGATTGCTCTGTTTCGCCGACTTTTCCGCGGCCGCTCAGATGTCTTCCCCATCCGTTGGGAGAATCGTACGACGGGGCGCAGCGGCTACGCACCCGCCTGTGCGAATGAATGGCAGCGTGGGGTTTGTGAAAAACCGAAAATAAAATGTTCGGCATGCCCAAATCAGGCATTCCTGGCCGTCGATGATGCGTCAATCGAACGTCATCTGCGCGGGACCGACGCGAACGGCGCTACGTTTGTGATGGGCGTCTATCCGATGCTTGCCGACAATACCTGTTCGTTCTTGGCCGCAGATTTCGACGAAGGGGATTGGCGAAGAGATGCCTTCGCTTTCAGAGACTCTTGCGAGCTTCATAAAATACCTGTTGCTATTGAACGGTCTAGATCCGGAAATGGGGCTCACGCCTGGATTTTTTTCGACGAGCCGATTCCGGCGGCGTTGGCGCGCCGGCTCGGAGCCTTCCTGATTACAGACACGATGGAACGCGTCCCCGATATCGGGTTCGGATCCTACGATCGGTTTTTTCCCAGTCAGGATTCAATGCCAGGGGGTGGCTTCGGTAATCTGATTGCGTTGCCTCTACAGGGGCTCGCGCGAAGTTCTGGCAACAGCGAGTTCATCGACGAATCTTGTTCGCCGTATCTGGATCAGTGGGCCTTCCTTTCCGCGATTGGACCTATGCCGCGGGTCGAGGTGGAACATCTGGTCGAGGAAGCAAGTGCATCTGGAAAGATTCTCGGCGTGCGTATTCCACTCGTCGACGAGGACGAAGAACCGTGGCTTGCCCCGCCGTCGCGGCGGCAGGCGCCGCCGTCAATCCGGGAGCCATTACCAAGTGCGATCACTGTCGTACAGGCGGACCAGATCTACCTCCCGCGTCTCGCGCTGCCACCCTCGTTGATCGCGCGTCTTATTCGCCTTGCCGCGTTCCAAAATCCCGAATTTTACGCCGCGCAAGCTATGCGTCGATCGACCCACGACAAACCTCGGATCATCTCTTGCGCGGAGCTGACCAGCCATCACGTTGCGCTACCTCGCGGGTGCCGCGACGCAGCGCTAGATCTGCTTGCGTCACTTGGAATTACAGTAACAATCGAAGATTGCCGCTTTTCCGGTGAGGCGATCCCACTTGCCTTTACTGGCTCATTGCGCTCCGATCAGGAAAGCGCGATCACAGCCCTATTGCCGCATGATACCGGCGTGCTCGCCGCAACGACGGCGTTCGGCAAGACGATCCTGGCCATCCGGATGATGGCCGAGCGTGGACGTAATACATTGATCCTTGTTCACCGTCGTCAGTTGATGGATCAATGGATCGAGAGGCTCACGACGTTCTCGACTATGCCGCGTGACGCGATCGGCATGATCGGCGGCGGTCGTCGCAAACCGAAAGGTCTGGTTGACGTCGCCCTGATTCAGAGCCTGGTTCGCAAGGGAGAAGTCGATGATATCGTCGGCAATTATGGGCATCTCGTTGTCGATGAATGCCACCATTTGTCGGCGGTAAGCTTTGAACTCGTCGCGCGCCGCAGCAAAGCTCGCTACATCCTCGGTCTGTCAGCAACGGTTACGCGAAAAGACGGACATCACCCGATCATTGTTATGCAATGTGGTCCCGTTCGCCACCGCGTAGATGCACGAACCGAGGCGGCCAAGCGCCCATTTGATCACGTAGTGCGGATCAGAGATACCAGTTTCCAACTTCAAGCCACATTGGGCACTCCTGCTCCTGCCATTCAGGATGTTCTCAAGGAGTTGGTCGATGATGAAGCGCGCAATGATTTGATATTCGATGACGTCTTGTGTGCTTTGGAGGCGGGCCGCTCACCCGTCGTGATAACCGAGCGTACCGCCCATTTGGAGACCATTGCAAAGCGTCTTGAGCATTTCGCTAGGCATGTAGTCGTATTGCGCGGTGGCCAAAGTGAGAAGCAGCGCCGCGACATCGCCGCGCGGCTCGCGGCAATTCCCCACGCCGAGGAACGTGTCATCGTCGCGACCGGACGTTACCTCGGCGAGGGTTTCGATGATTCCCGCCTCGATACCCTTTTTCTTACCATGCCAATTGCTTGGAAAGGCACCCTCGCTCAGTATGCCGGCCGGTTACATCGCCTCAACGACGCCAAGCGCGAGGTGATCATTTATGACTATGCCGACATGAGGGTGCCGGTCCTCGCCCGCATGGCCGCGAAACGCCGCCTTGGCTATCAAGCAATCGGCTATAAGGTATTGGGTACGCGCGATTTGTTTTCCGGTCGGGCGATAACACCCTGGCGTAGTTGGGCAATAGCCAAAACACTCTGGCGGGGCGCGGCACAGCAAAGGCATTTTGGTGCTGCCCGCAGTGCCGGGCAAGGTCGAAATAAATCAAAATAATCCCGTGATGGGATGGAGCCTTTGAAAAGAAAGGAAAATGCTTTAGCTCTGGCACATTAGATTGTCCGCCGGATCAAGATCGATTGGATCGCAAAGCTGATAAATTATAGTGAAAACAACATGTTAGACATAAGTTTTGCCATTGCACCCATGATGGACTGGACCGACCGGCATTGCCGCGTCTTCCATCGCCTGATGACGCGGCGGGCGCGGCTTTACACGGAGATGCTGACGACCGGCGCCATTCTTCACGGCGATCGCCGGCGGCTGCTTGGTTTCGATGCAAGCGAGCATCCGGTGGCGCTCCAGCTTGGCGGCTCGGATCCGCGTGATCTCGCGGCGGCTGCGAAAATCGGCGAGGATGTCGGCTACGACGAAGTCAATCTGAATGTCGGCTGCCCGTCGGATCGGGTCAAGGACGGCCGCTTTGGCGCCTGCCTGATGGCGGAGCCGGCGCTTGTCGCCAGATGTATCGATGCCATGAAGCGCGCCGTGCAGATTCCGGTCACCGTCAAGTGCCGGATCGGCATCGACGATCAGGATCCGGAAACGGCGCTGGATGCGCTGGCGCGGGGCGTCATCGCCGCCGGTGCGGATACGCTGATCGTTCATGCCCGCAAAGCCTGGCTCAATGGATTGTCGCCCAAGGAAAACCGCGACATCCCGCCGCTCGACTACGACAGGGTCTATCGCCTGAAGGCCACTTTGCCCGGCGTGCCCGTCGTCATCAATGGCGGTATCGCGGGCGTCGCTGAAGCCAAGCAGCATCTGGCTTACGTCGATGGCGCGATGCTCGGGCGCGCGGCCTATCAGGAACCATGGCGCTTGCTGCGCGTCGATCCCGACCTGTTCGGCGAGGCGGCGCCGCACGCGACCATGAAAGACGTACTGGAAGCGATGATGCCTTATATCGAAAGCGAGCTCGCGCAGGGCACGCGGCTGCATTCGATCACGCGGCATTTCGTTGGCGCGTTTCATGGCGTGCCCGGTGCGCGCGCCTTCCGCCGCCACCTCGCCGAGAACGGCGTCAGGCCAGGTGCCGGCGTCGATGTGTTGCGCGATGCGATCGCGCGGGTCGAGGACCCTGTCGCGGCGTCGATCGCGGCGTGACCGGATAATTTTCAGGGATAGCCGCGCAGCATCAGCCGGTCGGCGCGGACTTCCCAGCTTTCCATCCGGTCCAGGAAGCTCATGCCGAGCAGATTGGTTTTCATCTGTCCGTGCGGCACCACTAGTGCCGGCACGGACCGCTCGACCAGTTTGCCGACGGCGAGGCGGTCGAGCGTCAGCCGCGCCGCCTTGGTGTGCCCGCCGGCGGTCTCGACATCGACGTCGTATTCGAGCAGTTCCAGCGGCAGGCCGGCAGCCTTGGCGGTTTCATAGGTCAGCACCACCGCAGTCGCACCGGTGTCGATCACCATCGGGGCGTTGACGCCGTTGATTTTGGCCTGCAGCGCGAACTCACCGCCCTGACCGCGCGAGATTTGCACGGCGCGCACCGGCGCCGCCGCCCGCCGGCGCAGCAATTCCGAGACGGTGTCGCTGGCCCGCGCAATCCGGGTCGGATCGCCATAGGCGACCACGGCGCCGGCGGTCGCCAGCAGTACCAGCACGACTAGCAGGATGCGGCTCACAGCGGGCCTCGCGTGCAAATGTTGGTCAATCGGGTATCGGTCAATCGGGCTTGGGGCCGGCCGCGGGCGCGGGCTGAACCAGTCCGGCCTCGGCCATCCGCGCCGGCAGTTGCGCCATCACCGTCTGCCGCTCCGGGCTTTCCATCCGGTGCCAGCGCGCGATCTCCGGCAGCGTGCGGCCACAGCCGAAACAGAGGCTGGTTCTGGGATCGATCATGCAGACTGCGATACACGGCGTTTCTGTGCTCATCGTCGGAGTGTGAAATGGTTTGGCGCGCTTGCGCAAGGTCTCGGTTACAATCCGGTCCCCGCGCTCATGATTGGCTTGTGGCGAGGCCGCTGCTTGTCGTCGGTTGGCGCGGCACTTGCGGTTTCCGGTTGCAGCGGCGGCGCTTCCTCGGCCATGGGCGCCAGCGCTGACATCACGCGCTCCGGCGGGAAGGTAACGATCACTTCGGTACCGATGCGAAGCTTCGACTTCAGCGTGAATGTGCCGCCATGCATGTCGATCAGGCTTTTTGCGATCGGAAGCCCGAGGCCGGCGCCTTGCTCGGCGGATTTGATCGAGTTGGAGCCCTGACCGAACGAGGCCAGCACGATCGGAATTTCGTTCTCGGCAATGCCGGAGCCGGTATCCTTGACGCTCAGATATTGTCCGCCGGACGCGGTCCATCCCACCTTCAACCAGATCTCTCCGCTTTGCGGGGTGAACTTGATCGAGTTCGACAACAGATTATGGTGATGCCGCGGCTGGAGGCGCGCAGCTTCAGCAAATGATGGCAGTCGGCGACCACATGCACCAGCGACACGGCTTCTTCGTTGAGTTCATACCTGCCGGCCTCGATCCGGGACAGGTCGAGAATTTCATTGATGAGATTGAGCAGATGGACGCCCGAATTGTGAATATCGGCGGAATATTCCTTGTAGACCGGTACGGCGTGAGCGCCGAAGATTTCGCTTTTCATCACTTCGGAAAATCCGAGGATGGCGTTGAGCGGCGTGCGCAGTTCGTGACTCATTTGTGCCAGAAACCGCGACTTCGCGACATTGGCGGATTCCGCGCGATGCCGGGCCTCGTCGGAAATCGATTTCGCCTGCTCGAGCTCGCCAATCAGCGCATCCTTTTCGGCGCGCGCCTCGAGCGTCGCCAGCGTCGTCGAATGCAGGCGATGGGCGAGCAATGCAAAATAGCCTTCGGCGGCCAGCGCCAGCACCGCCAGCACATAATTGTCGAACGTGCCGCTCAGCACAAAGCTCGCGGCAATCCCCGACGCCACCGGAGCGGTGGCCGCAAGGGCTGCGATCGGCAGGCTGGCCGCGAGCATGGTCGATACCGCGATCACCAGCAGCACCAGGAACATCATCAGCGTGTTCGAGATGATATCGAGGCTGGCGGGGTGGATCAGGATCGTCATCCAGCACAGGCCGTAAAGCAGGTCGAGCAGGATAAATCGCCTTCGCCATTTGCGCGTCGCGGTCAGCGAGGCCGGTTCGGCGAGGAACCTGGAGCAGTTGCGGATGATGACGGCGTGAATGCAGAGCATGCCGCAGGTCCACGCCGCGGCCGACACCGGCTGCCGCCAGAAGCCGAACAATAGCCCGGTTGCCACCACCAGCAGCATGATGACGTAGGACGCCGACAAGCGCGTTTGGGCATATTGCCGGACCAGTTCGCGATCGAAAGCCGGGCGGGTTCCGCTGGTCGACGTTAACCGATCGCGGGCCTCGCGCACCCGTTGCGCGGCGGCGCGGCGGTTGCCGGCCGGCACTGCGACCGGTGGGTCAGCCGGAAGCTGCACAACCTCGGGCTTTTCGGCGGATTTACTCATCAAACAACACAAATCCCGCCCGCCGACAGGGCGAGCTTTTGCATCGTCTATCTGTGGCGCTAAATCCTTAAGAGCTGACTTAAAGGGCTAAAGAATCACGTTAATGATTAGTTAAATTAACCTCTGGCGGGCTCGCTTCGAGCGCGCTCAGGTTATGGGACGGAAGTACCCGGGCGAATGCTTCGTATTCCGCCTCATCAACCGGCGAAGGGTGGAAGGTTCCGCATATCCCACCTGTCGGGCTATTTCCTCGACGGACAGACGCGTGGTCTCCAGCAGATATCGCGCTGTCTCAACTCTGATCCGCTGAACGAACTGAATAGGTGAGACACCGCAGGTCGCGGCGATCCGGCGGGCAAACGTGCGCGGAGCCAGGGCGACGGCCTCGGCGAGCTCCTCCATCGCAAAGTCACGGGCGATATTGTCGCGCACCCATTTTTCAGCTTTGGCGATCTTGGGGTGCTGGCCGGCTAAATGGCTTATTGCCATAAAAGGCGCCTGAGAACGTCGCTCGTCCAGCAGAAGGTAGTTGGCGCAGGCCTTGGCCAGTCGCGGCCCGGCAAACCGGTCCACGATCGCGAGCATCAGATCCATCTGTGCCATCGCGGCGCCACCGGTTGCGATCGGCCAATCAGCCACCACCATCCGGTCGGTCAAGTCGACCTGCGGATAGCGGCGACGAAACAGCGGCGCGAGCCACCATGTCGTGGTCGCCCGCCGACCGTCCAGCAATTTCGCTTCCGCCAGCAAGAATGTGCTCGCGCATGATGCGGCGAGCGCGGCGCCGGACTCGAACGCTTCAACCAGCATCTCGCCCGCACGCCGGCAGGCGGGGCTCTTCAATTTCCGGTCCAGTTCGTCCGCCGACCAGGTTCCGAGACCGGGGACGATGGCGAGTTCAGTGCCGCGCAACTGCGCGCGGTTCCGGCGCGGACCGCAGCGCACCGTAGTGACGTTGAACGGCAAAGCGCGCTTCGCCGCTGCGCTGATGCGGTTGGCGGTCGCGATCACGTCGTAGGTGATGGCTGCGCTGGATGCCATGCAGCCCTCGATCTCGACAACCGTAACCCTGATCATGTCAAAAAATGCCTGATAAATGTCATTTTTGACAATAGACCGATCGACGGAAACCGCAATGATTGGCGCATGAAAGCGCCGACGCGGAACCGACACCTCGAGGAGATACGCTGATGCCGAAGCGGTCCATGAAGCAGGACGATCCGCTTGAGGATTTCAAGCGCCGCGAAATTTCGCTCGACGGCGTCACCAAGGCGGTGCATGTCGCCGGCGCGGGACCTGCTGTTATCGTGATGACCGAGATGCCGGGCATCAGCCCGCACGTCGCGCGTTTCGCCCGCTGGGTTCGGGATGCCGGATTCACCGTCTACATGCCGTCGCTGTTCGGCCGCGACGGTGCGGTTCCGGGCGCGGAGGAGGGCGCTGCCGTCTTTCAGCGAGCCTGTGTGAGCGCCGAGTTCCGCGCCCTGGCCGCAAATGAATCCAGCCCGGTGACGAAGTGGCTCCGTTCGCTGGCGAGATTTGCGCACCAAGAGTGCGGTGGTCCGGGTGTCGGCGCCATCGGAATGTGCTTCACGGGAAATTTTGCGCTGACGATGATGCTGGAACGGTCGGTGCTGGCGCCGGTGCTCTCGCAACCCTCACTGCCGCTGAACAATCCGGCCGGCATCGAAATGGCTGCTGACGAGATCAAGGCAGTCCGCGAGCGGCTCGAGCGGGACGACCTGACCGTGATGGCCTATCGCTTCGAGGGCGACAGGTTCTGCATGGCTCAGCGCTTCGCGGCCTATGCGCAAGCGCTTGGCGAGCGTTTCATCGGCCGGGTACTTCCAGACAGTGCGGCCAATACCGACACGGCACCGTTCTTTTCGCGCCACGTGAACTGCCCGCACAGTGTTGTGACCGCCCATCTGATCGACGAGGCGGGCCAACCGACCGTCGCCGCGCGCGACGAGATCCTTTCCTTCTTCGTCAGGCGTCTCACTCCTCCCAGCTAGCCCCGGCAGAGGCGTAGGCCACGCACCAGCACACGGGGCGAGCCGTCCGGCTCGCCTCGTTGTCAGCGATGGCCCTCGAAAGCGTCAGCGTTGCAGCCGCGCCAGCAGGCTGGAGGTGTCCCAGCGCTTGCCGCCCATCTTCTCGACTTCCGCATAGAATGCATCGACCAGTGCGGTGACCGGCAGGCTGGCGCCGTTGCGGCGGGATTCGGCCAGACAAATCGACAGATCCTTGCGCATCCATTCGACCGCGAAGCCGAAATCATATTTGCCGTCGTTCATGGTCTTGTAGCGGTTCTCCATCTGCCAGGACTGGGCGGCGCCCTTCGAGATGGTGTCGATCACGGCGGCGACGTCGAGCCCTGATTTCTTGGCGAAATGAATGCCTTCCGAAAGGCCCTGGACCAGACCCGCGATGCAGATCTGGTTGACCATTTTGGTCAGCTGGCCCGAGCCCGCCGCGCCGAGCCGCTTGCACATTCTTGCATAGGCGGCGATCACGGGCTCGGCACCGGCATAAGCTTCCTCGCTGCCGCCGCACATCACGGTCAGGGCCCCGTTTTCCGCACCGGCCTGGCCGCCGGATACCGGCGCGTCGATGAATTTGAAGTCCAGTTTGGTGGCGGCGGCGTCGAGTTCACGCGCGACCTCGGCTGAGGCGGTGGTGTGGTCGACGAAGGTCGCGCCTTTCTTCATGCCGGCGAACGCGCCATCAGCGCCGATCGTGATCGCCCGCAAATCGTGGTCGTTGCCGACGCAGGCCATCACGAAATCCTGGCCTTCGGCGGCGGCCTTCGGCGTGGCGGCGGTCTTGCCGCCGAATTTCTCAGCCCATGCCTTGGCTTTGGCCGGCGTCCGGTTGAATACCGTCACCTCGTGGCCGCCTTTGGCCACCAGATGTCCTGCCATGGGGAAACCCATCACGCCGAGACCGAGAAAAGCGACTTTAGCCATGTGTACAACCCTGGGGTTTCGCCGGCGCATGGAATCGGCCGGACCGTATGGTGGAGGAGGGCGGTGGGCTGGTTCGGTGCTCGAGACCGGCTCCGCTTTGAATCCGGCGCACAATAACCCCTGCGCCATGAAGGGCAACGCCCGCGTTTGGCGGGCGGGCATGGTTTTATGCTAGGATGGGGGCACCGATATCCCGAATTCAAACACAAAAAAGGGAGTGACCCTATGAGCGTTGGCGTGCTCGATCATTTCAATATCCGGACCCGCAAGCTCACCGAAACCGTGCGGTTCTACGAGGAGATTTTGGGGCTGAAAAACGGCGACCGGCCGAACTTCGCCTTTCCCGGGGCATGGATGTACAGCGAAGGCAAGCCGGTGGTCCATCTGGTCGATATTTCGCCGACCGACGAGCATCAGAAGCCGGATTCCGGCGTTGTCCACCATGTCGCCTTCGCCAGCCGCGACTTTGCCGGCATGAAGCAGCGGCTGCAGTCCAAGGGGATGGCATTCGACTCGCGGCAGGTTCCCGGCGGCGATCTCTGGCAGATCTTCGTCAATGACCCCAATGGCGTCATGATCGAATTGAATTATGAGGCCGCCAAGGAGCAAAGCGGGGGCTCGGCGCCCTCCGAGCGCGCGGATGATGTCGGCAGGAGGTAGTCTTTAGGTAGCCTTTGGGTGGCCTTTTGACCGGGATCGCTCTATGGGTCGCATTCGCTTTTTCGTCATGGCCGGGCTCGTCCCGGCCATCCACGCCTTTCTTGCTTGAGTGAAGCTAAGACGTGGATGCCCGGCACAAGGCCGGGCATGACGAGCTCAGTTAGAAAGCCCAATTCTGTTGGATGCTTTTTCAGTCAGGCTCTCAGGAGATGCGCCGTGAGCGTTACGCAGCAACAGGTTATCGATGCATTGGCCAAGGTGGCGACGCCGCGCGGCGTCGCCTTGACCAATGCCGGCGTGCTCTCGGCCATCACCGCCAATGACGGCAAGGTGTTTTTCTCGATCAATGTCGAGGCCACCGAGGCCCGCGCCTGGGAAACTGTGCGGGCCGCGGCCGAAGCGGCCGTGCGCGCCATTCCCGGCGTCACCATGGCCATGATCGCGCTGACCGCCGAACGCAAGGCGGGTCCCGCTGCGCCGCCGCCGGCGCCGCATCGTCACAGCCACGGGGTACAGAACGTCTCGGCGCACCGGCCGCCGCAAAGTCCGGCATCGCCGATGTCGAAGCAGTCGGAAATCCCCGGCATTGCCGCCGTCATCGCGGTCGCTTCCGGCAAGGGCGGTGTCGGAAAGTCGACCACCGCGCTCAATCTGGCGCTCGGCCTGCGCGATCTCGGTCTGCGCGTCGGCCTGCTCGACGCCGACATCTACGGACCCTCGGTGCCGCGGCTGACCGGCATTCGCGAGAAGCCGCAGCTCAACGACGACAAGAAGATGATTCCGATCCAGCGTTTCGGTCTCGCGATCATGTCGATCGGTTTTTTGGTCGAGGAGGAAACCGCGATGATCTGGCGCGGGCCGATGGTGATGTCGGCCATCACCCAGATGCTGCGGGACGTGGCGTGGGGCACGCTCGACGTCCTCGTGGTCGATATGCCCCCCGGCACCGGCGATGCGCAGCTGACGCTGGCGCAGAATGTGCCGCTCAAGGGAGCCATCATAGTTTCGACGCCGCAGGATCTTTCCCTGATCGATGCGCGGCGCGGGCTCGCGATGTTCAAGAAGGTCAACGTGCCGGTACTCGGCATCATCGAGAATATGAGTTATTTCCAGTGCCCGCATTGCGGCACACAATCGGACATTTTCGGCCACGGCGGCGCGCGGCATGAGGCCGAGCGCCTTGCGGTGCCGTTTTTGGGCGAAATTCCGCTGCACATGTCGATCCGTGCCACGTCCGATTCCGGGACGCCCGTGGTCGAAAGCGAGCCGAATGGGCCGCACGCGGCGATTTACCGGGCGATCGGTGCCAAGGTCCGCGATCAGCTGCAGGGCGCCATCGCCGCAGCCTGAACCGGCCTTCCGGTCATATGCGACTTTCGTTTAATCGGCGCCGTCATGCCTTGGTCGCGTTTTCGTAGGCGTTACTTCCGTGTTAAAGCCGCCCGGCAGAGCGTGTTCGGGCAGCGTGGAAATCGTTCGCCGAGAGAAATGCTCCAGGAAATATGGGAAACACGCCCAACAAGGAGATGCCTTAATGAAGCGTCGTGATTTTTTGAAAGTTTCAGCAGCCGGTGCCGCACTCGGCACCGTGGCCTCGCCGGCCATTGCCCAATCCTCGCCCGAGATCAAGTGGCGCATGACTTCCAGTTTCCCGAAGTCGCTCGACACGCTGTTCGGTGCTTCGCTGGAGTTTTCCAAATACGTCGCCGAAATGACCGACAACAAGTTTCAGATCCAGGTGTTTTCCGCCGGCGAAATCGTTCCGGGCCTGCAGGCGCTTGATGCGACCTCCAACGGCACCATCGAGATGAGCCACACCGTCTCGTATTATTACGTCGGCAAGGATCCGACATTCGCGATCTATTCCTCGGTGCCGTTCGGCCTTAATGCGCGCATGCAGAATTCCTGGTGGTATCAGGGCGGCGGCATGGAGCTCGGCAACGAGTTCTTCAAGAAATTCGGTTTGATCGGTTTCCCCTGCGGCAATACCGGCACCCAGATGGGCGGCTGGTTCCGCAAGGAGATCAAGACCGTCGCCGATCTCTCCGGACTGAAGTTTCGCATCGGCGGAATTGCCGGGCAGGTGCTGCAAAAGGTCGGCGTGGTGCCGCAGCAGCTCGCCGGCGGCGACATCTACCCCGCGCTTGAAAAGGGAACCATCGACGCGGCCGAATGGGTCGGACCGTATGACGACGAGAAGCTCGGTTTTCAGAAGGTCGCCAAATATTATTATTATCCCGGCTTCTGGGAAGGCGGCCCGACCGTGCATGCGTTCTGCAATCTCGAGAAGTGGAATTCGCTGCCGAAGAGCTATCAGGCCATCGTCAGCAACGCGTGCGCAAACGCGAATACCTGGATGGCGGCGCGTTATGACATGCAGAATCCGACGGCGTTGAAACGTCTGGTCGCCGGCGGCACGCAGCTGCGTCCCTTCACCAATGAAGTGCTGGAAGCGTGCCTGAAGGCGAGCAATGAATTGTGGGCAGAGATTTCCGCGAAGAACGCCGACTTCAAGAAATCCATCGACGCGATGCAGGCCTATCGCTCCGATCAGTATCTGTGGTGGCAGGTCGCCGAATACACCTTCGACAGCTTCATGATCCGCTCGCGCACCCGCGGCTGATCGTCGCTGAAGTGCAAAATCGCAAGCCCGGCCTCATGAGGCCGGGCTTTTTGCGTTGCGATACCCCAGTTCATCATGGAAATCCCGAACTGGATGTTCCATGCTGGGCGAAAGCCTCGACACGAAGGCTGACTGACACCATCACAGGGGGAAAGCTCAATGAAGCGTCGAGACTTTATCAAGGTCACCGGAATAGGCGTCGCGGGCGCCACTGCCATGGCCGCGCCGGCGATTGCGCAATCGATGCCGGAGATCAAATGGCGCATGACCACCAGCTGGCCGAAATCGCTCGATACGCTGCACGGCGGCGCCGTCGAGATGGCCAGGATGGTCGGCGAAGCCACCGACAACAAATTCCAGATCCAGACCTTTGCCGCCGGCGAAATCGTGCCGGGCTTGCAGGTGCTCGACGCCGTGCAAAACGGCACCGTCGAACTCGGGCATACCGCGTCCTACTATTACTTCGGCAAGGATCCGACGTTTACCTTTGGTTCGTCGGTTCCGTTCGGACCCAACATGCGTCTCAACCAGGCCTGGTACATGCTTGGCGGCGGCAAGGAGGTCCTCAACGAGTTTTACAAGAGCTACAACGTCACCTCCCTGCTTGCGGGCAACACCGGCTGTCAGATGGGGGGCTTCTTCCGCAAGGAGATCAATACCGTCGACGATCTGCAGGGACTGAAATTCCGCATCGGTGGCTTTGCCGGACGCGTGATGCAGAAGCTCGGCTGCGTGCCGCAGCAGCTGGCCGGTGGCGACATCTATCCCGCGCTGGAAAAAGGCACGATCGATGCCGCCGAATGGGTCGGGCCGTATGACGACGAGAAGCTCGGCCTCTACAAGGTCGCGCCTCACTACTATTATCCCGGCTGGTGGGAGGGTGGGCCGATGCTGCTGGCCATGGTCAACCTGGACAAGTGGAATACGCTGCCGAAATATTATCAGAGCGTGCTCGAGCAGGCCGGTCATTATGCCAACAACTGGATGATGGCCAAATACGACGCCGTGAATCCGGCGGCGCTGCGCAAACTGCTTGCCGGCGGCACCAAGCTGCACGCGTTCTCGCCGCAGATCATGGAAGCGAGCTTCAAGGCCGCCAAGGAATTGCATGCCGAGGTCGCCGCGACCAACGCCAATTTCAAGAAGGTGTATGACTCGATGACCGCCTTCTCGAACAACGGCTATCAGTGGTTCCAGGTCGCCGAGGTCGGTTACGACAGCTTCATGGCCCGGCACTCGCAGAGCTGATCACCCCCGGGTCATTCGGTTCAGTCCAACAAACACAAAACTCCCGGAGCGAAGCTTCGGGAGTTTTGCTGTCGGCAATACGGACGCTATGGCTTGGCCGGAGGCCCGAAGTCGAGCGGCGGCAGCTCGACCTGCGGAACGTCGATCTTGATCGAGTTCAGATCGACGTTGACAGGCTTGTCGAGCAAACCGGTCACCGTGATCGGGAACGCGATCACGAGGACGACCATGATCGCCTGCAATCCCACCCATGGCAGCGCGCCCCAATAGATGTCGGAGCTCTTGACTTCCTTCGGCGCGACGCCGCGCAGATAGAACAGGGCAAATCCGAACGGCGGATGCATGAACGACGTCTGCATGTTGACGCACAGCATGACCCCGAACCAGATCAGCGCGGCATCGGGACCCACGACCGGCGTCAGGATTTTCTGCGCGATCGGCGCGATCATCGGCAGGATGATGAAGGCGATCTCGAAGAAATCGAGAAAGAACGCCAGGAAAAAGATGAACAGGTTGATGAAGATCAGGAATCCCCAGACGCCGCCGGGCAGGGAGGTCAAGAGATGCTCCAGCCACACCCCGCCGGAGACGCCGAGGAACACCACCGAAAAACAGGTCGAGCCGATCAGGATGAACACCACCATCGTGGTGATGCGCATGGTGGTCTCGTAACCCTGCTTGATCAGGTCGCGCAGTTCGGGAATCCGCACCGCCTCGAGGCAGATCCAGACCACGGCGAGATAGGTGATGGCGAACGCCAGTTTGAAAATGAGTCCTTCGGTCGCGAAGATTCCGATCATGGTGCCGATTCCGCCGGCGATCACGCCTGCGATCAGGACCTTGCGGCCGGTGGTGCTGAAATCCTTGCTGTGGATCGCCGCCAGCACGATGGCGCCGACCGCGCCCATGGCGCCGGCCTCGGTCGGCGTCGCCAGACCCATCATCATGGTGCCGAGCACGACGAAGATCAGCACCGCCGAGGGGATAATGCCCTTCAGGCATTTGCGCCACAGCGGCCAGCCGGTCAGCGTCAATTCGGTCTTCGGCACCGGCGGCAGATAGTCGGGCTTGAAAATGCCGAGCACGAACGTGTAGCCGGCGAACAGCATGATCTGGAAAATCGAGGGGCCCCAGGCGCCCAGATACATGTCGCCGACGGATTTGCCGAGCTGGTCGGCCAGCACGATCAGCACCAGCGACGGCGGTACCAATTGGGTGATGGTGCCGGACGCCGCCAGCACGCCGGTGATGTAGCGCATGTTGTAGCCATAGCGGATCATCACCGGCATCGA
>NZ_JBEKCZ010000002.1:0-82238 GCF_050014615.1 Bradyrhizobium sp. | reverse complement strand
GGATGGCCGGGACAAGCCCGGCCATGACGAAAAAGCAAGTCATTTTCATGCGGTTAGAAAGAGCCTGAAAATGTTGGATATTTTTTCGGTCAGACTCTTAGGGGGCTGACCCCTGCCGGGCGGACGGCTTGCGCTCGATCGGATGGATGTCGATGGTCCGCAGCCGGCCCATGCGCAGCACCTCCATTTCGAGCGTGCGATCGATCCGGTCGCGGTCGAGGGCGCGGATCAGGTCGTCGACGCCATGGATGTCGACGCCGTCGAGCCTGATTGCGACATCGCCGGGCAATAGACCGGCGCGCGCCGCCGGCCCGTCCGGCTCGATCTGCGCCAGCAGGGCGCCCATCTTGTTGTCGACGCCGGCGGCGACCGCGTGGCGTCTTGGAATCGGCGCGGTCTGACCCGACACGCCGATATAGGCGCGCCTGACATAGCCGTGGCGGATGATCTCGGACAACACGAATTGCGCGGTATTGCTGGCGACCGCGAAACAGATGCCCTGCGCGCCGCTGATGATCGCGGTGTTGATGCCGATCACCTCGGCCGCTGATGACACCAGCGCGCCGCCGGAATTGCCGGGATTGAGCGCGGCGTCGGTCTGGATGACGTCCTCGATGGTGCGGCCGCTCACCGAGCGGATCGAGCGGCCCAGCGCCGACACCACGCCGGCCGTCACGGTCGACTCAAAGCCCAGGGGATTGCCGATCGCGACGACCAGCTGGCCGCGGCGCAGGCTCTTGGAGTTGCCGAGCGAGGCGTAGCGCAATTCCCGCGCGCCATCGGCGCGCAGCAAGGCCAGATCGGTGTCGGGATCGACGCCAAGGACGCGCGCTTCGGTGACGATGCCCTCATTGTCGCGCAGCCTGATCTGCCGCGACGATCCGACCACATGGTTGTTGGTCAGCACCAATCCATCAGGCGAGATCACGATCCCGGAGCCAAGCCCGCCGCGCTCGCGCGCGCCGGGGGTTTTCGAGCCAGTTTCCACACGGACCACCGCGGGACCGACGCGTTCGGTGACGTCGATGACCGCGTTCGAATAGGCATCGAGCAGGGCCTGGTCGCTGATCGCGTCCTGTTTGACGGCTTGCGATGAGGGCTCGCCGCCCGAGCTGTCGTTGGTAAAATCCAGCATGGTCAGTTCCTTCCGATGTCAGATGGTGGCTCGCCGCCGCCCTCGCAAGAGACCCAGGAAGCCGATCCAGGAAGCCGCCGTCCGGCCCGCCGGCGTCGGGGAATAGAACCGTGGGCGCCCGAGCCGAGCCGTCAGGGCGATGTCTCGCTTATTGGCAAATGGCCGGTCATGATGAAAAATCCGGCGGGCAGATTCGCGGGGACGGCGACATCCGTGCAATGAGGGCCGAAGGCGAACCTGTTTCATGATCACGGTCGCAGAAGAGAAAACTGTCGATTACGAAGTCACGGCGCGGATCGCGACCGAAGCGTTCGGATCGAAGGACGTGGTGTTTTCCGCGGAACGGATGAAGTGGCTCTACGAACGCAGCTTCGGTCAGGGCAGCACAATCCTGTCGGTGTTCGACGAAGGTGTCAAAGTCGGCCAAATGGCGTTGTTGCATCAGAAGGTCTGTTCGGGTGGCGAGTTCGTATCTACAACCCAGCTCGTCGATCTCTTTATCCTGCAGGCCTACCGCTCGCCTCAATTGGTCCGCCGTATCTACAAGGAGGTCGAGCGCCTGTGCGTGGCGCAGAATATCCGCTTTATCCTCGCGGTGCCGAATGAGAATGCGACGCTGCTCAATGCGCGTTTCCTCAGGCTCGGCCCCCTGCTCCGGCTGCCGATTCGCGCGGGGATTGGATTTTGGTGGCCACGCGGATCAGCGCTGAAATATTCCGGTCACTTCAAATCGATGACAAGGGATGACGCGATCGATCTATTTTCCGGATTTTCCACCCCGGCAACCGAGAACGGATTGCAGTGGGATGGCGCGATGCTGTTCGACCGTCTCGACGATCCGACCTGCGATTATGCCGTTCATGCCACCGCCGACCTGCTGTTGATCTCGTCGTCGCGCAAGACCAGGGGCATCCGATACGCCCTGCTCTGCGGCTTCTTTGTCCGGTCGCAGGCCAAGGTCGCATCGGGCCCGGTCCACGCGCTGACCCGCGCCGCGTGCCGGCTCTGGAAGCATTCGCTGTTCGTCTATGCGGGCGTCAACAACAGCCTGCCCTCGCTTCCGGGAATGGTCGTGCCCGCCCGGCTGCGGCCGCCGATGCTGGTTCAGCTGCGCGATCTCCATACCGATGAGCTCGACGTCCGATTTGACCGTTTCCAGCTGATCGATTCAGATTTCGTCTGATCTTTTCAGTCATGGCGTCAGGATGAGTTTACCCGTGGTTCCCCGACCTTCCAGTGCGCCATGCGCCTTTGATGCCTCAGCCAGGGAATAACGTCCGCCGATTGTCACGACGAGTTCGTTTCTGGTGACGAGCTCGAAAAGCGCAGCGAGGCCGGAGCGCATGTCGGCTGGCGTCAATAGCGGAATAAAGGCGAATCCGGTCAACGACTGGTTCTTGAAGATGAGACCGAGCAGCTCAGGTACCCCGAGTTGAAAGCTTTGGATGTTCAAGGCGCCATAGATGACGATTTGGCCTTTCGGAGCCAGCGTTGCGAGACAGGCTCCTGTCACGTCACCACCGACAGATTCATAAATGATGTCAGGCCCGACGCCCTCGGTGACGCGGCGCAGCTCCTCGGTCCAATCGGCACTGGTGTAATTCACGCCGGCGTCGGCTCCCAGCGACATCGCGAAATCGAGCTTGGCCGATGTGCTGGCAGCCGCGATCACGCGGCGCGCGCCGGCGCGCTTGGCGAGTTGCACCAGGATGGAGCCGACCCCGCCGGCGGCGGCACTGACCATCACGGTCTTGCCCTTTGGCGGCGCCTGCCGCGTGAGATAGAGGGCCGTGAGCCCCTGGTTGAGCAGCGCGGCCGCCTGTTCGAAAGATACGGCGTCAGGCAAGGGCACCGCCAGGCTGGCGTCGATCGCGATAAATTCGGCATATGCGCCCATCCTGTCGGCCGCGAATAATGGCGCCGCCACGCGCTGGCCAATCGCGAACCCATCGACATCAGGGCCCAGCGCCGCGACAACACCCGCGGCCTCGGAGCCGAGAATCGCCGGAAGCGGTGGCGTCATCGCATAGCGGTTCGCACGCATCAGTGTGTCGGCGAAGTTGATACCGATCGCGTGAATTCGAACCAGCAGCTGGCCGGCCCCCGGCACCGGCGTCGGGATCTCGACCGCCTCAAGAACTTCCGGACCGCCGAAGCGGTTAATCTGAACGGCTTTCATCGCGCACCTCGATTGTTAAATTTCGGATGCCGCCTATGTAGAGTACGTTGAGAAAGCGCATTACCGACTAATTCGTGCGATACAGACCAAGAGGTAAGTATGCCTGATCCGATCAAGCGCCTGCCGATGCTGCCGGCGGAACGCGCCTTGAAGGTGATTTCGGGGCGCTGGAAAGCGATCATTCTTTATCATTTGTTCGACGGCTCCCTGCGGCTATCGGAGCTGCAGCGGCTGATGCCCGAAGTCAGCCAGAAAGTGATGATCCAGCAACTGCGCGAAATGGAAGAGCACGGGATCGTGCATCGCGAGGTGTTTCGTCAGGTGCCGCCGCGCGTCGAATACAGCGCAACGCCGCTCGGCCTCAGCTTCGAGCCGGTGCTATCAGCACTTTGCGAATGGGGCCGCCGGCATGCGGCCGAGCTGGATGAAGTCGATCGACTGGCGAACTGCCCGGTCGATGCGCCGCGGCGGATCGGCCGGCCCGCGGCGCTACGCGCCGCAGAGCCGGCAGCAACGAGCTTGCCCGGCCCTACTCGGTAGCGATCACGACCGGCTTGCCATCCCGCAATCCCAATATCTGGAGCGGCGTATGCGCATGATTGTGATCGTCGGGAGCATAGCTGCCGCCCAACCGTGAAGGCATCGTCGTGGTCTTCAGCGCCTGCTTGATCGCGTCAGGCTGGTCGGATCCGGCCCGGCGGATCGCATCGACCACCAGGTAGGTCGCTTCAAAGACGAAGAACGAACGTTGCGTGGGTACCAGTCCGTAACGCGACTTGTAGGCGGCGACAAAAGCCTGCACTTCGGGCTTGTCCAGCGCCGGCGTGAATACGGCGACGCCGGTCAGCGCCGACACACCGCCCGCATCGCGAAACGCCGGCGAGACCGCCGCCGCCGCGCCCGCGAGATCGAACCGGCCGGTCACCGGCACTTTCCATCCCGACGCTTCATAGCCAGCGAAGAATCCGGGCGTGGAGCCTGCCAGGATCGCGACGACCTCGCCGGGGTCACCGGCTTTCAGCTTGGTGAATATGCCTTGGAAATCCTTGGTGTCCTTCGGGATCGTCTCGTCGGCGGTGACGCCGATGCCGGCGTCCTTCGCAGCCTTGGCGACGGCAACGGCATTGGCCTTTTGAAACTCGCCATCATCGGCCACAATCGCGATCGACTTGATATTCTGTGATTTCAGCCACTGCACCAGGCCGCGTTCAATATCCACTTCCGAGGGAATGGTCTTGAAGGCAAAATCATTGCCGCCGACGCCGGATGCGTCGACGAAATCCTGTCCGGCCGAGGTCGCGATCACCAGCGGCACCTTGGCCTGCTGCATCATGGGCATGATGGCGTGGGTGACGGGCGTGCACAGCGCGCCGATCACGACCGGGACATGTTCCTGTTCGAGCAACCGCTTTGTCGCGGGCACGCCGACCTCAGGCTTGCAGGCGTTGTCGGCATAGAACGCCGCGACCGGTCGTCCCAGCACGCCGCCGGCCTGATTGATGCTCTCCAGGGCCAGTTGGGCGCCATATTGCTCGGACTGTCCCCGGTCAGCCATCGGCCCCGAGAGAATGGTGGTGATGCCGATTTTTACAGGTTCGGCCGCCTGAGCCAATGTGCTGCACAACAGGCCCGCAGCCAGAACAAACGTACGCGTCATATTGCTCCCCATATAACAGCCGGTCCGATTGCGGGGATAGGACGCTGCGAGCCAGGCAAAGTCCATTCACGAGCCTGTGCATGGACAAAGGGTCACGACATCCGCCGCGACCGTGCCGGAAAACCGGCCCGGAGTCTTGGGGGGCCGATCTTGGGGTCCTGTCCGATGGCGGCTCGCGGAGAATCTAACGCTGCGAACAGCGTCTCACTGGGCTTCCTTGTAGGCCTGCGTGATCGCGCGCGTCAGGTTGCCGGGGCGCAGCCACCCGGCGTATTTCTTTTTGAATTCCTCACTGAGCGAACTCACGGTGTCCTCGACGCTCTTGCCTTGTTTCTTGGCCGCCTGCGCCTGTTCCAGAAGATCGGTCATGAAGGCCTGCTGCTCGGGCAACATCGAGAGGTCGCCGGGTGGGCTGTGGTCGGGCAGGATCAGCGTCGGCTTCAGTTCCGCCACGCGATCGAGGACCTTGATCCAGCCGTGGATGTTGGTCTGGGTTCCGATCGGCAGAATGACGAACTTGTTTTGCACGATGTCGCCGGAGATCATCGCCTTGTCCGGATCGACAAGAAAGATGATGTCGCCATTGGTGTGGGTGGGCCCGTAATACACCATCCGCACCGTGACATCGCCGAGATCCAGCGTCATCTCCTTGTCAAACAGGATGTCGGCCTTGTCGATGCCGGCATCGACCAGCAATTCCTTGTTGACGTCGGAGCGCGATCGAAAAAAGTCGATCATGCCGATGCCGGATTCTTCGATCTCCTTTTGCTGCACGGTCGGCCGGATCACCACCGTGCCGGCCGGAAAGCCGCTCTGGCCGGTGACGTGTTCGGGATGGAAATGGGTGGTGGCGAGATACAGATTGCCGCCCTTGCGCAGTTTCGCCACCGCCGCGGCGACCGTGACGCCGTTGCGCCTGCCGAGACCAGTATCAATGACGAGCGTGCCCTTGCTGCCCACCACGATCCCGATATTGGGGTTGCCGAAGATCGCCCAGAGATGGGGCGTCAGCTGCTTGGTCTCGTCGGTCAGCACGATATTTTCGGGCTGCTGCGCCAGGCCTGCGGCCGGCAGCACCAGCAATCCGAAACAAAAAGCAATGACGGCTGATCTTCGCATCTCTATCCCCCTGTTATCCGGTGATCTCGTGAACAATCCAGCGTTCGATTATTCGGCCACCTGTGGCTGCGATACTAGGCGAGAGCCGGCGGCAGCGCCAGTATCACCCGCGGCCAATATGGCCACAGGCGTCGGCGATCGCCTGGTCCCGCGCCCGCACGCACAACCAGGGTTCGATCAGGAGCCACCGACAACGGACTTTTCGGGATCAATCAGGAAAATCCAGATCAGCGAGCCCGCGGCCAGAACGCCGGCGGTGACGTAGAACGGCGCGACCCAGGAGCCCCGCTCTACCAGAAAGCCGAACACCAGCGGGGAAATCGAGGCGCCGATGGCGCCCACCATATTCATCACAGCGGTAACCGTTCCGCTGGATGTGCCGCCAACGTCCATCGGTACCGCCCAGGCCGGGCCCAGCACCAGTTCCAGAAAGAAATTCGAAGCCGTCAGGCAAAGCACCGCCGTGATCGCGCTGTCGGTGGTGCCGGCAGGAATCAGGAGCAAAGCGGCCAGCAACAAACCGGGTGCGGCCACCACGCGGCGCGCCAGTCGCAAATTGCCGGTCTTGCGCAGGACGTGGTCGGTCAGAAGGCCGCCGGCCAGATCGCCGAGCATGGCCGAGATCAACGGCAGCGACGCCAGATAGCCGACCGAACTGAGCGAGAGATGACGAAACTCCAACAAATAGGTCGGAAACCAGCTGACATAGAAATAAGCCCCGTAGAAGAAGCAGCCATAGGCCGCCGCGATGAACCACATGTTCGGCGAGGTGAAGATCGCCCGCCACGGCACGTCGGACCGCAGCTGCGTGGCGATGGGACTGATCTCGCCGTTCGGCAATGTCCCGCGAATATAAGCGAGCTCCGCGGCGTTGACGCGGGACTCATCCTCCGGACGATTGCGGTAGAAGGAGAGGAAAACCAGCGACCAGACGATGCCCAGCAGCGCGAAAATGTAGAAGATCCAGCGCCAGCCCCAGGCGTTCATGATCACAACGGCGACCAATGGCGTGATCGCGATCGCGAGGCGGCTGAAGCAATGGGTCATGCCCTGGACGAATCCGCGCTCGGATTTTGGAAACCAGAGCTGCATGGCGCGGCTTGCGGTTGGAAAGGCGCCGGCTTCTCCCAGACCAAACGCGAAGCGGACCACGAACAGCGACGTCGCGCCCGACGCCCAGGCGGTCGCGGCCGTCATCAACGACCAGAACGGGACGATCACCAGCAGCACCCGCTTCGGCCCGAAGAAATCGGCGAGCCAGCCGCCGGGAACCTGGCCCGCCGCATAGGCCCAGGCGAACGCGCTGAAAAACAGCGCGACCTCCGTCTTGTTGAAACCGAACTCCTTGGCAATGGCCGGCGCCGCAATCGAAATATTGCTGCGATCCATATAGGTGATCATGTACATCAGGCTGATCAGCAAAAGCACGTACCACCGGATGTGGGTACGCTTCGCGCCGGCGAGCTCGATCGCCGGGCTATCCGCCGCCGTCATATCCGCAGGCATGAAACCTCCGTCGATTTTTTTGGTCCGGCGGTTTTGTCTCCGCCGTTTTTTCGGTCGCCCTGGTCAAGGCGACCGTCGTTCGCGTGCACACACATCGGAGCCGCACTGGAAGATTTCCGGTGCGACCCCGCGAATGATGTCTGTCGATAAAAGCCCTACAGGCCGGCGGCTAACCTCGCCGGCCGTTTGTTCTCAAGCGGAAGCGTCACCGGCTCGTTGAGCTCGGCCGACAGATCGGCGGCGATATAGAGCTCCATGACACGACGCGCCTGTTCGGGCGTCACCAGAACCGGCCGATCCAAAGCCACCGCTTCGATGAAATGCACGGTTTCGGACGCCATCGGGCCGGCATAGACATGTCCGACCGGCTCGCCCGGCATCGTCGACATCGGAAACACCGCGCCATTCTTCACGGTGTTCAGCATCACGTCGCGATGGGTATCGTCGACCATCAAGGCGCCCTCGGTGCCAATCATCTCGATCCAGGTCGACGAGAAATTGGGATAGCCGGGCGGCAGGCTCCAGCCACCGCCGACCACGAAGGTGAGGCCGCTGTCCATGGTCACGGTGATCCATTGCAGATCGGGGATGTCGTTTCCGGTCGACTCGCGCATCACGCCGTAATTCACCTGCGAATAGACGCGCACCGGTTTTGCCGGCTCCAGACACCACAGCACGAAGTCGAGATCGTGCGTCGATTCCATCGCCGCCGGCGAGAGCTTGACGCGGCCGCTGATCTTCTTGCCGAGGCTGCGTGAAATATGCCGGCTCACCAGCGCGCTGACGGGCTTGCCGATGGTACCGTCGGTAATGCACTTCTTGACGTAGGCGAATTTCGGATTGAAGCGCTGCGAATAGCCGATGGTGAATTTCAGCTTGTTGGCGCGGGCGATCGAGATCAGTTCATCCGCCTCTTCGAGTTCGAGCGCGATCGGCTTTTCGAGAAACACATGCTTTCCGGCGCGCAAAAAATCCCGCGTCATCGGAAAATGCGTGGTCTCCGGCGTCGCGCAGACGAAAACCGCCGAAATGTCCTTGTTGTCGAGCAAGGCGCGGTAATCGGCAGTGGCCGATTTGGCGCCGATCGAAGCCGCAACCTCTTTCAATCGTTCGGGACGATTCTCGGCGATGTGAACCCCGCCCACCAGCGGGTGAGCCGCACACGCCTCGGCCCGAATACCACCGCACCAACCCGTGCCGATAACGGCTACGTCGATTTGGTCCATATTAATTCTCTCCCACCACTCTTCAGTTTTTCAATTTTTGTTGTCGTGAATCGAGCTGCTTTCGCAAATCGATTGGCCGGCGCGGTCCGTTGAGGGGCGCAGATCTGGCGCTAACACAGTCTGCAGCCAGCCCGATGTCAAGCATGGACTTTGAGCGCCGTGCGAAGGCCGGCTTGGTTGGCCGTGATGGGTGGGCAAACCGCGAAAGAAAGCGGGATATTATCGGCGCCGCTTAGTCGCCGGTTGTCTCGGGCGGCTCGTCACGGCCGGGCTTGTCACTACACGGCTTGGCGCCACGGCTGACGCCCGGATCACCGCGTTGCGGCCGCTGTCTTTCGCGCCATAAAGCGCCCGATCGGCGTTCTGGATCAGGGTCGCCGGTTTGCCGTCGAACTCGGCCGAGGCGAGGGAGGCGACGCCGGCACTGATCGTCACCAGGCCGTTGGCATTGCCTTCATGGCGGATCTTGAGGCCACGGACGGCCTGCAGAATGCGCTCGGCAATCACCGCCGCCCCGGCCTCATCGGTATCGGGCAGCAGCACCGCGAATTCCTCGCCGCCATAGCGCGCGGAGACGTCGCCAGGGCGGAGCGCCGTTTCCGCGATCGCCGCCGCAACCCGCCGCAAGCAATCGTCGCCGGCCGGATGGCCATAGCGATCGTTGAAGACCTTGAAGCGATCGACGTCGATCATGACAAGGCTCAGGGCCTTTTTCTCCCGTTTGCTACGCCGATGCTCCTTGGCCAGAGCTTCGTCGAAGGCCCGGCGGTTGGCGAGGCCGGTCAGACCGTCCTGTCCGGCCAGGGTTTTGAGGCGTCGGTTGGCTTCCGCGAGTTCGTCCTCGACGGCCTTGCGCACGGATATGTCGCGCAGCGCTCCGATAATGCCGGTGGTCGCGCCGGTTTCGGGATCCTTCAGCGCCCTGAACTGCGCCTCCGCCCAGATCCAGTTGCCATTGCGATGGCGAATACGATTGATGATCGACTGGCGATCGGCGTGACCTTTCATCAGGGTCTCAAACACCAGAGCGAGGCGCGCGGCGTCCTGTGGGTGCGCCATGCTCACCGGCTTGATACCGATCATTTCTTCCGGTTGGTAGCCCAGCACTTCGCGGCAGGCGGGGGACACATATCGGCGCACCAGTTCATGATCCAGCTGAAACACCATATCGCTGCTATTGTCGGCGAGCAGGCGGTAGCGGGCTTCACTATCTTTCAGACGCTGCTCTGCCAGCCGGCGCTGTTCGATATCGCGGACAACGACCAGCCACTGGTTGCCTTGGATGTCCACGGGCCGCCCGGTGGTCTCGACCCAGACATAACTACCGTCCTTACGTCGCATGCGGTAGCTGATCGCTGGGTTGGCCCGCATGGCCTCATCCGAAGGGATATTCGTGAGAACACGCTCGACGTCCTCGGGGTGGATGGCATCTCGGGTGTTGACCGCAAGCATTTCCTCGGGCGTAAAGCCGAGCATCTTCTCGCATGCCGGCGACACATAAACACGTTTGCCATCCTGCCCCACCAGAATGATCAGATCGGCCGAATTTTCGGCCAGAAAACGGTAACGGCTTTCGCTTTCCTGAAGCCTCTGCTCGGCCCGCACTCTCTCATCGATATCGCGAACGATCGCCAGTCGCACATCGTTCCGGCCGTCGATTTCAACGGGCTTGCAGGAGGTCTCGACCCAGACGTAGCTGCCGTCCTTGCGGCCCATGCGGTAGGTCACGGTGCTCTGACCGGTGTCATTGGCCAGAACCTGCAGGACCCGCTCGACATCATCGGGATGCGTCGAGTCCCCCGTCCGCATGGTCTGCATTTCCTCAGGCGAGTATCCGGTCAGGGCGCGGCAGGCCGGGGAGACATATAACCGGGTGCCATCGCGCGCGAGCAGCGAGATTATGTCGCTCGAATTCTCGGCCAGAAAGCGGAAACGGGTTTCACTCTCCCGCAGGAGCCGTTCCGCCCGCACCCGCTCCTCGATGTCACGGCCAACCGAATGGATCGCGGTGACGCGGCCATCGCCGTCGGTCACCGCCCGGTTGGTCCAGGCCAGCCATCGCTTTTCGCCGTTCGCCATGACGACTTGGTTCTCGACCGCGACGCTGTGCCTGGCGGCGCAGACGCGCCGGAGATGATCCACAAGCGCGGGGCGACCGTCCGGCGGCACAAGATCGAACAGATCCTGTCCGACCATCTCCTCGGGCTGCTTGCCAAAGAACGACGCATAGGCATGGTTGACGTAGCGCAGCCTGCCCTCAGGGCTCGCGAGAGAAATCAATTCGGATTGGTCTTCCACCAGTCCCCGGTAGCGCGCTTCGCTCTCGGCAAGTTGACGCCTGGTTTGCTTCAAAGCCGTCACGTCGGTGATGACAGCGCGAGATGTGCGGCCGCACCCCTGAGAACCGCCCTCAAGAACCGCCGACAGCAGCACGTCGATCACGCTGCCGTCCTTGCACACCATCTGGTACTGCACGTTGTCGCAGCGGCCGCTCCGAAAGAATTCCGGCAGCACGTCGCGAACCGCGTGTTCCCGTGATTCCGCGGTCAGGAAATCCGACGAACGGCGTCCCAGAACCTCGGCGCGCGCATAGCCCAGCTTGGCGAGCCAGGCGTCGCTGACCGAGATCAGCAGGCCCTTCTCGTCGATCGAATGAAGCATGGCCGGCGTGACAGCCGTCCAGCGCTCGAGTTCGCCACGCAGACGCGTCTCGAAGTCAGCTTCCCGACCTGCTGGTGTCGCAAGGGGCATCGTCATCCTGATCGTAGTTTACGCGAAGCCAGCCAATGCCGGATTGCGCGTCGTCAGAGATGACTAGCCTGTTCGTAATTAAAGCATTGATTTAGTCCGTCGAGTTCCCGCATTTTCGGTTACCATGTTCTGAATTTTAGGCCCACGCGAGAATTGGAATGACGTTTTAGCAATCCGTTGCCCGCTTCGCGTGCAACAGAGCGTTGAGTTCCCGCCTGCGGCACTTCCGACGCGAGCGCATCCAGGGGACCCCAATGGCACCTACAAAGGCGCGGCTTCGACCGGCGTCTCGCGTCGGGATTGCGTGCCTATTCGGGGCGTCCCGGCCGTTTTTTCTTCTTGTTGCTGTGCTTGAGGAAATTGACCCCGATTTCCTCGCCATTGACCCAGGCAAGTTCGCAGCGGCGATAGGCCAGGCCCGTCGACGACAGCAGCAGGAAAAACTCCTTGAGAGGGAGTCCCACAATGGATCCTTCAACGGTCATTTTGGCGCCGGTCTCGGAAACATCCAGCACGCTGCAGGCACGGCGCCACGTACCATCGATCGCCATCATATGGGCATCGTAACCCCGGTCGAATACGACGCGCTCACCGAACTGTCGCTGGTCCGTCGCCATGGTCCATTCCCGATCGACAATCTTGGCGCACCAGCCGCAATGCGAAGGTCGATCCGATAGATTGAGCCCGGACTAGCTAACAGGCAGTCAACAATAGCCCGAGTGAGGCCATTTTGGCATCGCTGCGCCAGATTCTTAGCTGTTGAAAGGCTCACTCCCAAACCGCACACTGGGACTGCGTTTCGGGTTACAGCGCCAAACGCCGAAAATCCCGATCGCCCGGAGCGGCCCGCGTCACGGCCCCGAACCCCTTGAATCAGCGGAGAACCAGAGGATGCGCCGACTTCTGTCAGCCCTGCTTCTGTCAGCCTTGGCTATGGCAAGCTGTCTTCTGCTTTCTGTGATCAGCGGCAATGCGGCAGCCGAGCCGGTCAAAATCAAGTTCACGCTGGATTGGAAGCTGCAAGGCATTCACGCCTGGTATTATTGGGCCAAGGCCAAGGGATACTTCGCCGCGGAGAATCTCGATGTCCGGATTGACCAGGGCGAAGGATCGGCCGCCACGGTCACGCGGATCATGTCCGGCGCCTACGATGCCGGCTTCGGCGACATCAACGCCATCATCCAGAACGCGGCGACCAAGCCCGGCGAGACGCCCGTGATGGTCTACATGATCTACAGCAAGGCGCCTTTCGCGCTGCTGACCAAGGCCGGCGGTCCGATCAAGAGCGTGAAGGATCTGGAAGGATCCAGGCTCGGCTCACCCGCCGGTGGCGCTTCGTTCAAGCTGCTGCCGCTATTGGCCAAACAAAACGGCATCGACTACAGCAAGATCACCATCACCCAGCTGTCGCCGAGCCTGCAGGAGCAGATGCTGCTTCAGGGACAGGTCGATTCGGTCGCGGTTTTTACCGCGACCAGCTATATGAATCTGGTCTCGCTCAAGCTCGACCCCGACAAGGATTTCCGCTGGATGTATTACTCCGACCTTGGTCTCGACCTTTATTCCAACGGCATCATGGTATCGCCGAAACTCGCCAGAGAGCACCCCGAAGCAGTCAAAGGCCTGCTGCGCGCCATCAACCGGTCATTGCGGGAAACGGTTGAAAATCCCGACGCGGCCATCGACCTCTTGGCGACCGAAGAGCCGCTGATCAAGAACGACATCGAACGACGCCGCCTGCTGTATGTGTACAGGACCCTGATCGATACGCCGGAGGCCCGTGAACTCGGCATCGGCGACGTCAGCGATGACAGGCTGAAATCCGCGATCGCGACCATCGCGACGTCGTTCGAACTGCCGCGCCTACCCAATCCCGGCGACATTTTCGACCACGCGTTTCTGCCGGCCAAGGCGGAGCGCATGCCGCCGGCGATCGCCCCATGACAAGCGATCCTTCGCGCACCGTCGCCTGCGCGCATGTGATCGGGACCGCTCGGGCGCTCGCGGGCCCGCAGGCCATCACCATCGCCGGCGAGACCTTTGCCTCGATCGAACCGACTTCGGCACCGACCCAAGACAGACTGCTGGCGATGCCGGCACTGGTCAACGCGCACGATCACGGACGGGCCGTGAGCACCAGCGCGATCGGGGCCGATGCCAGGCCGCTTGAATCATGGCTGCCGTATTTCGCGCTGTTTCCGTCGGTGGATCCCTATCTCGCGGCGGCGATGAATTTTGCCAATGGCGCGCTTGGCGGCACCGGCACGGTGATGGTCCATTACACGCGCGCACAGGGATTGACCGATCTTCCGACGGAAGCCGCCGAGGTCGCGCGCGCGGCACGCGACGTCGGCGTTCGCGCGGGCTTTGCGGTGTCGATGAAGGATCGCAATCCACTGGTCTATGACGGTTCCGAAGCATTGCTGGCCGCCCTTCCGCCGGAAGCCCGCGCCGAAGTCGGACGGCGCCTGATATACAAGCTACTGTCGCCGCGCGACTACATGGCACTGGTCGATGACGTCGCGGCGGCAGCGGACGGACCGGGATTCAACGTTCAATATGGACCCAACGGCGTGCAATGGTGCAGCGATGAATTGCTGCGAGCCGTGGCCGAAGCATCGCATCGCACCGGCCGCCGCGTCCATATGCACCTCCTGGAAACGAAGTATCAGCGGCAATGGGCCGATGCCAACTATCCCGGCGGCGTCGTGCGCATGCTCGACGACATCGGCCTGCTGTCGCCCCGATTGACGCTGGCGCATTGCGTATGGGCGACGCCGGAAGAGCTGGAATTGCTGGCGCAGCGTGGCGTCACCATTTCCGTCAATACCAGTTCCAATCTTCACCTTCACTCCGGCGTTGCCCCCCTGACGACGATGCGGCAGCGCGGCTGTACGGTAGCGCTTGGAATCGACGGCAAGGCCTTCGACGACGACGATGATGCGCTGCGTGAATTGAGGCTTGGCTACTTTCTGCATGCAGGGACCGGGTTCGACCGCACCATCAGCCGCGAGCAGGCCGTTCAAACGGCGGTCGGTAACGGCCGCTTCGCCGTGACGAACGTCAGGGATGGCGGCCTGATCGAGGCAGGTGCGGCGGCCGACATGCTGTTGCTGGACTGGACGGCGCTCAATCATGACGGCATTCGAGAGGATCTTAACCCCATCGATCTGCTGTTCTCGCGCGCCACCGCACGGCACATTCGCGAGGTGATCGTCGGGGGCCGGACCATCGTCAGGGATGGACGCGTGCTGGGCGTCGATCTGCCCGCCGTCCGGCACGAGGTGCTGTCGCGGATGCGATCAGGCATCGCGGAAAATGCAACCCTCGTCTCGGCGCTGTCGGCGCTCGATGACGCGATCGCCCGTCATTACGTGACCGATTCGCATTGCTGCTGAATACCGGAAAAGTTCCACCGCCCGACAAATTTATTCGGCGGAGGAAGCCGGCCAAACCGATCCGGAAGCGCTTTGGCCGGTCCCGGACTTTTGGACAATACGCTTGGGCAACCACGATCTGTTTGCAGGGGATCATGCCCGCCGGACTTGCCCTTCAGGTCGGGGCATATTTTTCGTATTTGCCCCGGAACCAACAATCGCTGGAAGCGTTATTGGACTCGGGTCGAAGGTACCGAGTTCCAAATTCTCTGATGTCAAATCTTCTTTCTTGATTTGGCATTTTCCTGGCGCTTCTATGGCTCAAGATTGATTCACCTGTATCGCCAGATGTCGCGTGACTTCCACTGGGGGATGCCATGAGTGATCTCGATTCCGGAACCTCGTCAGCTCTGCGCCGGGTCGCCAAGCGCAAGGCGGCGGCGAACGGACAATCCGACCCGCTGCAGGATCTGCTACACGCCCTCCAGGCGATGCGGGGCGGCGATTTTTCGGTCCGAATGACCGGCGATCATCTGGGAGTGGAAGGAAAGATAGCCGACACATTCAACGAGATCGTCGCCGCCAATCAGCGAATGGCGCAGCAACTGGAGCGCGTCGGCCAGGTCGTCGGCCGGGAGGGGAAAACCCGGCAACGCGTCAAGTTCGATCTTCCCGGTGGTTCGTGGGCGGATATGGAGGGCTCGGTCAATACGCTGATCGATGATTTGCTGTGGCCGACGCGCGAGGTTACCCGGGCGGTCGCCGCCGTCGCGCAAGGCGACTTGTTGCAGACCGTGCAGCTGGATGTCGATGGCCGCCCACTGGGCGGCGAATTTTTACAATCGGCCAACATCGTCAACACGATGATCAAGCAGCTCAGCGTGTTCACATCAGAAGTGACGCGTGTCGCCCGCGAAGTGGGAACGGAGGGCAAGTTGGGAGGTCAGGCGCAGGTCCCGGAAGTGACGGGCGTCTGGAAGGACCTCACCGAAAGCGTGAACTCGATGGCCAACAACCTCACCGGCCAGGTTCGCAACATCGCCGAAGTCACCATCGCGGTTGCCAATGGCGACTTGTCCAAAAAAATCACCGTCGACGTGCGCGGCGAAATTCTGCAGTTGAAGGAAGCCATCAACACCATGGTGGACCAGCTGCGCTCCTTTGCCTCCGAAGTCACCCGTGTCGCCCGCGAGGTCGGCACCGACGGCAAGCTCGGCGGCCAGGCGATCGTCCCCGGCGTCGCCGGAACCTGGAAGGATCTCACCGACTCCGTGAACGCGATGTGCGGCAACCTCACCGCCCAGGTTCGCAATATCGCCAACGTGACCACGGCCGTCGCGCGCGGCGACCTCTCGCGCAAGATCACCGTCGACGTCCGCGGCGAGATTCTGGAACTGAAAGACACCATCAATACGATGGTCGACCAGCTCAATTCGTTCGCATCCGAAGTCACGCGCGTCGCGCGCGAAGTCGGCACCGAAGGCAAGCTCGGCGGCCAGGCCCAGGTCCCCGGCGTCGCCGGCACCTGGAAGGACCTCACCGACAACGTCAACTTCATGGCCTCCAACCTGACCGCCCAGGTGCGCAACATCGCCGATGTCGCCACCGCGATCGCAGGCGGCGACCTCTCCAAGAAAATCACCGTGAACGTGTCGGGCGAAATCCTGCAGTTGAAGGAAACGCTCAACACCATGGTCGACCAGCTCAACGCGTTTGCTGGCGAGGTGACCCGCGTCGCGCGCGAAGTCGGTACCGACGGCCGGTTGGGCGGCCAGGCCAACGTGCTCGGCGTCGCCGGCACCTGGAAGGATCTGACCGAGAGCGTCAACTCGATGGCCAGCAACCTGACGGCTCAGGTTCGAAACATCGCCGAAGTGACCACCGCGGTCGCCAATGGCGACCTGTCGAAGAAGATCACAGTCGACGTGCGCGGCGAGATTCTCGAGCTGAAAGACACCATCAACACCATGGTCGATCAGCTCAACGCCTTCGCCGGCGAGGTGACGCGCGTCGCACGCGAGGTCGGTACCGAAGGCAAGCTCGGCGGTCAGGCGCTGGTGCGCGGCGTCGCCGGCACCTGGAAGGATCTGACCGACAGCGTCAACTCGATGGCCTCCAACCTGACCGGCCAGGTCCGCAACATCGCCGAAGTGGCCACCGCGGTGGCGAAGGGCGATTTGTCGAAGAAAATCACCGTGAACGTGTCGGGCGAAATCCTGCAGTTGAAGGAAACGCTCAACACCATGGTCGACCAGCTCAACGCCTTTGCCGGCGAGGTGACCCGCGTCGCGCGCGAGGTCGGCACCGACGGCAAGCTCGGTGGCCAGGCCGAGGTGCCCGGCGTGGCCGGCACCTGGAAAGACCTGACCGACAGCGTGAACTCGATGGCCGGCAATTTGACGGCGCAGGTTCGCAACATCGCTGAGGTGGCAACCGCCATCGCCGGTGGCGATCTTTCCCGCAAGATCACGGTGGACGTGCGCGGCGAAATCCTGCAGCTCAAGGAAACCCTCAACACGATGGTCGACCAGCTGAACCGGTTTGCCGGCGAGGTGACGCGCGTGGCGCGCGAGGTCGGAACCGAAGGCCGCCTCGGCGGCCAGGCCAACGTGCCCGGTGTGGCCGGCACCTGGAAGGATCTGACCGACAGCGTGAACTCGATGGCCGGCAATTTGACCGCTCAGGTCCGCAACATCGCCGAAGTCACCACCGCGGTCGCGCGCGGCGACCTGTCGCGCAAGATCACCGTCGACGTGAAGGGTGAAATCCTCGAACTCAAGAACACCATCAACACGATGGTCGACCAGCTCAACGCCTTCGCTTCCGAAGTCACGCGCGTCGCGCGCGAAGTGGGCACCGAAGGCAAGCTGGGCGGTCAGGCCGAGGTACCGGAAGTGGCAGGCACCTGGAAAGACCTCACCGACAACGTCAACTTCATGGCCTCCAACCTGACCGCGCAAGTCCGCAACATCGCCGAAGTGGCGACCGCGATCGCGGGCGGCGACCTTTCCAAGAAGATTACGGTCGACGTGCGCGGCGAAATTCTGCTGCTGAAGGATACCTTGAATACGATGGTGGAGCAGCTGCGCTCGTTCGCGGCCGAAGTGACACGCGTGGCGCGCGAGGTCGGCACCGAGGGACGGCTTGGCGGCCAGGCCGTGGTCCCCGGGGTCGGCGGCACCTGGAAGGACCTCACCGACAACGTCAACCTGCTGGCAGCCAATCTGACAACACAGGTCCGCAACATCGCCGAAGTCACCACCGCGGTCGCGCGCGGCGACCTGTCGCGCAAGATCACCGTCGACGTCAAGGGCGAGATTCTCGAACTCAAGAATACCATCAACACGATGGTCGATCAGTTGAACGCCTTCGCGGGCGAAGTGACACGGGTCGCGCGCGAGGTCGGCACCGAAGGCAAGCTCGGTGGACAGGCGCAGGTTCCCGGCGTGGCCGGCACCTGGAAGGACCTGACCGACACCGTCAACTTCATGGCGGCCAACCTGACCGAGCAGGTGCGCGGCATCGTCAAGGTGGTGACGGCGGTCGCCAACGGCGACCTGAAACAGAACCTGACCGTGAAATCGAAGGGCGAGGTCGCGGCCCTCGCGGACACCATCAACAACATGACCGAGACGCTGGCGACGTTCGCCGATCAAGTCACCAGCGTGGCGCGCGAAGTGGGTGTGGAAGGCCGCCTTGGCGGTCAAGCCAATGTGCCCGGCGCGGCCGGCACCTGGAAGGATCTGACCGGCAACGTCAACCTTTTGGCCGCCAACCTGACCTCTCAGGTGCGCGCGATCGCCGAGGTCGCAACCGCCGTCACCAAGGGCGATTTGACGCGCTCGATCCAGGTCGACGCCCGCGGCGAGGTCGCGGAGCTCAAAGACAACATCAACACCATGATCGGCAATCTCAGGCTGACCACCGACGTCAACACCGAACAGGACTGGCTGAAGACGAACCTGGCCAGATTCACCAACATGCTGCAGGGCCAGCGCGACCTTACCACCGTCGGCCGGCTGCTGTTGACCGAGCTGACGCCGCTGGTGAACGCCCATATGGGCGTCATTTATCAGGTTGAGAACGAAGACAATCCCCGCCTGCATCTGCTATCGGCCTATGCCGGCGATGGGGCCAATCCTCATCCGCAATCCGTGCAATTTGGCGAGGGCCTGATCGGACAATGCGCGATGGACAAACGCCAGCGGCTGGTGTCGGACATTCCGCTCGATGCGGTCCCGATCAATTCGGCGCTGCTGCGGGTGATGCCGAAGAATCTGGTCGTGCTTCCGGTTCTGTTCGAGAACCAGGTCAAAGCCGTCATCGAACTCTCCTCGGTCAGTTCATTCACGACCTCGCAAATGACCTTTCTGGAACAGCTCACCGACAGCATCGGCATCGTGCTCAACAGCATCGAGGCGACGATGCAGACGGAAGGTCTGCTCAAGCAATCCCAGCAGCTCGCCGGCGAATTGCAGACGCAGCAGAAAGAACTGCAGCAGACCAACGAACAGCTTGAGCAAAAAGCTCAGCAGCTGGCCGAACGCAACGTTGAAGTGGAACGAAAGAACCAGGAAATCGAACAGGCGCGACGCGCGCTTGAGGAAAAAGCCACGGAACTTTCCCTGACATCGAAATACAAGTCGGAATTCCTTGCCAACATGTCGCACGAGCTGCGCACACCGCTCAACAGCATCCTGATCCTGGGCCAGCAGCTCACCGAAAATCCGGACGGCAATCTGTCGGCGAAGCAGGTCGAATTCGCCCGTACCATTCACGGCGCCGGCACTGACTTGCTCAATCTGATCAGCGACATTCTCGATCTGTCCAAGATCGAGTCCGGTACCGTGACGGTGGATGCCGAGGAAATCCTCACCGCCAATCTGCTGGATACCGTTGGGCGTCCGTTCCGGCATGAGGCGGAAAACCGCCAATTGTCATTCACCATCGAGGTCGACCCCAGTTTGGGGCGCAGCATCGTCACCGATTCGAAACGCCTGCAGCAGGTGCTGAAGAACCTGCTGTCGAACGCCTTCAAGTTCACGGCCGAGGGCGGGGTTCGCCTCGGCGTCTCGGCAGCCCTCGGCGGCTGGAGCGCCGAACATCCGGTTCTCAATCACTCGCCGGCCGTTATCGCCTTCGAGGTGTCCGATACCGGAATCGGCATTCCGCTTGAAAAGCAGAAGCTGATCTTCGAGGCGTTTCAACAGGCCGACGCAGGCACCAGCCGAAAATATGGCGGCACCGGTCTCGGGCTCGCCATCAGCCGCGAGCTCGCGAGCCTGCTCGGCGGCGAGATCCACCTGCGCAGTACGCCCGGCCAGGGCAGTACGTTCGTGCTCTATCTGCCGCTGAAATACTCCGGACCGACGGTGGCGCCGCGAGTCCATGCCGCAACCTCCCATGGCGCAACGCCGGTACTGCAGGTGCCTGCACAAGAGCGGGTGATCGAACAATTGGCGGACGATCGGCTGAACCTCGAGCCGGGAGATACTATTCTTCTGATCGTGGAAGACGATCCGCATTATGCGCGTGTGCTGATCGATCTGGCACGCGACAAGGGGTTCAAGGTGCTGATCGCCGCGCTGGGCGCCGAGGCGCTTGATCTTGCCAAACAGTTCCAGCCCGCAGCGGTCTCGCTCGACGTGTTCCTGCCCGACATGCTTGGCTGGACAGTCCTCAGCCAGCTCAAACACAATCCCCTGACGCGGCATATTCCGGTCCAGATCATTACGCTGGACGAGGACCGCCAGCATGCGCTGGCGCGAGGCGCGTTCTCATTCGTCAACAAGCCGACGACGACCGAAGGTGTCAGCGCGGCGCTGTCCCAGATCAAGGAATACGCCAGACCGCGCCGCAAGCGCCTGCTGATCGTCGAAGATAACGCGGCCGAGCAGCTAAGTATCCGGGAGCTTCTGGATCACAAGGACATCGAGATCGTTACCACCGACACCGGCGCCGGCGCGCTCTCGGCGTTGCGGGACAATCCGTGCGATTGCGTGGTACTGGATTTGCGGTTGCCTGACATGAGCGGTTTCGAAGTGCTGGACCGAATCCGCAGTGATGACTCACTGTCCAATGTGCCCGTGGTCGTGTTCACCGGGCGCGAACTTTCGGTCGAAGAAGATGCGGAACTCCACACCATGGCACGAAGCATCGTGGTGAAGGGGGTGGAGTCGCCGGAACGTCTGCTCGACGAAACGTCGCTGTTTCTCCACCGTGTGATCACGGAATTGCCAATCGAGAAGCAGCGAATGCTCGAAAAGCTCAACAGTTCCGACGAGGATCTGGTGGGCAGGACTGCATTGCTGGTGGACGACGATGCCCGCAACATCTTCGCGTTGAGCAGTGTGCTCGAGCGGCGCGGCATGAGAGTCCTCACGGCCACGACTGGGAGCGAGGCCGTAGCCTTGGTGAACTCGAATCCCGAGATCGCCATCGTTCTGATGGATATCATGATGCCGCAAATGGACGGTTACCAGACCATGGGGGTCATTCGCGAAAACCCGTCATTCCGCCGGCTTCCGATCATCGCTCTCACCGCGAAAGCCATGAAGGGGGATCGGGAGAAATGCCTGGAGGCAGGCGCTTCCGACTATCTCGCCAAGCCCGTCAATACCGAGCAATTGCTTCTCGCCATACGCATGTGGCTACACCGCTGATGGTGCACACGATGATGGACCATGAAAAGGTAAATATCCTTCTGGTCGACGATCAGCCGGCGAAGCTGCTGGCCTACGAGGTTATTCTAAAGGACCTCGGCGAAAATCTCGTCGTCGCCGCGTCCGGCCGTGAAGCGCTGGAATATCTTCTCAAGAACGAAGTTGCCGTCATCCTGGTGGACGTCTGCATGCCGGAACTCGACGGGTTCGAGCTCGCCGCCATGATCCGCGATCATCCCCGCTTTCAGAAGACGGCGATGATTTTCATTTCCGCCATTCAGGTCAGCGATCTCGATCGCCTGCGTGGCTACGAAATGGGCGCGGTCGACTATGTGCCGGTGCCGGTGGTACCGGAGGTATTGCGCGCAAAGATAAAGGTGTTCGCGGAACTATATCGCAAAACCAGGCAGCTGGAGCGGCTCAATGCGGAACTTGAGCATCGCGTTCGTGCCCGAACCGCGGAGCTGGAAGAATCGACATCCAGACTTGTCGAGAGCGAACAGCGCCGCAGCCTGGCTATCGCGGCCGGCAAAATGGGGTCCTGGGATTGGGATTGGGTCAACGGGGACTGGATGTGGGACGAAGGGCAACATCAGATTTTCGGCGTTGATCCGCAAACCTTCGTGGTGACGCCCGCGTCCGTTCAGGCCCTGCTTCATCGAAATGATATTGGCGAGCTGCGCAGGGCGATGGTCCAGTTCGCCAAGGGCGCCCGATCCTATGAAGCGGAGTTTCGTATCAATCGGCCCGACGGCGAGATTCGCTGGTGCGTTGGAACGGCGGCGGCGACGCTCGACAAGGATGGTCGCGTTGTCCGTGTCAGCGGCGTGACCGTCGATATTACCGAACGAAAACGCGCGGAGGAACGTCAGAATCTGTTGACCCGGGAAGTCGATCATCGCGCCAAAAATGCATTGGCCCTTGCCCAATCGATCGTTCGATTGACGCGCGCCGGCGATGTCAAAGCCTATGTTCAGGCGGTGGAAGGACGCATCAATGCCCTCGCCCGGGTCCATACCATTCTCTCGCTGTCGAGCTGGCAGGGTGCCGAAATCAAAAAGCTTATTGTCGAGGAACTGGCACCCTATTCCGTCGGCGGCCAGATCAAGATTTGCGGTTCCGAGGTTCAATTGCAGCCCACAACGGCGCAGACATTGGCCCTGGCCCTGCACGAACTGGTCACCAATTCCGCGAAATACGGCGCGCTCTCTACCGTGTCGGGACAATTGTCGATCATATGGCAGGTCGAGGCAGACGATCTCGTCTTGTCATGGGAAGAAGCCGGCGGACCTTTGGTTCGAAAGCCGGAATCCAGGGGTTTTGGAACCAAAAGCCTGATCACGAGCATTGAATCGCAACTCGGCGGGCAAGCCTCATTTGATTGGCGCTCTGAAGGTCTGGTTTGTCGATTATCGGTTCCATTGACGCCAAGGGCGGGAACGCCCGAATCGAGTGACCAGCAAAATGAAATGACACCCGGCCATTCGCCCCAGCGGTTGTCCAAATCGGCAAGGGTTTGAGCGATCGAAGCAACCCTAATGGGTAATTCGCCAGATGGTGCCGTTGCTGTCCTCCGAGACAAGCAACGCGCCGTCGTGAGCCACAGCAACGCCCACCGGACGTCCCCACACCTCGGAGTCATTGACCACGAATCCGGTGACGAAATCCTCATAGGCGCCGGTCGGGATACCGTCCTTGAGACGGATGCGAACGACCTTGTAGCCTGTGCGCCTGGATCTGTTCCATGAGCCATGCTCGGCGGCAAAACCATCGCCGCGGTATTCGGCTGGAAAGGCGTTGCCGTTATAGAATGTCAAACCAAGAGAAGCCGAGTGCGGCTGGATCAGGACGTCGGGAATGGTGACCCTGCCCTTCAGATCAGGGCGTTCACCGGCGTGACGTGGGTCCTGATGGTCGCCGATGTAAAACCAGGGCCATCCATAAAAGGATCCTTCACGCACCCGGGTGACATAATCAGGGACAAGATCATCCCCCAGACCATCGCGCTCATTGGTCGAGCACCACACGTCCGCGGTGACGGGATGAATGGCGAGACCGACGCAGTTGCGAATACCGGTGGCAAAAATGCCGGGATTCTTTCCGTCGGGATCGAAGGCCAGCACCGCGGCGCGATCGGTCTCATCGCCCCAGCTTGCGCCCAGCGGATGCTGATCGCTCCACGATGGCAGGCCTCCCGGCGGAGCCCTCATTCCTTCGGCATCATTGCTCGCAGAGCCGACCGATATCAGCATCCGCCTGTTGTCGCGGGTGAAGGCGATATCCCTGGTCCAATGACCCCCGCCGCGGGGCAATTCCGCGACGACGATTTCGGGCTTGCCGGACGCCTTGAGGTCGCCCGGCCGGTAGGGAAAGCGAACCACGCTGTCGGTGTTGGCGACATAGACCCATCGCGGATTGTCACCGCTCGGAAAAAACGCGATCCCGAACGGCCGGTTCAGGCCGCTGGCGTAGACCTCGTTGACGGTCGGCTTTGAGCCGCCGTCCGGGGCGCGCAGGACGCGAATCCGATCCGCATGGGTTTCCGCGACGAAGACGTCGCCATTGGGAGCGACCCGCATGATGCGCGGACCGCTCAATCCATCGGCGAACAGCTCTACCTTGAATCCGGCCGGCACCTGTGGAATCGCGGAGACCGGTCGCGGAACCGATCGCGGGCCATTGGCGACCGAGGACGTAGCGCCCGGTTTGGGCAAATCGGCCGCGGTCAAATGCCTGGTGAGGCCAGGCTTGTCGGCATGCCAGTCGCCGAACGCTTCCCGTCCCGCCAGCGAGGGCCCCGATTGGGCTATAGCCAGGCTTATCAAGCCCAGGCCTGTTAACCCAAAGCCTGCCAGCACCGCGCCGACTTTGCGCCAATCGAGCGGCTGTCGCATCCATTCCTCGCCGGGTGGTCATGGTCATCGATGCGCTCATCATCGCATTCGATGCTGACCGCACCAACCATCAAGCACTCTCCCGCGGCGTTTTGCTGGATCACGTTTTCTTTTCCAGGCCGTGATCGGGACCCGGCAGACGTTTTACGCCGCGCGCGCCGGCGGCCCTGCCGCTTCCAGTTCGGCAACCTCTTCATCGCTGAATACGCGGCTGCGCGTCAAAAACCGGACGCCTTCCGGCGCTTCCACGGAAAATCCCGACCCGCGTCCGGGCACCACGTCGATGATGAGCTGGGTATGCTCCCAATATTCGAATTGGGCGGCTCCGATGTAAAACTTGCAGCCGGCGATCTCCCCCAGCAGCACGTCCTGCGGCCCGACGCGAAAATCGCCGGCCGGGTAACACATCGGCGATGACCCGTCACAACAGCCGCCGGACTGGTGGAACATCAGGGCACCGTGCTGGCCCTCAAGGCGCGCCACCATTTCGGCCGCCTTGTCGGTGATCTCGACCCGCTTGACCATCCCGCGCGATCCCTTGTTTGCCAATGAATTCACAGGCGCGGGTCCCTCCCCCGCGCCTGTGAGCTGCGTTGATCTCAGAACAAGCCAAGATCTCAGAAGAAACCAAGCGCCTTGGTGCCGTAGCTCACCAGCACGTTCTTGGTGTTCTGATAATGGTCGAGCATCATCTTGTGGTTCTCACGGCCGATACCGGAGGCCTTGTAACCGCCGAAGGCGGCGTGAGCCGGATAGGCGTGATAGCAGTTGGTCCATACCCGACCGGCCTGAATGGCCCGGCCGAAGCGGTAGGCACGGTTGCCATTGCGGGTCCAGACACCGGCGCCAAGCCCGTACAGCGTGTCGTTGGCGATGGCGAGCGCCTCGTCGTCGTCCTTGAACTTCGTGACCGATACCACCGGGCCGAAGATTTCTTCCTGGAATACCCGCATCTTGTTGTTGCCTTCGAAGATCGTCGGCTCGACGTAATAGCCTTCGGCGATTTCGCCGCCGAGCTGGGCACGTTTGCCGCCGGTCAGCACTTTGGCACCTTCCTGCTTGCCGATGTCGAAGTAGGAAAGGATCTTCTCAAGCTGGTCGTTCGAGGCCTGGGCGCCGATCATGGTGGTGGCGTCGAGCGGGTGACCCTGTTTGATCTTCTTGGTCCGGGCCACGGCGCGTTCCATGAACCGGTCGTAGATCGACGCCTGAATCAGCGCACGGCTGGGACAGGTGCAGACCTCGCCCTGGTTGAGGGCAAACATGGCGAAGCCCTCGAGCGCCTTGTCGAAGAACTCATCGTCGGTGTCCATGACATCGGCGAAGAAGATGTTCGGCGACTTGCCGCCCAGTTCGAGCGTCACCGGAATGATGTTGTCGGAAGCGTATTGCATGATCAGCCGGCCCGTCGTGGTCTCGCCGGTGAAGGCGATCTTGGCGATCCGCTTGTTCTGCGCGAGCGGCTTGCCGGCTTCGACCCCGAAACCATTGACGACGTTGATCACGCCGGGAGGCAGGATGTCGGCAATCAACTCCATCACGACGAGAATGCCGAGCGGCGTCTGCTCGGCGGGCTTGAGCACCACGCAATTGCCCGCGGCAAGTGCTGGCGCCAATTTCCACGTCGCCATCAGGATCGGGAAATTCCAGGGAATGATCTGACCGACGACGCCGAGCGGCTCGTGATAGTGATAGGCGACGGTCTCGTGATCGATCTCGGAGATGCCGCCTTCCTGGGCCCGCACGACGCTGGCGAAATAGCGCCAGTGGTCGACCACCAGCGGCATGTCGGCATAGGTCGTCTCGCGGATCGGCTTTCCATTGTCGAGGGTTTCGACCAGCGCCAGCAATTCCAGATTGGCTTCCAGCTTGTCGGCAATCTTGTTGAGGATGTGGGAGCGTTCCTGGACCGAGGTCTTGCCCCAGGCGTCCTTGGCCTTGTGGGCGGCGTCAAGCGCGAGCTCGATGTCGGCTGCAGAGGAGCGCGGAACCGAGCAAAGCCTTTTACCGGTGACGGGGCTGGGATTATCGAAATAGCGCCCCTCCTGCGGAGCTACCCATTTACCTCCGATGAAATTTTCGTAGCGCTCTCGGATCAGAACCTGTTTGGAAACTTTCTCGATCGCTTCATGATACATGAACGTTCTCCCTGTTGCGCGCCATTTGGCGTCGTAGCGTTGTTGATTTACGGGCAGTCACTACTGAGGGCGTTGCCTCGACCACAAACCGGCCTGCACAGGACCGGTCTTGCGTATTTGAGGTTCTTTGACCTCGGGCATCGCTGTCTTTCAGGATCTAATGCGAGCGCGCCTGCGGTCGAGTGTGCTCCCGGCCGAATGGGCCGTCAACGTTATATTCCTCCGAATACTTCGATGTCGGAAGCACGATTATTTCAATGCCGTCGAAAATGCCGGGGTGCGTGGTCTGGCCGCGGCTTGGGGCAACCGACGTGAGCCGGAACCCGGCTGGTCATCGGCCGTGGTTTCCCGTCGCTTTTCAGACTTTGGCATTCAGACTTGGGCATTCAGACTTGGGCCAGCTGAGGGCTGTGACGGATATCGCGATGGCCGATGGCGGCGATAAAGCTTGCCACACTTGCGGTTCGAAGCGGCGTGAACGACTTATGTCCGTCGCGACAATACTTTTTGATGTGCCCGACAGCCGAGTGGCTGATGCAATCCATCGGAAAGAAGGTGGCATCGGCACGGCTGATCAGTCCCGGCAGCGCCGCCAGATTTTCTTCAATGCCGCCGTCGTGGGAAAGCAGCGTGCCCCCCCGTCTGGTGACAGCCGCCTTCAACTGATCGATCAATCCGGGACGCCCACCCACATATAGCACGGTTACGCCAAGCAGGTCGTGCTCAACTTTCGCGGCGGGCTCGTCTGCATCATCGATCCTGAGTTCGGATTCGAGTGCGATGACTTCGCGTTGAAGCTGGTCGTTTTGCTTGTTGAGAGCCGCCGCAAATTTGCGGGCCTTTTCGACCTGGCTTTCGAGTTCCGCCACCCGCGCGGCCAATGTGCTCGAATGGGCCATCTGCGTATCCAGCCGCTGCAGCAGCGTGGCGGCGGTGACCGCACCCGAAATCAACTCAGCGGCGGTTCGCTCAGTGGCTTCGCGCCGGCGGACCTCCATTTCGAGGCCTTCGACCTTGCGCAAAAGTCCCGCGCGCTCCCGGGCGCTCTCGGACAGACGCGTCTGCTGTCGTGAAATCTTCTCGTCGCGTTCGCCGAGGTCACGCTCAAGCGTACGCAGTCGCGCGATATCGATGCGGTTGGACGAGCCAACCATATGCGACAGTATGTGCACCTGGCCAAAAGCCTCTTCGACAAGAGGCCGATCGGTCGCAGGATGGGTGAGGACGGCCCAATAACCGCCGGGGATATTTCCCTGTTCGAACGCCTCAAGCCAGAGCTCTCTTGTCTCCGCCGCGCTGGAAGCTTTGGCAAAACGCCGGATCGACGCCTCATGGCGGTTGTCCAGCATCTTGTTCAGCAATTTTCCGACCAGATCGTGCTTTCCGGCGCTGCGAACCCCGCGCCCATGCAGAATGTTATCCGAGGCCGTTCTGGCGTCGGCGTCCCCAAGCCTGACGAAGAATTGGCGCAACTCGGCGGCCGAGAGGCATGTTCCTATAATGGAGCAATGCAGCGACGGCGCGATATCCCAGATTTTGGACCTTCGGCCCTTGGCGTCGGTCGCAACGAGGGGCGACAGATCGTTTTGCCGGCGCGGCAACAGGATACTGGCCCCGGCCCGATGATGATGGACAACCGACAAGTCAGACACGGAATAGTTCCAGACACGTCATATTCATATAGATATAACGATATCCCGCATTCCGTCCGCTGGCAATACGTCGGGAGACCGGTCCAGGACGTGAAATACCGCCCAATCAGGCAGTTGAAACCCGCAATACCTGCAAAAGACAACAGTCGAACGGCTTGAGAATGAAGTCTGCAGGCCTCCGCGAAATAAGCATATGAGGTTCGCGTTCGCAGGTGCTTGATCTGCCCGCTGGCGCCTTTACCTCTTCGCGAAGTTCGATGTACTCTAAATGCCTCAGCGAATTTCCAAAGGTCTTTGCAAAAGGCCCACTATCAAGGGAGCGGAACACCATGAACATAGCGCAACCCGTCTCGATCGCGCGCCATCCCTACGCCGATGGTTCCTACAAGAAGATGCTGATCGACGGCAAATGGATCGACGCCGCATCCGGCAAGCGCTTCGAGACGCACAATCCCGCGACCGGCGAATTGCTCGCCACCGTCGCCGAGGGCGATGCCGAGGATATCAACCGCGCGGTCGCGGCCGCCCGCCGGGCTTTCGAAGGACCCTGGAGCAAGGTCAAGCCGTTTGAACGGCAGAACCTGCTGCTCAAGCTCGCCGACCTCGTCGAGAAGAATTTCGAGGAGTTGTCGCAGCTCGACACCCTCGACATGGGGGCGCCGATCACCCGTACCCGCGGCAACAAGCAGCGCGTGCTCGGAATGCTGCGATACTATGCGGGACAAGCGACCGCGTTGCATGGCGAGACCATCGAGAACTCGCTACCCGGCGACATCTTCTCCTACACGCTGAAGGAACCCGTCGGCGTCGTCGGCGCCATCATTCCATGGAACGGCCCGCTCGGCGCCAGCGTCTGGAAGATCGGCCCCGCCATCGCCACCGGCTGTACGGTGATCCTCAAGCCCGCCGAGGAAGCACCACTGACCTCGCTGCGGCTCGCAGAGCTCGTGATGGAAGCAGGCATCCCGCCCGGCGTCGTCAACGTGGTGCCGGGATTCGGCGAGACCGCCGGCGCCGCACTGGCGTCGCATCTCGGCGTCGACAAGGTCGCCTTCACCGGCTCGCATGTCACCGGACAGTCCATCATCAGGGCATCCGCGGGCAATCTGAAGCGGGTGTCGCTCGAATTGGGCGGCAAATCGCCCGACATCGTCTTCGCCGACGCCGACCTCGAGCAGGCGGTGCCGGGCGCGGCGATGGCGGTGTTCGCCAATTCAGGCCAGATTTGCAGCGCCGGCACCCGGCTGTTTGTCGAGCATCAGGTGTATGACGAATTCGTCGGCCGCGTCGCCGAATACGGCAAGAAGCTGCAGGTCGGCAACGGCCTCGACCCCAACACCCAGATCGGGCCGCTGGTGTCCGAGCAGCAAATGGAGCGCGTCTCCGGCTATCTCGACATCGGCCGCCAGGAAGGCGCTCGCGCGCTGGCCGGCGGCGCCAGGCTGACCGAAGGCGCGCTGTCGAAGGGCTACTTCGTGCCCCCGACCGTATTCGCCAACGTGCAGGACAATATGCGGATCGCGCAGGAGGAGATTTTCGGACCGGTGATTTCGGCGATCTCGTTCAAGGACAGCGACGAATTGATCCAGCGCGCCAACGCAACCACGTTCGGGTTGGGCAGTGGGGTCTGGACCAAGGACGTCAGCAAAGCGCATCGCGTCGCCAAGGCGCTTCGCGCGGGTTCGGTCTGGGTCAATTGCTATCAGGCGATGGACCCGGCGGTGCCGTTCGGCGGCTACAAGATGAGCGGCTATGGCCGCGAGTCCGGCAAGCAACACCTGGAAGAATATCTCAACGTCAAGGCGGTGTGGATCAAAACCTGATACGCGGACCGATAAGTCCTTGCAGGAGACGCAGCCGAGCGCGTTTCTTGAGAGCGACGCTTTGTTCAGCGGCGTGTGACCTGGTTCACATAACTCACCGCGAGGCGATGCTACCAACGCCTCACCGGACATTTCCCCGTCCGGGCAGTCCCCCACGGCGAAGTCGTCAAGCGATCATATTCCGCTTGGCGGCTTTGTCATTTTCACGTCGTATTTATTTTTATTGCAGCGCCCAAAAAGCATCCCCTACAATTCAACATCGGGTTAATTCTGGGCTGCCATCGTTGGATCGTGGCCCTTCCCTGCGCTCGCGTAACGCAGCGACCGATGGCTGGTGATGATCGGCCCCTGAGACGTTACCTCATTCAACTCATCACGATCAGGGATATCAATCATGAAACAAGAACACAGCGTTGCTTCAAGCTCGCGTGCACAGGGAGAATTGCTCAAGAGCTTTTGCGTACGTGCGCTCGGCACGGCCGGATTGGCCCTCATACTTGGTGTCGTGCCAGGCGGCATGGCGCATGCCCAGACCACACCGGTCGGCGTTCCCGACAAGAGCTTTCCGGAAAGTCTGACATCCACCAAGGACGGCACACTCTATGTCGGCAGCTTCAACCTTGGCGGTGTGGTGAAAGCCGCTCCCGGCGGAAAGGCCGAGCAGTTCATCAAGCCCGGCACCGCCGGGAGTCGCTCGGTGCTCGGTGTGCTAGCCGACGAGAAGAGCGGCACGTTATATGTCTGTTCAAACGATATAACGGGGTTTGGCGTTCCCGGCCCGAGCGACACCAAGGGGGCCTGGCTGAAAACCTTCGATCTCGCCAGCGGCGCACCGAAGGGCAGCTTTCCGCTCAAGGATCCGAAATCGCTGTGCAACGACATTGCCGTCGGCGGTGACGGGACCGCCTATGTCACGGACTCGTTCACGCCCATTGTGTACGGCCTGAAGCCGGGTGGCACGACGCTCGATGTCTGGGCGAGCGATCCAATGTTGGCGCCGGCCAAGGATGGCGTCGGCCTCGACGGCATCGCGGTCGGAGCGGACGGCAATGTCTATGTCACGACCTTTATCCCGGCTGCGTTGTTCAAGATCGAAGTCAAGGATGGCAAGGCCGGCACCGTCTCCGCGCTGAAGACGTCACGCCCACTCGACCACGCAGATGCCATGCGCGCATTCGGTGACAACTTCCTGTTGATCGAGGGTGCCGGCAGACTGGATATGGTCACGATCAAAGGCGACGAGGCGGAGATCGAAACCGTCAAGGACGGCTTCGCTGAGCCGGTCTCCGTGACGCAGGTCGGCAATACCGCCTGGGTCGCGGAAGGCAAGTTGTCCTACATTATCGGCGATAACAAGGAAAAGGATCCGGGCCCGTTCACGATCAAGCCTGTCTCGCTGACGAAGTAAGGCGCGATTTGTAAAAGCAAAAGTATGACGCGAAAACGCGGGCCACACGGCCCGCGTTTGATCTTTGACGGCGGCTCTGCTGCGAGAGCTGATACCCTCAGACGTTGAGGTTCATCCAGACGGCCTTCGGCTCGGTAAAGTTATCGATCGCCGCGGTGCCGTGTTCCCGGCCGAGACCGGAGTCGCGCTCGCCACCCCAGGGTAACCGTACATCGGTATAGCCATAGGTATTGATCCAGACGGTGCCGGCCCTCGCCTTCCTGGTGAAACGCTGCACCCGGCCCATGTCGCGGCTCCAGACACCGGCCGCGAGGCTGTAGGCTGTGCCATTGGCGATCCGCAGCGCGTCGGCTTCGTCACGAAACTTGATGACGCTGACCACCGGACCAAAGATTTCTTCCTGCGAGATGCGCATCTCGTGTTTGACGTTGGCGAACACCGCCGGGCTGATGAAGTAGCCGCGGTCGCCGACGCGCTGGCCGCCGGTCGTGAGCGAGGCGCCCTCCTTCTGGCCGATATCGACGTAATCGAGGATGCTCTTCATCTGCTTTTCGGAAATCACCGGGCCCAGTACCGTCGCGCGATCGCTGGGATCGCCGATGCGCAGCGCCTTCGCCCGTGCCGTCAGCCGCTCGACCACCTCGTCATACGCCTTCTCCTGAACCAGCACGCGCGAGCCCGCCGAGCACACTTGCCCGGCATTGAAGAAGATGCCGGCGGCCGCGGCCTTCGACGCCGCATCGAGATCGGCATCGTCGAAGATGACATTGGCGGACTTGCCACCGAGTTCCAGCGATACGCGTTTGAAGTTGCCCGCCGCGCCGCGCATGATCCCGCGGCCGACGCCCGGCGATCCCGTGAACGTGACCTTGTCGACGTCAGGGTGATTGACGAGCGCTTCCCCCACGGTCCGGCCGGGACCTGTGACGATATTGAGCACACCCGGCGGCAGGCCCGCTTCAAGCGCGAGTTCACCGATGCGCAGCGCCGACAGCGACGTCAGTTCGGCCGGCTTCATGACCACCGTGCAGCCGCACGCCAGCGCCGGCGCCAGTTTCCACATCCCGATCATCAGCGGGAAGTTCCACGGCACGATCGCGGCCACCACGCCGACGGGCTCGCGCACCGTATAGGTCAGCGCGTCGTCGCGCGTGGACACGACTTCGCCGCTGATCTTGTCCGCCCAGCCGGCATAGTAAGTCAGGGTGTCGATGGCCGCCGGCAGATCCTGCCGCAGCACCGCCGAGATCGGCTTGCCGGCATCGAGACTTTCCAGTTCGGCGATTTCGTCCGCATGCTGCTTCAGAAGATCCGCCCATTTGAGCAGGATGTGACCGCGTTCGGCGGCACGCATCGTGCGCCACGGACCCTCAAAAGCGCGGCGCGCCGCAGCCACCGCGTGATCGACATCGATTTCGTTGCCTTCCGCGATGGTGGCGATGACCTGTTCGGTCGCCGGATTGAGGGACTTGAAGGTGCGCCCCGAGGCGGACGGAACCCGACGGCCATCGATCAGCAGCAGCCGGTCCTTGGCGGCCGGCGCGACGGGCGAGGTATCGCGTGAATAGTCATATGCAATTGACATCATATTTCCTCCGGTTCTTGTTGTTTAATGTAGGAGGGTATTTCCAGTATAAAATATGATATTGTATGCCTATGGATCAGACATATATGAAGTAAAATTCATAACATTGGCGCGCACATGTTGGATATTGAAATCGAGACCGTCTGGCGATTTCGCAAGGAAGGCAGCCCGCAAACCGCCGTGGTGATGCTCGGGATCCTCAACGAGATCCGAAAAACCGGAAAGCTGACCAGTGCTGCGGCACACGCCCATCTTTCGTACCGGCATGTCTGGAATCTGGTCGAGCAATGGTCCGATTTTTTCGGCGTGCCGCTGGTCGAAACCCATCGCGGCAAAGGCACCAGGCTGACGGCCTTCGGCGAAAAACTGGTCTGGGCCGGAGAGCGCATGCAGGCGCGTCTCGGTCCGCAACTGGAAAACCTGGCGCAGGAACTCGCCACCGAGATCAAGCCGTTTCTGCATCAGCGGCCTTCCGTCATCCGCGTTCACGCCAGCCATGGCTTCGCGGTCTCGAAGCTGCGGGAGCTGCTCGATCGTGAACCCGGCATCGGCGTCGACCTGCGCTATGTCAGCAACCAGAATTCCCTGGTGTCGCTGGCGCAGGGCGCCTGCGACCTCTCCGGCGTGCATCTGCCGCGCGGCGAATTGCGCGCCCAGGGGATCCAGGCTTGCAAGGAATGGCTCGATCCCCGCGAGGACCGGGTGATCAGTTTCGTCACACGCGAGATGGGACTGATGGTCAAGCGCGGCAATCCGCTCAAGATCGCGTCACTGCAAGACCTCGTCGAGCGCAAGGCCCGTTTTGTCAATCGCGACCACGATTCGGGAACGCGGCTGTTGTTCGACCAGCTACTGGCCCTGCACAGGATCGACCAGGCCAGCATCAAAGGTGGGCAGCAAATGGAATTTACCCATGCCGCCGTCGCGGCCTATGTCGCCAGCGACATGGCGGACGCGAGTTTTGGTGTCGAGGCCGCGGCGCGGCAATTTGGATTGGATTTCATCCGGCTGCTGACGGAAGACTATTTCTTTGTCTGCAAACGCGCCTTTCTTGAGACCGAGCCGATGCAGCGTGTGCTCGACATCATGAAGGGCAAAGAATTTCACGCCGCCATCGCCACGCTGCCCGGATATATCGCCGCCAACACCGGCGCGGTCAGTTCGGTGAAGGAATTTCTGGAGAGTATGGATGCTGGCCGGTGACAAGGTTTTAACGCGAACTGGCGTCGGATAGTGTACGCGCGATCAAACAGGGGAATGACATGAGCTTATCCGGTATTTTTGCGCGAATAGTCGCGCTGATCGGCGCCGCCGCGCTGCTGTGGCGCCGGCTTCAGGGCGTCGCGCCTGAGCCGGCCTGGGGCAACGCGCCGGTGGTCCCGGCGGCGAAGCCGCAAGGCATGCTCCCGACGCTCAAGATGCCGTCAGCCAAAGGATGGAGCGACGGGCAGGTGCCGGTGGCGGCGCCGGGGCTCAAGGTCAATGCGTTTGCGACCGGGCTGAAACATCCGCGCTGGATCAACGTGCTGCCCAATGGCGACGTCCTCGTTGCCGAGGCTAATCAGGTCGCGGGACCGATCAGGAGCGTGTTCAGCTATGCGATGCAGGCGACGATGCGGCGTGCCTCCGCCCTCGGCGTCAGCGCGAACCGCATCACATTGTTGCGCGACGCCGATGGCGACGGCGTCGCCGAAAAACGCGAGACTTTTATGGAGGGATTGAACCAGCCGTTCGGCATGGCGTTGCTGGGCGACACATTCTATGTCGGCAACACCGACGGCGTGGTGGCCTTCCCGTATACGACGGGCGCGGACCGGATTAGCGCGACAGGGCGCAAGCTCATCACCTTCAAGCCAAGCGGGCACTGGACGCGGAGCCTGCTGCCGAGTCCCGATGGCCGGAAACTCTATGTCGGGGTCGGCTCGCTCAGCAATATCGCCGAGAGCGGCATGGAAGTAGAGGAAGGCCGGGCTGCGATCTACGAGCTCGATCTGGCTGATGGCTCCAGCCGCATCTTTGCCGGAGGCCTGCGCAACCCGGTGGGCCTGGCGTGGGAGCCGCGGACAGGCACACTCTGGACCGTGGTCAACGAGCGCGACGGCCTCGGCGACGAGACACCGCCGGACTATCTGACCTCGGTCCGCGACGGCGGTTTCTACGGCTGGCCTTATTGCTACTGGGGACAGACGGTGGACGATCGGGTGCCGCAGGATCCTATCGCGGTCGCAAAGGCGATCACGCCGGACTACGCGCTGGGCGGACACACCGCGTCGCTGGGCCTATGCTGGTTGCCGGCCAATACACTTCCGGGCTTTCCGGAGGGCATGGCCATCGGCCAGCACGGCTCCTGGAATCGCAGCACGCTCAGTGGCTACAAGGTCGTGTTCGTGCCATTCGCGAATGGGCTCCCGTCCGGGCCGCCGCGGGATATTCTGAGCGGGTTTCTCGCACCTGATGAGCGGGAGTCATATGGACGGCCGGTCGGGGTAACACTCGGTGCCGACGGCTCCGTTCTGGTGGCGGACGATGTCGGCGACGTGATCTGGCGCGTCACCGGCGCATAGCAGGACTGAGCGAGCCCGCGGGCGTCGCCATCACGCGCGACGCTCGTCCGAGACTGCCTGCAGTATCCAGGAGCGGAATGCCGAGATATTCGCTCGACCAACATTCGATCTCGGCACGACCAGATAATAGGCGAACCCCTCGAGCAGCGCTTGCGCACCCACCGCGACCAATCTGCCATCCTCGATATAGGATTCGACCAAAGGCGCCGGCAGCAATCCCGCGCCCTGTCCTGCGAGTACGGCGGTCCGCAGCAACGCCGGATCGTCAAATGACGGACCGCGTACCGAGCCCGGATCGTCCACGCGCTGACTAGCAAACCACTTCGCCCAGCCGCCTCGATCGGCGTCGTGAATCTTGGGCCAGTCGACCAGCGCCCCGGCGTCGGCGGGATGGCCAAGGCGATCAAGCAAGACAGGGGCGGCCACCGGAATAACCGGCGGCGCCATCAAGAGATCGCTCACCATGCCGCGATATGAGCCAAGGCCGTGCCGGATCGCGACATCCGCTTCGCCCGACGTCAGATTGGCGAGCGTCGTCGCTGCGATGATCCGGAGATCGAGGCCGGGATGGCGCGTGTGGAAATCACCAAGCCGCGGCACCAGCCAGCTCTCGGCGAAAAACGGCGCGACGCTGACCGTCAGTAATCCTCCATGGGGGTCGCCACGCACTCTCTCGGCCGCGTCGGCGATCAAGCGGAAAGCGTTTCGTACAGGCGGCAATAACGCCTGCGCCGCCTCGGTCAGCGCGATGGCGCGGTTGTCGCGCCGAAACAGCGAGGTGCCGAGATCGCTTTCCAGGCCCTTGAGCAATTGACTGACCGCGCTCGGCGTGACGCACAGCTCCTCGGCCGCATGTTTCATGGACAGGTGGCGAGCGGTTGCCTCAAAGGCACGCAAACCATTTAGCGACGGCATTCGCATTAGTTTTACTTATCTATCTGAGTTAGAAATGCTCGTTTTTAACCTTGGAACATCGACACTATCTGTCAAGTTATAAGCTTCATATCTCATCGCGCTGCGAAGCTGCTCCGGTGAGGACAGAGATATATGATTTAGAAAAACTTACTATAGGAAAGACTCATGAATACCGCAAACAACATCTCGACCGAAAACGACAGCTTTCGTCGATACGTCACGGTACACGGCGTTCCCATGGCCTATGTCGATGTCGGTGCAGGCGATCCGATCGTTTTCCTGCACGGCAACCCGACGCCCTCGTATCTCTGGCGCAACATCATTCCGCATGCGCTGCCATTCGGCCGTTGCCTGGCGCCGGATTATCCCGGAATGGGAAATTCGGGCGCCGAGCCCAATGGCGCCTATCGGCTCGCCGATCAGCAACGCTATGTCGACGGCTGGTTCGACGCGCTCGGCCTCAACGAGAACGTCATCCTCGTCGTGCATGACTGGGGTTCGGCACTGGGCTTCGACTGGGCGCGGCGTCACCCCGAGCGGGTCAAGGCGATTATCTACATGGAAGGGATCGTGCGCCCGTTCCGATCATGGGACGAGTGGCCGCAGGCGACCCGCGCCTTCTTCACCGGCCAGCGCAGCGACGCCGGCGAAAAGATGATCCTGGAACAGAATCTGTTCGTCGAATATCTGCTGCCGCTGCGCGGTATCTCGGCCGAGGCAATGGAGGTCTATCGCAGCCATTGGCGCATTCCCGGCGAGGCGCGGCGGCCGATGCTGGCCTGGACGCGTGATCTTCCGATCGCCGGCGAGCCGGCCGACGTCGTGGCCGTCGTCGAGCAATATTCGCGCTGGCTGTCGACGAGCTCGATCCCCAAGCTCTTCATCAACGGCGATCCAAGCGGCTTCCTGATCGGACCACAGCGCGAATTCTGCCGAGGCTTTCCAAATCAACAGGAAATCACTGTTGAGGGCGCCCACTTCCTTCAGGAGGATTCCCCCCGTGAAGTCGGCGAGGCGATTGCGCGATTCATCGCCAAGGTGCTTGCGAGCGGGTACCGCGAGGAAGCGGCCTGATAGCCGATCTTCATCCTCTCGGGATCCGATCTTCCGGGGGCATCGGACGCCTTGCCCGCGCTCGATAATTCTGACTGAATGTCTTCAATCGGCGCAGACCGAGATCGCAAGACATCCGGGCAGGAAATCCATGAATCGCAAACCCATCGTTCGCGCGCTGATCGCGCTCACCTTCTCTATATTGCCGGGCGTCGCCATCTGCGCCGACACCGATCCCGTCAAGATCGGTGTACTCGCGGATATGAGCGGCGTGTATGCCGACATCGGCGGGCAGGGCTCGGTTGAAGCGGTGAAGATGGCGATCGAGGATTTCGGCGGCAGCGTGCTCGGCAAGCCGATCGAGGTGGTCTCCGCCGACGGACAGAACAAGCCCGATGTCGCATCCGGCATCGCGCGCAACTGGTATGATTCCGGCGTCGACGTGATCACCGATATTCCGGCGTCCGGCATGGCGCTGGCGATCATGCAATTGTCGAAAGACAAGAAGAAGATCGCCATGGTGACCAGCGCCGGCAGTTCCGACATCACCGGAAAATCGTGCTCGCCCTATACCGCGCACTGGACCTGGGACACCTACGCCATGTCGCACGGCACCGGCGAAACCATCGTCAAGCGCGGCGGCAAGGACTGGTTTTTCATCACCGCCGATTATGTGTTTGGCCAGACGCTGGAGCGCGACACCGCGGCGGTGGTCACCGCGAATGGCGGCAAGGTGCTCGGCTCGGTCAAGCATCCGCTCAACACCTCGGATTTCTCGTCTTATCTGCTGCAGGCGCAATCTTCAGGCGCCAAAATCATCGGCCTCGCCAATGGCGGCGCCGACACCACCAACACCGTGAAGCAGGCGATCGAATTCGGCCTGCCGAAGTCGGGCGCGCAACTGGTGGCGCTGATCGCTTTCATCTCCGACATCCACAGCCTCGGCCTCAAGGACGCGCAGGGCCTGATGCTGACCGAGGCGTTTTACTGGGACCTCGACGACGCCACGCGGGCCTGGTCGCAACGCTTTTATCAACGCAACAAGCGGATGCCGAGCATGACCCAGGCCGGCGCTTATAGTGCTGTTACGCATTACCTGAAAGCGGTGAAGGCGGTCGGCAGCAAGGACGCCGACCAGGTGATGGCGCAAATGCGGGCCACGCCGATCGACGATTTCATGACGCACAATGGCACGCTGCGCATCGACGGCCGGGTGCTGCGCGACATGTATCTTTTCCAGGTCAAGAAGCCTGAGGAGTCGAAGGGCGAGTGGGATCTCTACAGACTGGTTGCCACCATTCCCGCCGCCGAGGCATTCCGGCCGCTCGGCGATGGCGGTTGCCCGCTGGTCAGGTAACCACCGCACCGCCACCGGATGCCGCGAGGACGGATTCAGCTCCCGCCCGCGGCCTCCTTCTGGAATTCGGCAATTAGATCCTTTCCGATGCGCGACGCCATCTCATCCGCCACCGGCTGCATGGCCTTCATCCATTCGGCCTTTTCGTCGGCTGTCAGTTCGTAGAAGGTCATGGTGCCGGCCTTCTTCATCGCGGCGATCGCGTCATCGTTCTCCTGCTGCGCGATCCCGTTGGCATAGTCGGTCGCCTCGTCCATCGCCTTTCGCACTTGTGTGCGGATTTCGTCGGGAAGCCCGTCCCAGAATTTCTTGTTCACGATGACGGCGTAGCCGACATAGCCGTGGTTGGACATAGTTGCGTATTTTTGAACCTCGTGCATCTTCTGGGTAAAGATGTTTGAAGGCGGGTTTTCAGCGCCGTCGACGACGCCGGTCGACATCGCCTGATACACCTCGGAAAACGCCATGGCCTGGGGAATGGCACCCAGCGCCCGCATCTCGGCCTCAAGCACCTTCGACGACTGAATGCGCATTTTCATGCCATGGAAGTCGGCGACATGATGCAGCGGCTTGTTGGCCGTCATGATCTTGAAGCCGTTGTCCCAGTAAGCGAGGCCCTCGATGCCCTTCGGCGCCAGCTTGGCGAACAGATCCCTGGCGACCTTGCCCTTGGTGACGCGCGCGAGCGCCGCCTTGTCGGGGATGATGTAAGGCAAGTCGAAAACCTCGAATTCCTTGACACCGAGCGGGCCGAATTTCGCCAGCGACGGCGCCAGCATTTGCACGGCCCCGAGTTGCAACGCCTCGAGTTCTTCCTTGTCCTTGTACAGGGTGGAATTGGGAAACACTTCGACCTTGACCTTGCCGCCGGTGTACTTCTCCGCCAGTTCCTGGAATCTCAGCGCGCCCTTCCCTTTCGGCGTGTCCGGCGCGACGACATGGCTGAACTTGATAATGATCGGCTGTTGGGCACTGGCCTCGCTGCAGATCACCATCGCCACCGCGGCCAAGGTCAACAGCATTGTTTTGCGCATAAATGGCTGCACGTCCGGGTTCCTTCCCTGATTTGTTATCGAACGCTGTTGATCAGCGCTTACGGCGCAACCCACCAATCCGGATTATCGGCTTGATAATAAGGCCTGCCAATGCGAGCTATCAGTCTCGTCATGTCAGTCTAGTCATGGCCATCCGGCCGCGCAACTCGTCGCACATTCTTCTGGAGAAGATGCCATGAACGCAGGACAGTCCGCTTTGCCCCTGTCCGGCATCACCGTCGTTTCGCTCGAACAGGCGATTGCCGCCCCGCTCGCCAGCCGCCATCTCGCCGATTGGGGCGCGCGGGTGATCAAGATCGAGCGCCCGGGCAAGGGCGATTTCTGCCGCGATTACGATTACGTGATGAACGGAATGTCGAGCCAGTTCGCCTGGACCAACCGATCGAAGGAAAGCCTCGCACTCGATGTCAAAAGCCGCGAAGGCAAGCAGGTGCTGGATGCGCTGCTGCCGCGGGCGGACGTGTTTCTGCAGAACCTGGCGCCGGGCGCCGCCAAGCGGCTCGGCCTCGATGCCGCGACACTGGTCGAACGTTTCCCTCGCCTGATCGCCTGCGACATTTCCGGCTATGGCAGCGGTGGTCCCTACGGCCAGAAAAAGGCCTACGACCTCCTGGTCCAGTGCGAGGCGGGATTTCTGTCGGTCAACGGCACCCAGGAGCAGCCGGCGAAATGCGGAATCGCCGTGGTCGATACCGCAACCGGCATGTACATTCTAAACGGCGTGCTGATGGCGCTGTTCAACCGCGAGCGTACCGGCAAGGGAATGGCCTTCGAAGTGTCCTTGTTCGATTCGATGACGGAGTGGATGAGTTATCCGGCGTATTACACCGAAGGCGCCGGCAAACCGCTGGTGCGCACCGGCACGCGTCACGCGACGATCGCGCCTTACGGCCCGTTTCGCGCCGGCGACGGCGGCGTGATCTTCTTCGGCATTCAGAACGAACGCGAATGGACCGCGCTCTGCGCGCAGGTGCTTGGCGACGCGGCGCTCGCCCACGATCCGCGCTTCTGCACCAACCCGCAGCGCATGCAGCATCGCGATGCGCTGGAAGCGCTGATCGAACAGCACTTCGCACCATTTTCGGCCGAACAAGTGATGCAGCGCCTCGAGCAAGCGTCGATCGCGAATGCCAACATGAATACCGTCGAAGCGTTCCTGGAGCATCCGCAGCTTCACACCCGCGATCGCGTTCGCAAGGTCGGATCGCCCAACGGACCGCTGACCAGTTTTCTGCCCGCGATCACCATCCCCGGGGTCTCCCCTGTGATGGGCGACATTCCCGCCGTGGGCGAGCACACGGAGGCGATCCTGGCCGAACTCGGTCTGCCGCGGATGGCGCGCACATGACCGCACCTCGATTGACCCGAAGCTATCTCGCCGTACCGGCGCATCGCGCGCGGCTGGTGCAGAACGCGGCGGCTTCGGCCGCCGATGCGGTGTTCATGGATCTCGAGGACGCCGTTCCCGTGGCCGAGAAAGCCACCGCGCTGGAAGCCGCCGCGGATGCGTTGACCGCGCTCGATTGGGGCCGAAAAACCGTTTCCGTGCGGCTCAACGCCATCGACAGCCCGTCGATCCAACATGAGATCGAACGGCTCGGCGGTATCGAGCGATTGGATGGCTTTATCGTGCCAAAAGCCGAAGCCGTGAGCGATGTCGCGACCATCGGTCAATGGATCACCGCGGCCGCGGGCGCGCGCCATGCGCCTGTCGAAATGGAATTATTGATCGAGACCGCACGCGGTTTGGTCAATGTGGAGGCGCTCGCGGCAGCGGGCGGGCTGGTGAGCGCCCTGCATCTCGGCGTCGGCGATTTCGCGGCCTCCATCGGCGCCCGGAGCGCCGAAATCGGGGCCTCGCCGCCGGGCTACCGGCATGTCGCCGGCGCGGCGGAAGGTTATCAGGAGGTCCCGCTCGATCTCTTTGCCTATCCGATGATGCGGATCCTGGTTGCCGCGCGTGCCTTCGGACTGCGCGCCATCGACGGACCATGCGGCGCCTTCCGTGATGCCAGGGCCACGGCCTCGGCCGCGATGAAAGCCGCCGCGATGGGCTTCGACGGCAAGCAGGTCATTCATCCCAGCCAGATCGAGATCACCCGCGACGCCTTCATTCCTTCCGACGCGGAGATCGCCTACGCGCACCGCGCCATCGCCGCGCTCGAGGAAGCCGAGCGCAACGGACAGGGCGCCGTCACGGTCGATGGCAAGATGATCGATTACGCGAACATCCGGATGATCCGCCGCCTGCTCAGTTTCCGGAATTCTGAGTAGCCAGTTGAAATAAATCTGCCTCGGCCAATGGGAGCGCACGCACCACGCTGTGCTCCCCCGCGACCACGAACATATCGTCCCAAAATTGGCTGTTGAAATAGCTTCTAAAGTTAGCTATTGTTTGATGCTATTACGCACCGTGCGCGGCTGGATTGAACTGGCGCGCCATGCCATGGAGCATCGCGATGGCGGGTTCTGAACCGACGAAAACCGTCTCCGTGAAGAACGGCGCACAGCACATTCAAAGCGTGCGCGACGGCCGATCCGTCTATCTGAACGGAAAGCTGGTCCATGACGTTTCGGAGCATCCGGCCTATCGAAACGCCGTGGCGTCGGCAGGGGCGCTGTACGACTACCAGTCGGCGCCGGACAATCTCGAACGCATGACCTTCGATATCGGCGGCGGTCGGCGCGTCAATCGGTGCTGGCAGTTGCCGCGGAGCTATGACGATCTGGTCCAGCGCCGCAAGGCATTGGCCGAATGGGCGGAAGTATCCTGCGGCTTTCTCGGGCGATCCCCGGACCATGTCGCATCTTCGATGTCCGGCATGATGATGGGCATAGAGGTCCTCGACCGGCACGATGAAAAGCGCGGCCACGCCTTTCGCGAATGGTTCGACTATGTTCGCAACAACGATATGTTTCTCACCTACGTCATCAATAACGTACAGGGCGACCGGTCCAAGGCGTTCGGGGATCAGGGCAAGGGCGCCGAGGACATGGTTGCCCGCATCGTCGACCAGGATTCGTCGGGCATCACCATCCGCGGCGCCAAGCTGTTCGCGACCAGCGCGATCATGGCGAACGAGATCTTTGTGAGTTCCGGACAGCCTTTGAAGCCCGGAGAGGAGCATCTTGCTTTTTCGTGCGCGCTGCCGATGGCAACAAAGGGCATCAACATGCTATCGCGCAAGTCGTTCGAGGCGCACGCCGTCAGCGAGTATGACAATCCGCTGTCCTATCGTTTTGATGAAAACGATGCCCTGGTGTTCTTCGATGACGTCAAGGTTCCCTGGGAGCGCGTTTTCGTGCTGCGCGATACGGATATGTGCCGGGCCCAGCTTCACGACACGCCGGCCCATGTGTACCAGAACTATCAGGCCCAGATCCGGCTTTCGGTGAAGCTGCGCTTTCTGGTCGGCCTGGCCCGGGGCATTGCGCGCACCATCGGCACCATCAATTTCCCGCCTGTCGTGGACGTGTTGGGCAAGCTGGCATCGCAGGCCGCCCTGATCGAGGGGATGGTATTGGGCATGGAGGCCGGCGGCGCGATGCGCGGCGAGTATTTCCTCCCCAACAAGCATCTATTGTACGCGGCTCAGGTGCAGTCGCAGGAGATGTACCCGGTGATCATCAGCACGATCAGGGAACTGGCGGGCGGCGCGCTGATGATGCTGCCCTCTTCCGCCGCCGACTTCGACAATCCCGATATCGCGCGCATGATTTCGCTGACGCAGGTGTCTCCGGTCATGAGCGGCGAAGATCGGGTCAAGCTGTTGAAACTGACCTGGGACGCCGTCGGATCCGAATTTGCTTCCCGTCATCTGCAATACGAAATGTTCTATGCCGGAGCTCAATTCGTCACCCGCAGTCACAGCTACCGCACCTATGATTGGGATCGCGCGGCAGCGATGGCAACGCGGATAACCGATGGTTATACCCTGGCGGATTCTCGGGTGAGCGCAGGTCAGGCGGCCTGATGCCGGACGCGATTGCTTGCCGAATTGATCCGTGACTTCAAGGTTCACGAGAGGCTCCCATGAAACTCGATATTCGCCGCCTGTTGTCCCTCTGCGATCACAAGGAAGTCGAGGCCGGTCAGCGCCATGCCGTGCCGCTGCGGCGCGTGGCGGCCATCGCTATCATCGGCAATCCCTATGCCGGAAGATTTGAGGAAGACCTGTCGGAGGCGATCGCGGCAAGCGCGGAAGCCGGCCGCGTTCTGGCGAAACTCGCGATCGACGCCATGGGTCCCTACAAGACGGAAAGCTACGGCAAGGGCGGCGTCGTCGGCCTCGGCGGCGAACTGGAACACGTCAACGCGATGCTGACGACGACGTTCGCCGCGCCGCTGCGTGACGCGGTTGGAGGCGCGCAGGCCTGGATCCCCTCCTTCACCAAGCTCGCCGCGCCCGGCAGCCAGATCGATATTCCCCTGGCGCACAAGGACGCTCTCTATGTCAGATCGCACTACGACGGCATGACGATCACGCTGCCGCCGGATGCGCCCGGATCGGACGAAGTCGCGCTCATCGTGTGCCTCGCCAACCGGGGCCGGCTCAATGCGCGCGTCGGCGGCCTGGCCGCGAAGGATATCGTCGGCAAAGACGGCCTGCGATAATTGGAGGACTGTGTGCGTACCGCGATTGTCAATATCCGCACCATCGTCACCGGCGACCTGAAGCAACCGTTCGCGTCCGGCGACGGCATTCTGCTCGAAGACGGATTGATTTCCGCGATCGGCACGCTGTCGTCCGACACCGTTGCGGGATGCGACGTCGTCGTCGACGCGGCCGGCACGACGGCGATCCCCGGCCTGATCGACAGCCATGTCCATATCACGTTTGGTGATTACACCCCGCGCCAGCGTGTGGTCGGATATCTCGAAAGCTACCTGCATGGCGGCACCACCACCTCCATCACGGCGTCGGAAGTGCACGTCCCCGGCCGCCCCAAGGATGCCGCGGGAGTCAAAGCGCTGGCGCTGGCCGCGCGCGCCTGCTTTCTCGACTACCGGCCCGGCGGGATGCGTGTCCACGCCGGCTCCATCATTCTCGAACCCGGCCTGACCGAAGCCGATCTCGCCGATCTGGTTGCACAAGGCCTGTGGCTGGCCAAAGCCGGCTTTGGTGCCTTCGCAACACCTTTCGAATACGCTCCGCTGATGCAGGCCGCTCGCCGGCTGGGAATGGTGACGACCATGCACACCGGCGGATCCTCGATTCCCGGCTCTTCAGGGATCTGGGCCGAGCACGTGCTCGCCTCCAATCCCTGCGTGTCCTTCCACGTCAATGGCGGCCCGGTGGCGATGCCTGAAGCCGGCTTCGCGCGGCTGGTGAACGAAAGCGATATCGCGCTGCAACTCTGCACGGCGGGAAATTTGCGCACCGCGCTGTTGACGGCGAAATTGCTGGACCAAGCGGGCCAACCGGAGCGGCTGCTGATCGCGACGGATACGCCGACCGGCAGCGGCATCATGCCGCTCGGCATGTTCTATACCATCAGTCACCTCGCGAGCCTCGGCGGCATGCCGCCGGAACAGGCCATCGCGGCGGCGACCGGGAACAACGCCCGGGTCTACCGGCTGAACTCCGGATTGCTCGGAGCAGGCAAGGATGCCGACGTCGTCTTGATCGACGCCTGCGCGGGCGGCTCTCAGCCCGACGCCCTCTCCGCCCTGCGCAACGGCGACGTGCCGGCGGTTGCCGCCGTTTTCACCGACGGCGTGCCGCGTTTCGTTGGCCGCAGTCGCAATACGCCCGCATCGACCCGAAACGTCAGGGTTGCGCACTGCGCGCTGCCGCGCGATTTTTCGGGAGCCGCTCACTGACCTCGATGTACGGAGAATCACTGTGTGCAGCGATTGTAGCCGTCAAGATAAACCGCCAATGACTGTGAGTTGAAACAAATGGGACGAGAACGGATAGCGGCATCATCCAGGATAAAGCCGCCGCTGCTCAAGCCGGCGCGGCCGGCCGCGTTGACGATTTCGCGGCCGGAGCTGCTGGTCGACGGCTCCGATCAGCAATTTCGCCGCCTGGTTCATAACCTGTTTGGTTTTCTGGCGCGCCATTCGTCGGTGCGCGAAGGCCACGGAGCCCTGATCGGCCTCGCGGGCATCGAATATACGATGCTGATTTCGATCGGACACCTGTCGGCGGATGGAAATGTCAGCGTCAAGGACGTCGCCGACCACCTGCATCTCAGCGGCGCCTTCACCACCGTGATCACCAACAAGCTCTTGCAGAAAGGACTGATCGAGAAAGCCGGTCATCCCGTGGATAAACGCCGATTGTGCCTGAGCGTAACGGCGCGCGGACGAGACATGCTCGAACGGCTCGCACCGATTCAGAGGCAGGTCAACGACGTTCAATTCGGCTGTCTTACCGCCAAGGAATTTGCACTGCTGGTCGACATGATCGAGCGTCTCGTCAAATCGAGCGAACAGGCGATGGCGCTGCAGCGCTACCTGTCGGAATCCAGCGCAAAGCCGAACATCACCAAGCTCGATGTGCCACCGAGGTCAGCCCGCAAGCGAGGAGCGCCATAATCAGGATTTCTTCGCTGCGCAACTGTTCAACAAATGAGCAATCACGGCGATTTTCGAAGCAGCGTCCATTTGCCGGAGACCGAACGCATCGGTAATACCTTTGTAATAAATCTAGTTTTGAAAGCTGTCTATTATTTGTTTGTCATTAATTCTATTCTGGGAGATGATTTGGTCGGTGGACACGGATGGCACGGTCTATGCACGTAACCGGCATGTCCGAAACTGGTGAAAGATGATCTGGGCTGCACAATTCTGGGAGAGTGTTCGATGAATTCGACTGGCAATAAATGGTCCGTGCTTCTGGCCGCAACCATTCTGCACATAGCGGCCGCCGGCTCCGCGCATGCGCAAGCCGGCCGCGAAATCGCGATCGGGGCGATCGTTCCGAGCAGCGGCCCCTTCGCCGAATGGGGCCGCAGCAACACGGTGACGCTCAAGATGTTCGAGCAGCAGGTCAACAAGGCCGGCGGCATCAACGGCGCCAGGCTCAAGGTCATTATCCTGGATGACGCGACAAAGCCGGCGCAGGCGGCAAGCTCGCTGCGCAAGCTGGCCGGCGATGAAAAGGTGATCGCGGTCGCCGGTCCGCTGACCAGCAGCGCCGCCGAGGTGACATTCCCCGTCGCCAACGAAATGAAGGTGGTCTCGATGTCGCAGGCTTCATCAAAGCCCGGGGTGGCAAAGGCCAATCGTCCATGGGCTTTCCGCAACACCATCGACGAGTCGATCCTGGCGAAGTCGACGGTGCCCTATTTCAAGAAAACCTTCGATATCAAGACCGTCGCCATCATCTTCGATGCCAAGGACGCGACGGCTTCGACCGTCGGCACCAAGATCATGCCCGCCTTGATGAAGGAAAATGGCATCACGATCGTCAATGAAAATGACCCGCTCTCCTTCAACACCGGCGACCTCGATGTCAGCGCCCAGGTGACGAAGATGAAGTCGCTCAATCCCGACGGCGTCGTCCTGAGCGCCGACTACAGCCAGGCGGTGACGGTGCTGCGCGAGATGAAGCGCCAGGGCTTCCTCAAACCGGTGGTCGGCGCCACGCAGCTGATTTCCTCGGCGATTCTCAAGGCGGCTCCGGAGCTTCCCATTGTCGCGCCCGCGACCTTCTTCGCTTCGATGACAGGTGATCGTGCGGCGCCGTTTGTCGCGGAGCTGCAACCGATGCTGCGCAAGGAGTCCGGGCTGCCCGCGGAGATCGAGCCCAGCATGTACGACGCCAATATCTATGAGATCGTCAGCATGTATGTCGATGCGGCCAGGAATGCGGGCGTGACGGGCAAGCCGGAAGACCTTGAATCCGATCGCGTCAAAGTCCGGGACTACCTCGTCAAGCTTGATAACTTCAAGGGATTGGGCGGTCCGATCAGTTTCAACGACGACGGTGATGCCATCAAGGCATTCTATGTGCTGCAGGGCCAGAATGGGGCCTGGGCGACCAAGGTGCAGGGATGCAGCTCGGTGCCAGGTCATCCGGCCTGCTGAGGCTTTCGGCTGCAAACAATTGAGGGTGTTGTTCGGCTCCCGGTGTCGACGGTTAGACGGCATCGAGGTCTGAGCAGCATCAGGGAATTGGTTGAGCTTACATCAACGGGCCCAGCGAGCGCGGTTCCTTCATGCTTCTGCAGCAACTTGTCAACGGCGTGACCCTGGGAGCAGTCTACACCCTGCTCGCGCTGTCGTTTTCCATCGTGATGGGCATATTGGGCATCCTGAACCTCGCAATCGCCGAGTTGTTCATGATCGGCGGATATCTGGGATTCGCTGTCATCACAGCGAATCTGTCGTTGCCGGTCGCGGTTGCCGCCGGAATGGCGGGGGCCGCGGCCATATCGGCGGTGATCGAGAAGATCGGCTATGAGCCGCTGCGCGATGCACCTCTGGTCACGCCGATGCTGAGCACGCTCGGATTTTCGATCATTCTTCAGAATATCGCGACCAACGTCTGGGGCTCGGATCCCCTGCAATTGCCGGACGAATACCTCGGCGGCCGCATCACGCTTGGATCCGTCAGCATCGGCGAACTGCAGTTGATCGTCATCGGCGTGACCGTGGCGTTGGTCGCGATCATGGCTTACATCGTGCAGCGGACTTCCATCGGCCGGGCGCTGCGCGCCGTCGCCGAAAATCGCGACGTCGCGCGCCTGCTCGGCGTCTCCGGCAGCCGGATCACGCTGACCGCGTTCATGATGTCAGGCGCCCTGGCGGGGGCGGCCGGGGTTCTGATCGCGATCCACTACGCCGCCATCACGCCCTATGTCGGCGTCGAGATCGGACTGAAGGCGATCGCCGTGATGGTGATCGGCGGAACCAGCCAGATCTGGGGCGCCCTGCTTGCGGGCCCGCTGATCGGCATTGCGGAAGTGCTCACCGTCGCCTATGGCGGCTCCCAGATCAGGGATTTCGTGGTCTACGGCTTCATGATCGCGATTTTGCTGTTTCGCCCGCAGGGACTGCTCGGCGGCAGTGGCGCAGACCAAGGGCAGCGCGTGTGATGTCGACCTATACCGCTGGTCTGCTCGCAGATGTTGGCATTCTCACGCTCGGCGCATTGAGCGTCTACATCATCCTGGCCACCGGCCAGCTGTCGCTGGGCAATGCCGGCTTCATGGCGATCGGGGCCTATCTGAGCTCTTACCTGACCGTCATAGCAGGCGTGCCGCTGACACCGGCGCTTTTGATCGCCGCGATATTGTCCGGGATGATCGGCGTCGTGATCGGGTTTCCCGCCTTGCGCCTCAAGGGAATCTTTCTCGCCATGGCGACGCTCGGGTTTGGCGAGATGGTCCGCAGCCTGTTTCTCAACCTTGATATCACGGGCGGCGCGGGCGGCTTTCACGGCATGGCTCATATATCAGTCAGCTACGTCTGGATCTGGGTCGGCCTCATTCTGCTTCTGGTCTGGTTGATGGAATCGTCCCGAATTTGGCTCGAGATGCGCGCGGTCGCCGACGACGAGACGGCTGCCAACCTGATCGGTCTCAACACCACCATGACCAAGATCGGCGCGTTCGGAATGAGTGCCGCGGTTGCCGCGGTGTCCGGCGGACTTTTCGCGCATCATCATGTCTATATCGAACCCGGCAATTTCGGATTCGAGCGCTCCATCGATTTCGTGCTCGCGGTCATTCTGGGCGGATCGACCATCGGCGCCGGATCGCTGGTTGGGGCGGCACTGCTGGTGCTGCTTCCTGAACAATTGCGCGCCCTCGATGACTGGCGGCCCGCGGCATTCGGGGCCCTTCTCATCATCGTGCTGCTGATCAGGCGTCAGGGAATCCTCGACCGCGCGCTGCTGCGCCGGCTCGTACCGTACAAGCAGGCGGCATGAGCAAGCCGCTCCTCCAATTGAGCGATGTCACCAAATCCTTTGGTGGAATCAAGGCTCTTTCAGGGTTGTCCTGCGAGGTGCGGCAAGGGCAGATCGTTGGCGTGATCGGGCCGAACGGCGCCGGCAAGACCACGCTCTTCAACGTCATCACCGGCGCCTACCGCGCCAGCAGCGGCGACGTATTTCTCGACCAGCAGCCGATCACACAGTGGCGGCCATACCGGATCGCGCGGGCCGGAGCGGTGCGCACATTCCAGAACATCCGGCTTTTTTCCAGCATGACGGTCTGGGAACATTTGCTGGTGGCCCAGCCTGGTCAGGGCGCTCTGTGGCGCAGGGCCCTTCCGATCAACTGGGCGGACCGAGCCGCCATCGCGCGGGCCGAGCAGGTGCTCGAATTCTTCGGCCTCCAGGAGGTGCGCCATCAGCGTGCCCGCTCGCTTTCATACGGGACGCAGCGAAAAGTCGAAATGGCGCGCGCGCTCACAGCGAGCCCGAGGATGCTGCTGCTCGACGAGCCGGTGGCGGGGATGAACCACGATGAGGCGGAGGACATCCGCCGCTTGATGCTGCGTCTGCGCGACGGTGGCCTGACCATCCTGCTGATCGAACACGACATGAGTTTTGTGATGAACCTTTGCGATTACCTTTACGTGCTGGATTTCGGCGTTCTGATTGCAAAGGGGCTTCCGGGCGAGATCCAGGCCGATCCGATCGTGATGGATGCCTACCTCGGAAAGGAAGCCTGATGCTCTCGATCCGAGGCCTTCGGGTCCAGTATGGCGCCGTGACCGCGGTGCGGGAGATCGATCTGGACATCCGGGAGGGAGAAATCGTGGCGCTGCTCGGCGCCAACGGTGCGGGCAAGACGACGATTGCGCGCGCCATCGCAGGGCTGCTGCCGTTTCGTGGCGAAATCCATTTCAGGGGCCAGATGTTGAAACCCAATTCCGCCGAGCACAATTTGCGCGTCGGTATTTCGCTGGTGCCCGAAGGCCGCGGCATCCTGGCCCGCATGACGGTCGAAGAAAATCTGCTGATGGGGATCTATTGCCGGCGGGACCGGCGTGCGGCGATGGCGGACGTCGGCCGGATGTTCGAACGCTTTCCGATACTCGAAGCGCGACGCAGCCGGCTGGCAAGCCTTCTCAGCGGTGGCGAGCAGCAATTGCTGGCGATCGCGCGGGCGTGCCTGTCCAGGCCTCGCCTGCTCCTGCTCGACGAGCCATCGCTCGGCCTGGCGCCGAAAATGACCGACTATGTTTTCGGCATGATTGGCGATCTTCGATCGGAAGGCCTGACCATCATGCTGGTGGAACAGAAGGCACGACAGACCCTTAAATTCGCCGACCGCGCCTATGTGCTGGAGACCGGGCACATGGTGATATCGGGGACGGCGAGCGAACTGGCGGGAAACGCCGCGGTGTCCGAAGCCTTCCTCGGTGCCAGCGCGAGGCCGCAACATCATGCGAGCTAGCCAACAGCGGAAATGGAGCTATTTGGCCGAACGCGCCGCCGCGATCGGCGTGGTATATTCCAGCAGGTTGACCGCCTGGTCTGCCGTCCCGACCATGCGGGACATGATCTTGCGCAGCCGCTCGAAGTCCTTTGCGGAAAGGCAGCTGAACAGCAAATCATTGGCCGGCCGCTGCACGGGCGCCAGTTGGTTGAGAAGTGCCCGTGCCTTCGGCGTAATGCTGAGCACGACGCGCCGGCGATCCACCGAATCGGTTTCCTTTTCGACCAGCCCCGCCGCGACCAGCTTGTTGATTTCAATCGTAATGAAGGCGCCGCTGAAATGCAGGTGATCCGCGACCAGATTGACACCGACCTTTTCGTCTTCTCCGCGCAGATGAGCAATGGCGATCAGGACCGTATATTGGGTGCCGGAAAGACCGATCACCTGCCCGAGATGGCTGCGCACCTGCTGCAGCCGCGCCGAAAAAGCCAGCGTGTCATGGACGAATTGGCGGAAGGCATGGTCGGAATTTCCGACCAGCAATTCGGGCCGGGAAACCGTGGGTTGGGGCGCGATCGATCGCGATCTGGTTTTCTCAGCCATTCGATTCCTGCCTCGCCGAATCCTGCTCGGCGTTTGCCGTTTTGTAGCGAGCGATCAGCCGGAGAACAAGTTGCGTCGGGCCCTGCACGGCGGATGGATACCCTTGACAGCAACAAGCGCACAAATCAATATAGCTTTGTTATAAAGCTATATTGGCGAAAAACCAAGTGGCCCGCAGTGAACGCGGACGATCGAGGCCAACCATGATCAAGACCGGCGAACAGCACATCGCGAGCCTGCGCGACGGCCGCGAGATCTATCTCGACGGCGAGCGCGTTGCGGACGTGACGGTTCATCCGGCCTTTCGCGGCGCGGTCGCCTCGATTGGCCGCATGTTCGATTTCCAGAGCGCGCCTGAAAATCGCGAGCTGATGACATTCGAAACCGAGACCGCGACAACAGCCAACAGGATCTGGCAGTTGCCCGCCAGTTACGACGAACTCGTTGTGCGACGTCAAGGACTGGAGGCCTGGACGGAGCTGCATGCGGGGTTCATGGGGCGCGCGCCCGACCACGTCGCCTCCTGCATTTCCGGGATGTTCATGGGGCTCGACATCTTCGAAGCCTATGACCCTGCCCGCGCGACCGCGCTCGCCGACTACTTTCGCCATGCGCGCGACAACGATCTTTACCTTACCTATGTGATTATCAATCCCCAGGCCGACCGATCCAAAAGCGCCGCCCAGCAGGCCGATCCCTATCTTACCGCTGCCGTGGTCGACCGCGACGCGGCTGGTATCACGGTGCGGGGCGCCAAGATGCTGGCAACCGGCGGTATCATGGCCAACGAGGTCTTCGTGACCTGCATCCAGCCGCTGCAGCCCGGCGACGAAAAATACGCTCTCTCCTTTGCGGTTCCGATGAACATCAAGGGGCTGAAAATCCTTTCGAGAAAATCATATGAGGCGGCTGCGCCGTCGGTATTCGATAATCCGCTGGCAAGCCGCTTCGATGAAAACGATGCCGTGCTCTATTTCGATGACGTCAAGGTGCCCTGGGATCGCGTCTTCATCGCCGACAATATCGAGATGTGCCAGAAGCAGTTTCATGCGACGCCGGCCCATGTCTATCAGAACTACCAGGCGCAGATCCGTCTGGCCGTGAAGCTGCGTTTCCTGCTCGGAATCGCCCACCGCACCGCTGAAATCAACGGGATCATCGGATTCCCGCAGGTGCGTGAAATGCTCGGCCAGCTTTCCGCCGAGGCCAGCATGGTCGACGCCTTTGTGGTCGCGATGGAGACCAAAGGGCAGCTTCGTGGCCGCTATTTCGTCCCCGACCGGCAAATGCTGTACGCGGCGCAGACGCTGACGCAGCAGCTCTACGCGAAAGTCATCAATACGTTGCGCGAGCTGGCGGGAGGCGGAATGATCATGCTGCCGTCATCGGTGAAAGACTTCGGCAATCCGGAAATCGCGGGCCTGATCGGAAAAACCCAGCAATCCCCGGCCGCCAGCGCGGTCGATCGGGTCAAATTCTACAAACTGGCGTGGGATGCGGTCGGTTCTGAATTCGCTTCACGTCATTCCCAGTACGAAATGTTCTATGCAGGCGCCACGTTTGTCACCAAGGGCCACGCATTTCGTACCTACGACTGGAAGGCCGCGGCGGCGTTGCTTGACCGGATGCTCTCCAGCTATGACCTTTCGGATGAGCTTGCTTCGCACACCAATCCGCCCAGCCGCGCCGTCGCTTGACCAAGTCAGGAGTTTGCAATGTCAATCAACAAAGCCCACGATGAATTTCACACGCTCGACATGGCCAGCGGCTGGGAGACCCCGGCAGGCTATCCGGCCGGCATTCAGCAAAAGATCCTGTCCGGCGCTCTCGATGAGGTGAACAAGCGTGGCAGCCGAACCCGCCTGCTCCGATTCGCGCCCGGGGTCTACACCACCACGCCGTTCGTGCACGAATACTGGGAAGAAGTGTTCCTGTTCGCAGGCGACCTGACCGTCGGCAACGACAAGGAGGGCAAGGGCGGCGAGGCTTTCAAGCCGAACACCTATGCTTGCCGCCCACCCGGCGCGTTTCACGGTCCGTTCAAATCGGAAAACGGCTGTCTCCTGATGGAGATCCACTATTTCGATCCCGCCTGATACTGTGTTGCGGCCAACATGAGCGACACATGATCGCCAAAACCAACGAGAAGCCGGAACGGCGATGACGACTGCTGAAAACAATGAGGCCGCCGCGGTGCCGACGCACATCGAGACCGACGTCCTCGTGATCGGAGCCGGCGGCGCCGGCATGTATGCGGCGCTTGAAGCCGCCAGTGCCGGAGCGGCGGTTGTTCTGGCGGACCGCAGCCTGATCGGGCGTGGCGGCGCCACGGTGATGGCCCAAATGACGGTCGCCGCGGCGCTGGGCGAGCAGACGCCGGATCATTGGGAATATCATCTGTCCGATACGCTCGCGGCCGGACGCGGACTTTGCGATGAACGTCTCGCCGCGCTGCTGTGCGAAGATGGACCGCGGCGGCTGCGCGAGATGGACGGCTGGAAGGTCGGCTGGGCGCGCGAGGATGGCCACATCAAGCAGGCGCAAGCGCCCGGCCACGATCGCCCCCGTTGCGCCTATGTCGATTTTCTGTCCACCGGCCCCGCGGTGTCGCGCACGCTGCGTTCGCAGCTGAACGCCGCGAACGGCGTCCGCCGCATCGGCGAGCTTGTAATCGTGGATATCGCGGTTCGGGACGGCGAAACCTGTGGCGCGACCGCGCTTCATCTGCCGACCGGACAGGCCGTCACGCTCGCCGCTAGGGCCGTGGTGATCGCCACCGGCGGATTGACTGGGCTGTATCGCCGTAACAGCGCGTCTTCCAATATGGGCGGCGACGGCTATGCGCTGGCGCTGCGCGCCGGCGCCGAACTCATCGACATGGAGTTCGTGCAGTTCTTTCCCATCGGACATCTGGCGCCGAGGCTGGTCGGCATGGACCCGATCATGTGGGATCCGTTCCGCTACAAGCTGGGCGGCAAGCTGCTCAATGCCGACATGCGTGAATTCGAGCAGGATTATGCGACGCGCGACAACCGCAGTGACGGACGTTACGTGCTGACACGGGATCTTGCGACCTACGCCATCACCAAGGAGGTCGAAGCCGGCCGCGGCAGCCCCGCCGGCGGCGCCTATCTGAGCTTCCAGCATCTTCCGGAGGCGGAGATCCGCAGCGCCTTCGGGCCGGTGGTGGACCGGTTGGCCGCCAACGGCATCGATCTCGCCAAACACCCGGTGGAGGTCGCGCCGATCGCGCATTACCACATGGGCGGCGTGCGAGTCGACGAGGCACTGCAAGCGCGCGTGCCCGGTCTCTACGCGTGCGGCGAAGCGGTCGGCGGCGCCAACGGCGCCAACCGCCTCTCGGGCAACGCGATCACCGAGGCCTTTGTGTTCGGCGCCCGCGCCGGTCGCAATGCGGCGCAGCACGCGCTGCAAAGCTCAATGCTGTGGCGGCCACAGGCCGCTGCTCCCGCGCTCGATCTGCTGCGTAGCGCGCAACGGCGCGACGCCCCTAATCTCGCGGCAGTCGTTGCGGAGTTGAAGGCACTGATGGCCGATATGGTCGGACCGTTCCGCACCGAAGCGAAGCTGCGCCTCGCCCTCGAGGCCATCGCGCGATTGAAGACCGAAATCGGCGAAGTGCCGTTTTCGTCCGCGGCGGCGTTCGATCCCGTTCTGGTCGACTGGCTGGACCTGCGCAACATGCTGCTGGTGGCGCAATCCATCACTTTGCCGGCGCTCGCCCGCACCGAGAGCCGCGGTGCGCATCAGCGGGAAGATCATCCCGGTCTCGATGACAACTGGTGCATCAATCAGCTCGTAGCTCTTTCGCACGGCAAGCTCCAGCTCAGCCGCTGCGCACCATCGACCGGGAGGGCTGCGGCGTGAAGGCAACACTCGCCATCCAACGTGGCGCGCTCGGCGAGCCCCAACACATCGAAAGCTTCGAGGTCGCGTTCGAACATGGCCAGTCCGTGCTCGACGGCTTGCGCGCGCTTCGGCGCGAGGCCGATCCGTCGCTGGCGTTTCGGTTCTCCTGTATCAACGCCAACGCCTGCAAGGAGTGCATGATGCTGATCGACGGCAAGGTCGATTACGCCTGTACGGTCCGGCTGAAGGAGGGCGTGACGGCCCTGGCGCCGTTGCCGAAGAAAATCCTGATCCGGGATCTCGTCACCGAGATTGCCCCGCCAGACGAGCGGCTGTGGCCGGCGGTGCGCCCGTAAACTGCCCGCTTTTCCGGCCCGCAACTAATCGTTACGCGCACTTCACCATGACGACGTAGTCGGGCAAACTGCTCGTTATCCCCCAAATCTCGGTGGTTATTTTGTCTTCTCCGACAATTCGGGCTGCCCGACACTGTCCCCCCAATGCCCGCAACGCCATACGGTCGCGGTCCTGTCTCACCAGCGGATTATAACCGATGCCGAAGGTGTTCTGGACATGCACGACGTAATCGTATGGGCGTCCCGAAGAGGCAGGCTCGACGCGGACCATGTCGCCGGCGGAGGCAGAGCCCATCAGGACCATGGCGCATACTATGCTTGCTAAGGCAATTTTTGTCATGAAGTCACCCATTCGCTGATCTTGTTCCTGGAATTGCAACAGAGTTTTGAATTTAGCCCGGAGCGCCGCTAGAGCATGATTCAACTGGGTTGAATCATGCTCGTCGCCGATCTTTTTGTTTGAGCATGATCTTTCGGAAAACCGGTTCCCACTTTTCCGGATCATGCTCTAAAGCGCTTTGCGAACGGTCATCACCTGGACCTGCTGGTTGATCGCTGCCGTCGGGTGGGTCGCATCCAGCAATTGCTCTTCGCCCAGACCAACCGCCTGAATGCGTTTTGCCGATATCTTGAAGGTCGTCACAAGCACATCACGGATCGAGTCGGCTCGCCTTTGACTTAAAGTCAGATTGTACTCGCGCTTGCCGGTCGACTCGGTATGACCAACGATCAAGAACCCATAGGACGACATTGTCGGATCGTAGAGGGCATCGGCGATACGCCCGAGCGTTTGATAGGATTCAGGTCTGATGATCGGAGAGTCGGGATTGAATTTAACTTCCACGTTGAAGTGCGGCAACCCCAGCAACTCGGCGGCGACCGGCGGCCGTTTTAACGAGGGCCCGTCCGTTTTCGACTTGACTCGATCGAGGACACGCTGGCGCAACGCGACGACATCCATGTCCGGACTGGCTTCCAGACCAGTAAGCTGGCTGACCATGGTTTCCGTCGTGATCGCGTCCTCAGGGTATGCCGAAGTGGCAAGCACCGCGAACATGATGACGGAACCCGTCAAGAGACCGAAGCCGCGCAGACCTTTCATCCCCACTCGCATCAGCGATACCCCGCCTCGCGAATGGCCTGGGTGCATTTTACGCTTACCCCCCGCGACTTCGTCAACAGGCATTCGACAACGGGGCCCGTTCCGTTTTGCGCGTCGCCACACAGTTTTTGTTTGTCGCGCTCGCACATCTTGGAGACGGCCGCCCGCGCGGCCACGCGTTTCTGGATCGCATCGAAGGCTTTGACATAGTCAGCCTTGCACTGAGGCGACACCACGTCCTGATTTCGAGCGAGGCACTCCTTAAGGCGAACGGGGTCGAGATTGACGCCGAGACAATTCGCGTCGATATCCTGGCCACAGCTTGCGCCCAATATTGACGCCGCGCTTTCAAAACTCATTGTTTCCGCCGACGCCGGTGTGGCCATCGCGAGAAGAAGCACAATTGATCGGCCCTGGATCATGGCCTCATCTCATACGATGAGGTCCTCGACCGTCAAGGCCTCAAATATGGCCGCGGCCAAAACCGTTAACGAGACGGAGTCCGCTATGGGTCGAAAACGCCGTTATCGGCATTTTCGGGTCATTTCCGCCATAGCCCAACCGGTGGACATGCCAATTCCAGCAGGACCCGAACTCGGCCCAGAGCCCACATAAACGGGCCCACAGGTCAGCCGCGCCGGCCGGTTCGGGGGATCGCCGGCTCAGCCGTTGGGTGATACCGGCCGGCGCCCCTCAACGTCGCCGCAGGCTCTTTGGCACCGGTTATCGGGAAACGCGATTACCTCACAAGTATTATCGTGAGGACAAGCATCCGGGCCCGGTGCAACTATCCGGCATTTGGATTTGCGCCCATGGGATTTCTCAAACACACCGTCGAAATCAGCCGGGCAGATCTGACCCGGGATTGCCTCCAGCAGCTTCGTCTCTGGCCCGGATGCGAGACGGTGGCCGGCGTTGCCATTCTTGGCGATCTGAGTGGCCGATTTACCGTTCATGTCGTCGATTACGGCATTTCCAACAAGAGGATCGCGGACCGCGCGGCGCGTTGCATTCAGCGCGAGAAACTGCGGCGCCATCATTTGCGAGCGGATTGAAGACCATCTCGCCGGATCGATTGATCCGTAGCTCCCGCGGTTCGCTTCACACCATCAAATTCTGCAGCCAAACTTCACGTCAACCCATAACCGGCGGCGGCATGACTGCCGTGTACCAGTCTGCCAGCTGGCTGCCGGTAAAGAACCCGACATCGGACGACGCCGTCAGCAAGTCGAGCATGCGCTCCAGTTCATGGATGCGATGCGGCACCGATATCAGATGCGGATGCAGGCCAATCGCCAGAACAATCGCGCTATGGCGACATTCCTGCTCAAACCGGCGGAGGGTAAACTCCAGCCGGTTGGCCATCTCGCCCGTGGCGTGCCGCTCGATCGCATAGATGATCGAGTCGTTGATCTCGAGATTGTAAGGCATTGCGATCATCGGTCCGGCCGTCGTCTTCATCCATGAGGGCCGATCATCCACCACCCAGTCACAGACGTAATCGACCCCGTTACGCTTGAGGATATCGGCCGTGTCGACGGTCTCACGCAGCCCCGGCGACAACCAGCCGCGCGGACGCCGTCCTGTAAAGTCCGCGACCTTGTCAAGACTGGCACGGATGACGGCCTCTTCACCGCCCTCGACGTGATTGATGGCTTTCTGATGCATGCCGTGGCCGATGAACTCCCAGCCGGCATCGCGCATCGCTATGGCGGCTTGCGGGTATGCATCGATCACCCCCGCATTGAAGCTGGTCGACGCCGGCAGACCGCGCGAGGAAAAGGCGCGCAGAATGCGCGGCAGTCCCGCGCGCATTCCGTAATCTGCCCAGGAGAAATTCGGCACATCGGGTACCGTCTCGCGCCCGTGCGGCGGCGTCACGATCGTACGCGGCATCGGCTGATCAAATTGCCAGTTCTCCACGTTAACGACCAGATGGACGAGGATGCGCTTTCCGTCCAAGGCCGGTAGAGCTTCACGGTCTGACGAAAGCACAAAGGGAATCCGCGGATTTGCCATTGCCATTTCACGTCTAGTGGAGGTTATCGATCTTCATATCGGACATAATTGCGGCCTTGTAGGCCATGAATTCCGGGCTGGTAAGGCTTGCAATGGAGCGCGGGCGCGCCAGCGTGATGGGAATGGTCCGCATGATCCGGCCGGGACGGGCCGACATCACACAGATGCGATCCGACAGCAGGATCGCTTCATCGATGTCGTGGGTAACGAACAAGACCGTGGTGCCGAGCGACTGCCACACATCGAGCAGCAATTGCTGCATGGCGAGCCGCGTCTGCGCATCAAGGGCGCCAAACGGCTCGTCCATCAACAGCGCACGCGGACTCATCGCCAACACCCGCGCGATGCCGACGCGCTGGCGCATGCCCCCCGACAGCTGCACCGGCAATACGTCCGCAAACGCCTCCAGTCCGACCAGCTTCAACAAGCCGTGCGCCCTCGATTCATAATCGGAACGGGCGACGCCCTGGACTTGTGGACCGAACACAACATTTTCCCAAACGTTGAGCCATGGGAAGAGCGCAGCCTCCTGAAACACCACACCACGGTCCGGACCGGGGCGCGTCACGGTTTGGCCGTCGAACAGCAAGTTACCTTCCGTTGTCTTCTCGAAACCGGCGAGCAGATTCAACAACGTCGATTTTCCGCAACCCGACGGACCAAGCAGCGCGACAAATTCGCCTTCGTTGATGGTCAGGCTGATACCGTCCAGCGCCCGAACTTTCTTCTGGCCCACAAACGTCTTCGATACATTTTCAAAGGTGATCGTGCCCATGGCCCTTATTTCATGACTGGAATGATTGCAGCCGGCGCCATGTCAGTGCCCAGCTCTCGATCAGCAAGATGACACGGTCGCTGATCAGGCCCAGCAGCCCGATGGACACCATATCGGCGATGACGACGTCCATCCGCCCGACGTAATAGGCATCCCAAAGGACATATCCGAGGCCGGATTTTACCGCGACCATTTCCGCGACAATCACGGCCGTCCAGGCGATGCCGAGACCGATCCGCAGCCCCGTGAAAATCGACGGCAGCGATGCCGGGAGTACAACCCGCCTCAGCACCGTCCATCTTCCGGCCCCCATCATCAAGGCCGCGCGAATGAGATTACGTTCGACATCGCGCGCACCCTGCGCCGTGTTGACCACGATCGGATAAAACGCACCAAGCGCAATCAGGAATACCGCGCCAAGATCCCGAATACCGAACACCGCGATCGAGAACGGAAGCCATGCGGTGATCGGGATCGGTCTGAGCAGCTGAACCGTGGGATCGAGCATGCCCGAAGCAATTCTATTCCATCCAATCGCAAGACCGACCGGCACCGCGACGATGATGGCAGCCACAAACCCCTTCCCGACGCGTTCCGCCGAAAAGATCAGATTGGCAAACCATGTTCCGCTGTAGGGGTTGAGGCTGAGGCCAGGGGAGCCGAAAGCCCAGACTTTCCAGGCCTGCCAGGCGCGGTCCGGGGTCGGCAGCACACCGCCGAACAACGAACCGTTGGTCCCCGCCATCTGCCAGACAACAATCACCACCACCGGCAGAATAACCGCCAGAAGGCCCTGCCGCAGACTGGCACGACTGACAGATGAAAAGATCGACGATGCCAGGCCCAGCGCGCGAGAGGCAGCCCGCGGCGCGGGAGACTTGGCCGGCTTTGTGTTTATTTGCTCGGTCGAGAGCGACATGACATCCAATCTTTCACGACAGCCAGACGAGCCCGAGCAGGCTCGCCTGTGTCGTCACTTGCCGAGCGCTTTCTCCACGAAAGAGCTGTCCCAATGCGCATCGATCTGATCCGAGACATCCTTCTGGATGACACCAAGGTCTGCAAATCCCTTGGCTTGGCGCTTGATCTGTTCGGGCGAAATCACCTCTCCCAGTTTGATGATCTGCGACGCTTGCGCGGCAACATCAGGCGCCATGCCGGAGAGCTGGGCATAGGCCGCGGCGAATTCCGCAGGAGATTTAGCGAGCTCTTCCTGCTTTTTGAGATAGACCCAAACAAAGCGCTCAAGTGCTGCGCGCTTGGTATCGACAGCCTGCCTCGCCGCCATGAACATTCCAAGCTCGGCGCCAACAGCATTCGACGAGCTGTATTCGAGGCCTTTGGCAAAGTAACCGTAACCATCGATTTGCGGAATCGACTCGAACGGCTCCCATGTGACGAGACCGTCGACATCGCCTTTTTTCAAAGCCTGATCGAAATTTGCGCCGCCGCCCTGAATATTGACGGCCTCGAAGCTGTTATAGGGGATGCCCTTTTCAACCAGCGTCGCGGCGAACTGAAACCAGACCGCGGAACCCGGGGCGATGGCGATCTTCTTGCCTTTCAGATCAGCCCAGGAGTCGAACGTCACACCCTTTCGGCCAATCACGTATTTCGGTGACGAGCCGACGCCCATCAGCCCGACTACATTGGTCGAACCCTGCGCCAGCGAGATGGCGAGATCGGCGGGTCCGACCGAAGCGGCGTCGAGAGACCCGGCCAGCAGCGCGGTGCGCGCGTCGGCGTAACGGACAAACTCGACCAGTTTGAGATCGACGCCGAGCTTCTTCAGTTCGTCGCCAATGAGAATAATGGGGGCCAAATGGCCGACTTTCTGATAGCCGATCGTCAATTGAACCGGCTGCGCCAATGGCGCCGGTTCAGGTCCAACGGCTCTCGCGGGCAGCGGCAGCAATCCGACGGCCCCGACCAGCAAGAGAAGCTTGATCCACTGTCCTGATATCCGCACGGTCGACCCTCCGTTTCAGTCTCTGTCAGATTGTCGTGCTATCCGATGCAAGGATCGTGTCATATCACGCACGCCCAGCGCAACATTCCAGGGCCCAATTGAAGCCGGAATCGCGCAGGCCGGCCGGCGGGAATTGATGGCAAATCACCCAATCAATCCTTGCTCGCCAGCGACATCGGACATAATCGCCGTCGGCACACGACCGTGCCAATCGGTCCGGGCCTGCAACCTGACCCCGATTTCAAGCAACAGCGCGTCGCTGCCCGGCCGTCCGATAATTTGAAGACCAACCGGCATACCCCGGCTGTCAAAGCCTGCGGGTACAGCAAGAGCGGGCAAGCCGAAATAGTTGACGAAGCGGGTGAAGCGGCTGAGCGCGTAAAGCACCCGCGGATTGAAATTCGCCGACCCCGTATCGACATCCTCAACACCTGGTGTCCTGATCGGCATCACCGGAAGCAGAGCGACGGTCGCTTCACCAAGATAACGCGACAGAAAATCACCACGAAGCACACCGCGGGCATCAAGAGCCAGGCCAAGTGATTGATCTGATATCGTCAGGCCTTTGCTCAGGCGTTTTCGCAAGGTTGGGTCGATGCGCGGATCATCAATAAGCTCGCTGTGCTGCCGGGCTGCCTCCGCCTGCAGCACCAGCAATGCATTTTGATCCGCCTGCTCGGGAAATCCGGATCTAGCATCGATGGACATACCGGTTTCAGCGAGCACGTCGATGGCGCTACGACAAATTTCACTGATTTCAGGATCGCAGGCGCCGAACGCGTCCGCCAGCATGGTACCCGACGGCTTTTCCGTGACCAGGCTTGCGCGCTCACCAGTATTCGACCGCCATATCAACGCAAGTTCCGCTGCGCTTCGGGTGATGATCCCGATGGTATCGAGGCTCGGCGCCAGAGCCATCGTGCCGTCAAGCGGTATCCGGCCATAGCTCGGCTTGAGACCGGTAACGCCGCAGCAGTGCGCTGGAATACGGATCGATCCGCCGGTGTCGGAACCTAGCGCGGCAAAACAGACTCCGGACGCGACCAGGATCGCAGATCCGCTCGATGATCCGCCCGGAATTGCATCCGGGCACCACGGATTAAGAGCACCGCCGCGAACGAAACCGGATGGTTCGTAGGCCAGCTCTGTCATCGCAGCAGTCCCGATGAGGCAGGCTCCAGCCTGTTCCATGCGATCAATCACCGACGCGCGCGGAAGCGCGGCCGCCATAGGTTCGGAACACCCCCATGATGGCTCGATCTTACCGGTCGCGATCATGTCCTTGGCAGCGTAAGGCATCCCGTCGAGCGGACCCCGGTTCGAAACGTCCGCTGGCAAGATCTGCTCGACGGCATGGAGTCTGCGTCCGATGCCGGCGAGCCGTCTCCTGCTCTGCGCCAGCGCGGCCACACGATCGCTCTCGGAGAGCGAACACCAATCCGGAAAACGGGAGACTGATTTCATGGCTCTGATCGATGGACGCTGAGACCGTCGGCGTCAATGGCCCGCGGCTGGATCTGATCAACAGTCTGCAGATTATCGTCATCCGTGCGTTGGCCGACGGACAGGTCTGCGCACATTCGATTCAGCAGACGCGATTTATCACACCCCGCCGGGTTGAACGTAACAGAATACATAGCGGTTACGACTGAGGAACACGATGCCGTGACCGGTTGGATTGGATTTGTCCCATTTGAGCTTGTTGGTCGGAATTTCAATTTCCGTTCCGATATCGACGTGAGGCCGGTTGCGCGGCGCATCGTCCCTGTCATCGGTGATGATCGCGTAGGTTTTGCCGTCCCTGACATGAACTTCATCGGCCCAGTAAGCGTCGGCTTCGCCGCAACAGGATGCATTCGGAACGTCCGGCTGCATCAGCGCTTCGTACCACTGCCGAAGTTCGGGATCGACCGCGCCCCACTGTCCCAAGTTACGGGCATTCACAGCCCCGATCAGACAACCGAAAATAGCCAAACAGAGGATGATGCGTGTCATCCAGTGCTCTCCTGTAATTTCCGGCTCGGTCAAGAAAGCAAGCTTCGTGCCGAAAATCGCAGCGCCGCACTTTCATCCCCAAAACAATTGCCGCCTGGATCGGGAGCGGCGCCACAATCAGCAATCCGCCTCCGTAGAAATACGTATTTGCGCGAACGCAATTTGCGAGCCGCACACGCATACAATGTGCGCCAACGGCATCAACGACGGCGATTTGCACGTGACCTAGTTTGTTCCGCGCCAGTAGACCAACGCGATCCAAACCAACACGGCCGCACCGAGAATCCAGATCGCGATGATAGCGATCGCTGCGGTCTTGCCGTGCGGACCCGTGACGGCCTGATCCGCGCGAGCGCGGCACGCAGTCATGACGTCTTCCGGGATCAATGACAGCACCAGCCATATTCCCAGCGGCACGATAATCAAATCGTCCACATAGCCGAGGATGGGGATGAAATCCGGAATGAGGTCGATCGGCGAAAGCGCATATCCGGCAACGGCCATCGCCAGACACTTGGTGTACCAGGGCACGCGCGGGCTCTGAGCGGCAAAATAGATCGCATGAACCTCGCGCTTCAGCATCCGCGCCCAGGCTTTTATTTCGCGGAGTGCCGAACGGCTCCGTGCCAGGCCGGTCGCGACGATCGTCACTTGAACTTGCACCTGGTTTCGGGGCGATCGAGCCCGAGCGTATCAAGCGCCGAAACCTGATGAAGGAAACCCTCCTGCGGAGAAACGGATACGGTATTCCTGCCATCGAACAGCAGGATCGGCTGCCGTAGTTGCAGGTTCCAGTCGCGCAGGGTCAGTTTTTGACCCTTGAAAGCTGCGACCGAGAATTCCGGACCTTTGATATAAGCGAGCATCTTGCCGGAATCGGCGGAGCCGCTTCGGACCGCCGCCTCGCCGATCATGCGAACGGCGGTCCAGGCCTGGATGTCCTGCGACGTCATCGGGCGCTGATAGGCTTTGGTGAAACGGTTCTGCAACTGCACGGCGCCCCATTGGTCGAACGCCGCGTTCCAGCTAACGGGGACGAGCCCCGCCGAGCCCGCGACCGGTCGGGCATCCCATGTCCTAAACGGCAAATAGCCGGCAAAAACCTCGCTTTCATCCGCCGCAACGAGCACGTCGTGAGCGGGCAATCCTTGCGTCACCACCGGCATCTGCCGCTGAATCTCGGCGACACCGCTATCGGTGCGTCGCGCACCGCCGTTATCCCTGAACTCGCGCTCCTCGACGATCTTGGCACCGAACCGGGTCGCGGCGTGACGCAATGCTTCGGCGAACAGACCATCGTTTTCGTGTGAGCCTCTGAGCAGCACCCATTTGTCCCACTTCTTCCAGATCAGGTATTGCGCCAGCGCGTCGGCAAGCATGGAACGCGTCGGCGCAACATGTATGACGTTGGCGCGACAATCCTGCTCGCGCAGGCGTTCGTCCAGTGCGGATGCGTTGATCAACGTCTCCCCGCGCGCCTGACCGGCGTCCGCGACCTTCAGCAGCCGATCCGCATCGAGGCTGGTCACGATAAAGGACACGCCCTGGTCGGCGAGCGCATTCATGGCCGCGACCGGATCGTCGCCCTCGCCAAGCACGCGCTCAACCAGGGTGTAGCGCTGATGGAGAAAGCGGCCGGTAGCGTTGTCGTCTTCGGTGGCCAATTGGGCTCCAGCGAGTCCGTCATTGGCCGCCGGTACATCGATCAGCGATATCCTGATCTTCGATGGCAGCTGGCGCAGGTAGCCGATCTTGATTTCCGCCGGCTCGTCGGACGCCAGGCCCGCTCCGCATGAAACCGTCAGTAGGCAGACAGCAAGGAAAATCCGGAGCAAATTGTGCCTCCCATGCGATGTTTCAGACGGAACCCATGCTTTTAGATACAACCAATGATTCGGTGCACCGCAATATCGCGTTCATGCCGCATTACCGGCAGCTTCGCTGTGTTTTCCGTCGCATTTGCGCGTGCCGGTCAAGATACTCCATTGGCGATGGGGAGCAACGACATGCTAAATGCGGTCGTCTGTGAATTGTTGCCGTCCGATGTCGGGAGAATACCACATGTTCGATTTGCGATGGATTGCGGTGCCTGCCTTTACGTTTGCCTTGGCCGGGCTGTCAGTCGATCCCGCGCTCGCCTTTCTCGCCTACGTCTCCAACGAAAAAGGTAATACGGTTTCCGTCATCGACACCGACAAGATGGAGACGATCGCAACCATCAAGACCGGACAGCGGCCACGCGGCATCGAAGTCTCCCGTGACGGCAAACTGGTCTATGTCGCCCTCGGCGACGACGACAGCATACAGGTCATCGACACCAAGAGCCTGAGCGTGGTCGGCGAATTGCCTTCAGGTCCCGATCCCGAGCAATTCACGATCGATCCGGCGGGCAAGATCCTCTACGTCGCCAATGAAAATGACGCGATGGTGACGGTCATCGACCTCGAGAAGCGCGCATCGATCGGCGAGGTGTCGGTCGGCATCGAGCCTGAAGGCATGGCGGTCAGCCCGGATTCCAAGATCCTGGTGTGTTCGTCCGAAACAACCAGCATGGTCCATTTCATCGACACCGCAAGCCGCCAGATCGTCGGTAACCTGCTGGTCGGATCGCGTCCGCGCTTTTCCGCATTCAAGGCTGACGGATCGGAATTATGGGTCACCTCGGAAATCGGCGGCGACCTCGCGATCATCGATCCGGCGACACGCCAGCTCAAGCAAACGGTCAAGTTCGAAATTCCGGGCCTTCGATCCGAGGCCATTCAACCCGTCGGCATCAATATCACCCGCGACGGAAAGCTCGGCTTCATCGATCTCGGACCTGCCAATCGGGTGGCCGTCGTCGACGGCGTCACTCACACCATCTTGAAATATCTGCTGGTGGGTCAACGGGTCTGGCACGGCGCATTTACGCCGGACGAGAAATACCTGCTGGTCACAAATGGCGTTTCCAATGACATTTCGGTCATCGACGTCGCGCGCTTGCGGGTCATCAAATCGATTCAGGTCGGCGAATTGCCCTGGGGGATCGCCTTCGGTCCGAATTAAACCTCCACAACGCCAGGTGCGCTGCCCCAAAGCGGCGCAAACGCGCAGCGCTTGCCACACGCGCCCGGCGTGGCCAAATCAAATCTTTCGCTTCTTGCTGCCAGGATAGTCGCAGCTCCATTTCATGGCGCGCCAGGCAGGATGTTGACCAATCCATTCGGCGATATAGGGCTGCGCCGCCATCATGCATTGCCGGAGTGACCCTTCCCAGGCGAACTGAAGCTCCTTTTCCTCGCAATTGGCGGGATTGGCGATGGCACAGACCGTCAGGATGATTTCAATCAATCCGCCCTCCTCCATTCAAAGCGCTGCTTGATAATATTACGCCCAAATAATCCCGCCGTTTCAAAATTTCGACAAAGAACGCGCGGTTTGGCTCGCGGAACAGCGAAATGAGGCACGCGACGATGATGGCAGACATCCATGTGCCCGGCGTATCGATCCTGCACGGCGCCGCATCGGTTTTCTGCCGCATCGCAACGAAAGTAACTCCCGGTTCCAGTAACGCTCGCTTGACAAGGCCGCCCGAACGAAATGACCTATTCGACCTGTCCTCTTCGCGTCGTTGGGGCGCCGGAGCCATAGAATCATGACGCTCGAAACCGTTTCCTTGAACAGATCGCACGGTGGCGTGCAGGGTGTTTACAAGCACGCCAGCCGCGAAACCGGAACCGGCATGACCTTCGCGGTCTATGTCCCGCCGCATCAGGATGGCGCGAAGCTGCCGGTGGTCTGGTATCTTTCAGGCCTGACCTGCACGCATGCCAATGTCACCGAAAAAGGCGAATTTCGCAGAGCCTGCGCCGAATTGGGCTTGATCCTTGTGGCGCCGGATACCAGTCCGAGGGGCGAAGGCGTGCCTGGCGATGCCGCCGGCGCCTACGATTTCGGACTTGGCGCCGGCTTCTATGTCGATGCGACACAAGCGCCGTTCGCGCGCCACTACCGCATGTGGAGCTATGTGACCGAAGAACTGCCTGAACTGCTCGCCAAGGATTTTCCAGTCGATCGCGAACGGCAGTCGATCCTCGGTCACTCGATGGGCGGCCATGGCGCCCTTACCATCGCGCTACGTCATCCCGGCCGCTATCGTGCCGCCAGCGCCTTTTCGCCGATCGTTGCCCCGTCACAAGTGCCGTGGGGAATCAAGGCGTTGGGCGGATACCTCGGCGAGGCGCGCGATACGTGGCGCAAGCACGATACTGTCGCGCTGATCGAGGATGGCGCGCGGTTTTCCGATTTCCTGGTCGATGTCGGCGATGCCGATCAGTTCCTGACCGCCCAGCTTCGGCCTGAACTCTTGGAGCGCGCGTGTTCGCAGGCGAACATCCCCCTCGTGCTGCGGCGCCAGCCCGGCTATGACCACAGCTATTACTTCGTGTCGACGTTCATGGAAGATCATTTGCGCTGGCACGCCGCGCGTTTGCATCGGTGACCGGCGATCCGGCTGCTCAGCCGTGGTCGCTGGTTTCGTCCAGATCGATCCGCAACACGGGAAACAAAGGCTGACGCCGCAATATTCCGGGAGGAGCAAAAAATGGCCAGGGCAACGGCTCTGATAATCTTCATTTCGGCGTTGCTTCCGATGAGCGCGTTGGCAAAGGACACAAGGCTCTGGAACCTGACCGCCAACACCCTCACTTCGGTGCAACTTTCGCCCGCCGGCAAGAACGACTGGGGCCGGAATCAGGCCGACAACGATCGGGATCATACCGTCGATCATGACGAGCGCCTGAAAATTACCGATACGCCGCCTGGCATCTATGACGTCAAGTTTGTCGATAAAAGCGGACGGACCTGCGTGGTCCCGAACATCGAGGTCAGGGAAGGCCTGGTGTTTTCGATCGAGGAGAAGAGCCTGAAAAACTGCGCGAAATAGCTGGCTTGAACTCAGAAATTTACGCCGAACAGCAGACGCGCCTGCCGGCGCTCGAAATTGACGAGATCGAGCGAACCGACTGACGTCGTCGCCTCGCCCGCAACCTGGGCGCTCCAGGCAAACGCCATCCAGGCTTTTTCAGAGAGTTGCATATATACCGTCGGCCCGATGAAAAAGCCTTGTCCGGCGAGTGTTTGCAGACCGATCCCGTCATATGCGCGCAGATAGCGCGCTTCGCCACCGATGAAGATCCCGGATTTAATCTGCGCCATCACGGCAATCGCCACGCCCGCGGTTGATTGCTGTGACCACGTGCCGGTCCATTTCAAACGCGTGGTCTCGGGCTGGTAGAGCAGATTGAACGCCGCGACGACGCGATTGCGGATCGGTTCCCAGTCGGCGGCGGCAACAAAGTCAACGCTATATTGGCTGCCAGGTTGGCCGGTCACGTCGTCAGCCCGCCCCCAACGAGGCTCGGCGCCCACCGCAAAACCGAACGGCGCGGTCGCGCGATCCAGAAACTGGTAGCGGATATCGGCGGACAGGCCTCCGAATGCGGCATATTGCTGATCGGCCAATCCGGTAACGCCGGTAATGCCATAACCGAGGACCTCGGCGGTGATCTCGGTTCGAAGGTTGGCGATCGGCACCGATTCCGCCGACAAGGTGCCCGAGCCCGCATTGTACGTTCCGGTCTGTTTGCCAAATCGGCCGGTTAAGGAACCTTCTATCTCTTTTTCGCCGACTTCTCCGACATCGCTGCCGATGGTGAAGCCGAACAGATGCTCGGTATCGATTGTTGCAGTGCGGGCGCCGGTTGGGATGATCGCAAATGCCAGCAACAGGCCGAATGTTGCCGCCTGTCTTGTCGGCGCAACACAACGCCCCCATGCCTTGAACTCTGCCATGACCGCATATAGCCATAGTTCAGGCGACTTTCGTAGCACTTTGCGGCGCTGCATCTGGAACTGCTCGCCGCTTTGCGCCATCAAGCCCTCGAAGGAATTCCAGCTTGTAGCGTCAATTATTTCACGCAAGAATGACCGCGTTGGAGGCTACCCTCGAACCCGCGATCGATTGTGCTTTGCAGCAGATTTCCGATCGCCCGGAAACATCGTGAATGTTCAAAATTTTCCCGGCGCTTTGTCTGCTCGTCTGGGCAATTCCAACGCTGGCCGGCGAGACTTTGCGAATAGGCCTGCAAAAGACCGGCACGTTCGCCTGGCAGCTGGACGTGATCCGCCGTCACGACCTCGCCTCGATCGCCGGCCTGGATTTGCAGATCACCGAATACGCTTCGCCGGACGCCGGCAAACTCGCGCTTAACAGTGGTTCGGTCGATCTGGCCGTCGTTGATTGGCTTTGGGTCGCCCGTGCGCGGGCGCTCGGCGCCAAATTGCTGTTCTATCCCTATTCCAGCGCGGTCGGCTCCATCATGGTCAAGGCGGATTCGCCGTTACGAGGCCTTGGCGACCTCAAGGGCCGCGTTCTCGCCGTTGCCGGCGGCCCGCTCGATAAAGGCTGGCTTATTGTCCAGGCTGCCGCGATCCGCCAGGGAATTGACCTCAAACGCGAGGCGACGCTCCAGTACGGCGCGCCGCCGCTGATCTTTCAAAAATTGCAACAGGGTGAGGCCGAGGCAGGCCTCAATTACTGGAACTTCTGCGCCAGGCTGGAGGCCCAGGGCTATCGCCGCCTGCTTGACGTACGTGAGGCGGAAGTTGCCCTCGGGCTCGAGCAACCGATCGCGCTGATCGGTTACGCATTTTCGGAAGGCTTTGCGACAAGTCACAAAAGCACCATCGATCGCTTCATCGCGGTTGCGCAGAGCGCCAACGACATCATGCGCCGATCCGACGCGGAATGGGATGCGTTGCGGCCGCTGATGAATGCGGAAGATCAATCGACATTCCAGGCCTATCGCGACCAGACCCGGGAGGGTATGCCGCGGCGAACAATAGCGGCGGAACAGGCTGACGCGCGGGCGCTGTTCAAAACGCTTGCCGGCATCGGCGGCCCGGAACTTGTGGGCCCGCTGCAGGAACTCGATCCCGGCCTTTACTATCAAACGCCCTCGCAAACTCCTCCGCGGGAGACCGAGCGTTGACGAGGATTTATTCGCTCGCCATCCTGATTGCGGGCTGGGCGCTTGCAGCGGCGCTGGTTCAATCCCGCCTGCTGCCGGGTCCGCTGACTGTCGGCACGACCATGCTCGCTGACCTGCGTTCCGGCGAACTGCCGTTTCATATGGCCTGTACGCTTGGACGGGTGATCATCTCGTTTGCGATCGCGATGATCCTCGGCATCGTCGCGGGCTACGCGATGGGACGTTCGAAAACCGCCGATCGCTACGCTGATCCGTGGCTGACCGTGCTGCTTAACATGCCTGCGCTCGTAACCATCATTTTCGCCTATATCTGGATCGGCCTCAACGAGACCGCCGCGATTCTGGCCGTGGCCGTCAACAAACTCCCGAACGTGATTGTCATCATGCGCGAGGGCGCCCGTGCGCTCGATCCCGAACTTGACGAAATGGCCAGGGCATTCAAGTTCTCGCTGCTCACAAGAGTTCGCCACGTGACCATCCCGCAATTCGCTCCCTATCTGGCGGCCTGTTCGCGTTCCGGGCTCTCGATTGTCTGGAAGATCGTGCTGGTGGTCGAACTGATCGGACGTCCGAATGGCGTGGGTTTCGTGCTGGGTTCGGCTTTCTCGCTGTTCGACATGGCCCAGATACTGAGCTATGCGATCTGCTTCATCGTGCTTATGCTCGTGATCGAAGGCTATCTGGTACAACCGCTTGAACGACGTGCAAACCGCTGGCGACGCCGCCCCGCTTGAACTCTGCATCGAATCGAAGACCTATCTGTCGGCCGATGGCACGCCGGTTGAAGTCGTTCGCGGTCTGAAACTTCGGCTCGAAGCCGGCTCGTTCGGAGCGCTGATCGGTCCTTCCGGTTGCGGCAAGACCACGATTCTGAGGATCGCAGCCGGGCTCGATCCGGATTTCCGCGGTGAGATCCGCACACCCGGAGCCGGCCGTCTCGGGATCGTATTCCAGGAGCCTCGCCTGCTGCCCTGGCGCACCGTCGAGCAAAACATCCGGCTTGCACTGCCTGCCGGCGATAGCGCCGCCGACTTGACGGAACTGGTCGATATCCTCGGCCTCGGCTCGCATCTGGCACGGTATCCAGGCGAATTGTCGCTGGGGCTTGCACGACGCACGGCTATCGCCCGCGCCTTCGCGGGGCGGCCGGATTTTCTTCTGCTTGACGAGCCCTTTGTGTCGCTAGATCAGGCCATCGCCGACCGGCTGCGCGACGAACTCGTGGCGTTGACGACGCGGACCAGGGTAACGACGCTGTTCGTGACCCATGATCTGGACGAGGCGATCCAATTGTCGGATCGCCTGTTCTTGCTGTGCGACCGGCCGACCCGCATCATTGCCGAGAAATCACTGCCGCCGTCACGGGGAAAGCGCGACAAGGACATCGTCGCATCGATCGGTGATGAAATGCGGCGATTGGTATCGCAGATGGCAGCCGGTTAGGCTTTCAGACCAGGCGGCTCTCGATCGCAAAGCGCACTAATTCGGAAGACGAGCGCAAACCAAGCTTCTGGCGCATGCCGGAAGAGGTATTTGCGATCGTCTTGTAGGATGAATGCACCAGCCACGCGATTTCCGAGAGACTCTTGCCGGCACCCAGCAGGCGCAATATTTCGATCTCGCGCGCTGTCAGTTTCGCAAGACGGTTCTCGGCAAATCCCGGACCGGCAAAGGCGACGCTTTGAGCGATCGCAGGCGGCAGGAATACGCCGCCCTCGCCCACCTTGCGAATGGCTTCGACCAGATCGGCGGGATCGCCGGATTTTGAAACATAACCCTTGGCGCCCGCCTCGATGGCGCGCGCGGCAAATATCGGATCGTCATTCATGCTGAACATGATGATCCGTGCCGTCCCATCGCGCGCCAGAATTCTGCGGGCGAGCTCGAAGCCCGAGACTCCCGGCAGATTGATATCAACGATGCAAACGTCAGGTCGCTCGGCGACAAAGGCCTTCTCGCCGCTTTCCGCGTCCGGCGTCTCCAGAATTGTGACGTCCGGGGTGCCGGCCAGCAACGCACGACAGCCGGAAGCCACGATCGGATGATCGTCAACGATCAGGATGCGCATCGACATCGATCGGAAGATCCTGGATCGGAAGGCCTTCGCAAATCAGTTTGCAGCGCAACACGGCACGGACCAGCGGCGGCGCCGGACGCGATATACCACAGCGGCGTTTGATCTCTCGCTTGCTGCACCTTCGCACTATGTCCTTCCAGAAGAAGTGAGGTACCTTCAATTAGATAGCCGCTGTTTTCGGCTGTCAATGTCGGTGACCAAACAGCGCGCAGCTGCCGGAGCGGAACATGGCGATATGGCAGAGGCTGTCCTTGCGTGGACGGCTCAACACACTTTTGGCGCTCATCATGGTGCTCGGTCTGGTCATCAACATCGCCCGGCTCCTGCTGGATGCTGCGCCACGGGTGATGGCCGAGGATCAAAGCGTGATCCGGCTCGCGCGCGGCTTCGTCGAGACGTTGGTGTCAGGTCTCAGCGAGGCTCGCGATCCTGAAGCCAGGCTCGAACAAATCGTCGAAGGCCTGAAGCAACTGCGCCATGTCAGCATCACCCGCGACCCGGCCCCAGGCAGCGCATCTGCGGCAACCGCGCCACCGGACGTTTCAGGCGAACCGCAGCAGGTCCCCGAATGGTTTGTCGCCCTCATTTACCCGGAGAAAACGACTGTCAGCGTGCCCATCGGGGTGAACGGGCAATCGTTGGGATCGCTCGTCATTACTTCGCATCCGAACGACGAGATCGCCGAGATCTGGGACGGGATCGTCGATCAAATCGAGATCGGGTCAGCGATCGCCGTGGCGCTTTTCCTGATCACGATGACAGTCGTCAGTCGCGCGCTGGCGCCGATCGAAGGGCTCACGGATGCCATGACCGGCATCGAGGCAGGCCGCTATGATACCCGCGTCCGGCCCAGCGGCTCGCCCGAGCTGGCCACGATCTGCCGCAAACTGAACCATCTCGCGTCCGTGCTGGGGACGGCGGTCGAAGAGAAACGGCAGCTCGCCGAACGGGTGGTGTCGCTGCAGGATGTCGAGCGCAAGGAAATCGCGCGCGACCTGCATGACGAGTTTGGCCCCTATCTGTTTGCACTGCGCGCGCACACCTCCGCGCTGACGCGGTTGGCCGATACCCCCGAGCCGGATCTCGAGGCTTTGCGCAAGCATATCGGCGCGATGTCCGATCAGGTGAATGCCCTGCAGCAGTTCAATCGACGTGTCCTCGAGCGGCTGCGGCCCGCAGGACTTGCGGAACTCGGGCTGAGCGATGCGCTGGCGGCGTTGATGCGCCTGTGGCGCGAAACCCACCCCGGCGTCGTGATCGAAACCTCGATCTCGCCCTCACTCGGCGCACGCGGCGAAACCGCGGAACTGACGATCTACCGTATCATCCAGGAAGCCCTCACCAACGTCTTCCGCCACGCAGGCGCGACACACGTCGATGTCAGGGTCGAACCAGCGGCGTCCTTTGCCGCGGGAACCGCCGGAACGGAAGCGATCATGGTGCGCGTGCGCGACAATGGCGCGGGCCTGCCGGCCGACCATAAACAGGGTTTCGGCATGCTCGGCATGCACGAGCGGGTGCTGGCTTTGGGCGGCACCATGACCGTGGCATCGACAAATCAAGGAGTTACCGTGGAAGCCACGGTGCCCTGCGGCATCCAGCCGTCCCAATTGTTTCAACCCGCCTGAACCACGCCGACCGGGACTTTTTCCCGATTTCCCGACCTAAATTTCCCGACGTCCAGAGGTCGGCGATCCCCTAGCATTCCAGCCAACGAGACTCGGCGCAGTCCGAGCGGAATGGGATGAAGCAGATGGGCGTCCGGGTACTGCTTACAGTGCCGATATCGATATGGCTGTTGTCTGGGAATGCATATGCCCAAGACGCCACCCAACGCACGGCCCAAGCGACCGCCGAAAGCACGCCCAATGGCACTCAGGCGCTGCCGCCGATCGTGGTAACCGGAACCAAGCCAGGGGTTAAACCAGGCCGCGATCAAACGGCTTCCCGCACCGCTCGCGACCTGCCGAGAGTGCTGGTGTATCCGACGACACCGCTGGCCGGCTCCAGCATCGATCCCGACAAGGTGCCGGCGAGCGTTACCATCGTCGACGTGACCGCTATCGCGCGCACCCAGTCACTGAATATTACCGATGCCCTGGTGCAGAGCGTGCCGGGAATTATCGTCAACGAGGTCGCGGGCAATCCATTTCAACCCGATGTGGAATTTCGCGGCTTCGTCTCGTCTCCGGTGTCCGGCACCCCCCAGGGGCTCGCGGTTTACCAGAATGGCGTGCGCATCAACGAAGCCTTCGGCGACACCATGAATTGGGATTTGATCCCGACCGCGGCTATTCGGTCGGTCGGCGTTGTCACCAACAATCCCGCGTTCGGTCTCAATGCGTTGGGCGGCGCGCTCGACATCCAGATGAAGGACGGCTTCACCTATCACGGCGCCGAAATCAATACCATGGGCGGCTCTTACGGCCGCATTCAAAGCTCGGGACAATGGGGCAAGGAGGTCGATAATTTTGCGATCTACGGCGCGATTGAAGGGCTTCATGACGCCGGCTTTCGCGAATTTTCAACCTCGAATGTTCACCGCTTCTACGGCGACGTTGGCTACAAGACCGACACCGGCGAATTCCACATGAATATGGGTGCCGCGCAGAACACTTTCGGTGCGGCCGCGACCGTGCCAGCCGAACTGCTTCAGCAAAACTACAGCGCCGACTACACCACACCGCAAACTTCGGAAAATCGCGTTGGCTATGTCAATTTGACCGGAAAGGTCGAGGTGACGCCGACCTGGACTGTCGAAGGTATCGCCCATGTGCGGATTTTCGATCAGCAGACTCAGGACGGCAATCCGACCGGAGCTCAGGCCTGCGCGGCCCCCAATTCGACGCTGCTTTGTTTCGGCGACGGCGTCACGCCGGCAAACGGCCTGAATGGATTGCAGCTTTCCAATCCATTCCCTCTCGGTGCCACCCTCGGAGAAAACGATCGAACGACGACGCATTCGACGACGTCGGGTGCATCGTTGCAGGCGACCAATACCGATCAACTGTTCGGACACAACAATCATTTCGTGGTCGGAGGCAGCTTCGACCACAGCGTGACGAATTTCACGGCCACCGCCGAACTGGGCACCATCAATTCAAACTATGTCGTCAGCGGCAGCGGAATATTCCTCGGCCAATCCGGCAACCCGGTTTCGGACGGACCGGTCGGGCTGCATACCATCAACCAGTACACCGGAATTTATGCGCTCGACACCTTCGACGTCACCCATGCGTTCTCGATCACGGGCGGCGGCCGCTTCAATGTCGCCAACATCAGTCTGCAGGATCAGCTCGGCACCTCGCTGAACGGAAGTGACACCTACACCCGGTTCAATCCGACCATCGGCGGAACTTATAAAATCAACTCCGGCGTGACGGCCTATGCCGGCTATTCCGAGGCCAATCGCGCGCCGACCCCGCTGGAGCTCGGTTGCGCCAATCCCGCGCAACCCTGCATCCTCGCAACGTTCCTCGTCTCCGATCCGCCGCTACAGCAGGTGGTGTCCAAAACCGTGGAGGCGGGCCTGCGCGGCACGCACGAATTCGGCGCAGGCATCGGTACGCTTGGATGGAAGCTCGGCGCCTTCCGCACCACAAATTCGAACGACATCCTCTCGATCCCCGATCCAATCTTGCAGGGATTCGGCTATTTCCAGAACGTCGGCTCGACGCGCCGCCAGGGTGTGGAAGCCGAGGCCAACCTGAAGTCCGGCGTCTACGAATTCCATGCCAGCTATACCTTCATCGATGCGCGGTTCCTCGACGCCCTGATGCTCGGCTCCAACAGCCCGTTCGCCGATGCAAATGGAAATATCCAGGTGCAGCCGGGCGATCAGGTTCCGGCGGTCCCGCGCCATCGCGTCAAGCTGGGCTTCGACTACAACATCACCGATGCTTTCAAGGTCGGCGGCGACCTGCTCTATGTCAGCAGCCAGTATTTCGTGGGCGACGCATCCAATCAGGCGCCGCAATTGCCAGCCTATACGACGGTCAACCTGCACGCGTCCTATCAGATCGACAAGACGTACCAGATCTACGCGCGTGCGGATAATATCTTCAACAGTCTCTATTCAACTTACGGAACATTCTTCGATACCGGCGCCGTTCCCAATTTCGCCAATGGCGGTGCGCCGTTTACCGATCCGCGTTCGCTCAGTCCGGTGCGGCCTCGCGCGCTTTATGCCGGCCTGAAGGCCACGTTCTGAAGCAGGCGAAATCGCTTCAGCCGGCCGCGGTATTACGGCGGGCCAGAAAGCCGCGGGCCGGATCGTAGGCCAGGATCGCACCGAACAAGAATACCGCCGTGCAACCGGCCACGACGGCCAGCGAAACCCACGCCACCTGCTCATACAGCGCAAAGCGGATCAGTTCGGTCGCATGCGTAAAGGGATTGAGCTCACACACATAGTACAACAGCGGACTCGATTCCTTGACACGCCACAGCGGATAGAGCGCCGACGACGCAAAGAACATCGGAAAGATCACGAAATTCATCACGCCGGCAAAGTTCTCGAGTTGCTTGATCAGCGACGAAATCAGCATTCCCAGCGCGCCCAGCATGAACCCACTGAGCAGCAGCGCCGGCAACAGCGCCAGATAGCCGAGTGGCGGGGCCTCGATTTCCCAGAACCAGGCGATCAGCAGGAAGGCATAGGCCTGCAGAACGGAGACCAGCGTGCCCGCCAGCAGCTTCGACGTCAGCAGCCACCAGCGCGGGAACGGGCTGACGAGCAGCGTACGCATGCCGCCGGTCTCGCGGTCATAGACCATCGTGAGCGACGATTGCATGCCATTGAAAAGCTGGATCATCGCGATCAGCCCGGGCGCGATGTAGACCTCGTAGAGGACATAGGTCTCGTATGGCGGAATGATCGAGAGACCGAGCACCTGGCGAAATCCGGCGGCAAAAATGAAAAGCCAGACCAGCGGGCGCACCAGCGCGGAGACGAACCGTTCGCGCTGATGAATAAAGCGCAACGCTTCGCGCCAGACGATGCCCTTGAAGCAGATAAAATACTGCGCCAGCGTGAAGCTGTGTCTGTCAGTTGCTTGTGCGGCGACCGTCATCCGGCGGATTCCAGTTCACCCTGATCGGCCGTTCCGGTCAGACGGTTGAACGCATCGCGCAGATCGGTGCCGCCGGACTTGCCGACGACCTCGCCGATCGCACCACCGGCCAGCACCTTGCCTTTGTGCAGTATCACGACGTCGTCGCCCGCGCCGGCTTCGTCGATGAGATGCGTCGCCCAGAGCACGCCGATGCCCTCCACCTTCGATAGCCGGCGAACATGATCGAGAATGTCGGCGCGAGCCTTGATGTCGAGACCGACCGTCGGTTCGTCCAGCAACAGCAGGCGGGGCTGGTGCAGCAACGCGCGGGCAATCTCGATGCGGCGCATCTGGCCGATCGAGAGATTTCCGACGCGGTCCAGGCTACGGTCCGTCATGGCCACGCGGTCGAGGACCTGCGCGATCAGCTCGCTGGCTCGCTTGCTGCCGATACCATGCAGCGCAGCGTGATACAGCAGGTTCTGCCGCACCGATATGTCGATATCGAGCGCGCGGGACTGAAACACGACACCGAGCTTGCTCAGGGCCGCCCCCGGCTCGCTCGCCACATCGTGCCCGAAAATGCGGATTTGTCCCGATCGGATCGCATAGAGACGGGTGATCAGCGAAAACAGCGTCGACTTGCCGGCCCCGTTCAATCCCAGCAGCACGGTAAAGGACGATTGGCGGACCGTCAGGCTCACATCGTTCAACGCGACCCGCGCACCGTAGCGATGGCTGACGCGGCTGACATCGAGGGCGGGGACCTGAGCTAATTCCACGCGCAGACTTTCAGGTTCATGAACGCGATTTAGCCTACCACGTTGCGTGCAGCAAGCTTCAGCCGCACAAGCTTGACCCGGATTACCTATCCTGACAGAACTATTTAAAATTGGCCACGCAATGCAGCCACGCTGCTCGCCTGTGTTGCAGCGCATCGTGGCGTCGCAACTCGGCGCCGACGGCAAAAAGTCCTGATCGGCGCCGCCGATTTGACGCAGGCTGGACCAGGCCTTCGCTCTTGCGTGCAGGACACCTGAGAGAGGCGTTGAGATGATCGGCTTTCGCACCTTCGGATCAGGCGCAGTTTTCGCGGTCTTGATTTTCGCCGCGGCACCCTCTGCCCGCGCCGATGATCTCAACGATTATCCGACGGCGGCGCGCGCGGACTACGTCTTTGGTTGCATGAAGGCCAACGGCGAAACGCAGGAAATCCTGCAAAAATGTTCCTGCTCGATCGACGTGATTGCGTCGCTGATCCCTTATGACCGGTATGTGACGACCGAAACCATCCTGTCGATGTCCCAGGTCACGGGACCGGTTGGTTCCGAGTTCCGATCGACCGAAACGGCGAAGCTGGCATTGCAGGAATTCCGGCGGGCGCAAGCGGAAGCGGAAGTTCGCTGCTTTTGAACCAAGCCTTTTTTCTAAGCTAAGCCTGCTTTTTCTAAGTTAAGCCTCTTTACAGGTTAAGCCTTTTTCCAATCAAGCCTTGGGCATCGGCAGCGCTATAACACCGATTTTTCGAGTGACCATTCGTCCCTGAACAGTTTCCTGGTCGTATCCATGGCTTCGGCGCGAAACTTGTCGGCACCGTTGGGCTTGAAGTTGAAGCGGATGTTCGGGTCTTCCGAAATTGCGATGCCGCCTTCCATCTCCACCAGCAGATTGTCACCCTGCCAGATCTTGAGATTCTCGATAAAGAACGGTGGTATATAGAGCCGTGTCAGCTGATCCATCTGCAGGCCCGAATTTTGCGGATGACGCATCATGAGCTGGGCTTCCGGCGGCGCGCCCGACTCCGGCCTGAACGTGCGGAATTTCATCTGCCCGAGCATCGACGTGGTGGCATCGCCGTTCGAAGAAGCCGGCGCGGAGCATCCGCCGGACGCTTTCACGAATGTCTTGACGCCGTAGAGTTTGCCATCGCTGAGTTCGGCCACCAGCCGTACATAGGAATAGGAATTAACGCGGACGCGCGTCGAAATCGAGGTCACGCCGGAACGCGGGCCGATCGTGAACGTTCCTGCGACCGGCGCGGGATTTTCGTCGATGACAAGCGTCAGCGATTGCAGCGTACGCTTGTCGTCGCCGGCAAAGTTGACGCGCATGCCGATCGGCACGACGGCGGCATCCTCGGCACGCCGTGGCGCATCGAGGATCACCAGCCCGGAGCCATCGAGAATGGGGCGACCTTTGAAGATGTCGTCCTTGATGCTGTTCCAGGTCTCTTCAGAGGGCTGATCCTGGCCGGCGGTAGCCTGAGCTCGCACCGCCGTCGGCACCGCAACAAAAACCGCCGCCATCAGCGCGGCGGCGATCACTCTGGAGAAGGTCGACATGGCCGAGTTCCACTTCCAAAATGAAACAGCGTCAACGTAAATTATACGAAAAGCCGACAGGCAGCAAGCTGCGCCGCGCCTGGCGCAACCCGGCTTGCGAAGGGCCTCATTCCCATTCGAGTTCGCTGAACGCAGCAATGACGTTGCGCGAGCCATACTCGTCGAATAATTTCCACCGCGACTGTTCGCTTCGCCCGGCTTCCCTGGCAGCCTGGGAGAGCGGGACCCCCTTGGCAATGAGCGCGCGCAGCTCGCTGACCAGGCCATTGAAATAGCGGCGCTCGTCCTCAACAGCGCCTCGCCAATCGCTGACAACAGGTCCATGTCCGGGGACAACGCGCTCGGCGGGAATACGCAGCAACTCCTCGGAGTCAGCGAGAAAGCCGCGAATGCTGCCGTCAAGGACCGGCACATGCGCCACGAAAAGCAGATCGCCGGCAAACAGGGTCGAAGTTGCGCTATCGAACACGGTCAAATCATTGTCGGTATGCCCGGCCTGCCATGCCTTCAAAATCAGCTTGCGCCCGCCGAGATCGATTGGCATTTCGTCGTCGACGAGCAGCGTGGGCTGAACAATCCTCACTTCGTCGATGAGCGCGTCACCGAGCGGGATTCGGAACGCCTTCAGGTAAAAGTCGCCCCGCGCCGTCATCGCGCGCGGCAGGTTCCTGTGCCCCACGAAGATGGTTTCGTCCCGGACGAACGCGGCGTTACCAAAAATGTGATCCGGATGAACATGCGTGTTGATGACATAGCGCACCGGCTTTGGCGTCACCGCGCGGATCGCGGCGAGCAGGCGCGTCCCTTCTCGAACGCTGCCACCGGAATCGATTACCGCCACCGCATTCTCGCCAACCACAAAACCCAAATTGGCGGTATCGCCCTGATTGGCTTCATTCATCATAGCGATATCGCCGATGTGAACGTAGATGCCGGGCGCGACTTCGGAGATCCGTAGCGGTTCGAGCGTTTCTTGTTCGCGCGCCCCGCTCTCGCGCAGAGCCGGGCTCCAAACGAGCAGCGCAAGAATAATACTAAAGGCTATGCCGACAGGGCGCGCTGTTATCGCAGGCGGTTCCAATCGCAGGCTCCTCTTTGTTCAACAGGAATCATAACGGTTCCCATTTACATTGCAGTGCAAGAGACGATCAAATCGGTCGTCGGACGGTCGCAAATCATAACTTGCTTCCGCGCAAGGAGTTACCTAAGCTTTGCTCTCTTCTGACTTCGTCAGCAGCGGTGAACGGGGAAAGCCGTTGTTGTTTCGATGACTTAGGTGGGCATTGCTTGCCGCACTCTAAATTCACAGGCCGTGATGCGACCCACAGGCTGTGACATGGTATCGGAAAACATTCATCCAAAAAGAGGGCGAAGACGTCCCGTGGAGAATACGTAGTCCAAGGAGCGTCCGCGACCCTCCAGGCGAAGCCCCTGGGAGAAGGCGTGTGAGAAAAATATAGTCGTTCGCGCAAACGCACTTCTCTCTTAGGCAAGTTTCCTATTTCCGATCGGAGTAGGACTAGCGATGAACACAACTGAAAAGTGGACCGTTTTGACGGAACCGCTTCGTTCACAAATGGGAGGATTCACTATGCGCAAGGTGCTACTCGCGACCGGTGTCAGCCTGCTGGCTTTGCATGGATCGG
>NZ_JBEKCZ010000001.1:0-95068 GCF_050014615.1 Bradyrhizobium sp. | reverse complement strand
ATCCATCAATCTTCGAAAAATGGCCTATTGGGTATATATTCTCGCAAGTAAGCCCGGTGGAACGCTGTATATCGGCGTAACGAATAATCTGGTGCGGCGGATTTACGAGCACCGTGAGGGCTTGGCAGAGGGATTCACCAAGCGGTACGGTGTCAAAACATTAGTTTACTTTGAGTCACTCGAGATAATCGCCGCAGCGCTACAACGGGAAAAGAACATCAAGCATTGGTCGCGCGAGTGGAAAATCGACCTGATCGTTGCGAGCAACCCCGATTGGCGAGATTTGTTCGAAGATATTGTCCGCTAACGCGGACGATGGATTGCCGGGTCAAGCCCGGCAATGACGTTAAGTCATGACCGCCTCCCGCATTCACCGCCTCACGCTCACGCACTTCCGCAACTATCGTGCGGCGAGCCTTGAGACGTCCGGTGACGTGGTCGTGCTGGTGGGTCCCAACGGCGCGGGAAAGACCAATTGCATCGAGGCGATCTCGTTTCTGTCGCCCGGACGCGGCTTGCGCCGCGCGACGCTCGATGATGTCGCCGACAATCAGGGCGACGGCTCATGGGCGGTGTCCGCCGAAGTCGAAGGCGCGCTTGGATTGGCCACGCTCGGCACCGGCATCGATGCGCCGGGCGCCGAGGCGTCCGCCGCCGGCCGGCGCTGCCGCATTGACCGCGAGCCGGTGACATCGGCCGCGGCGTTCGGCGATCATCTGCGCATGGTGTGGCTGACGCCATCGATGGACAGCCTGTTCCTGGGCGCGGCGTCGGAGCGGCGGCGGTTTTTCGATCGCCTGGTGCTGGCGATCGACAGCGAGCATTCGGCGCGGGTGTCGGCGCTCGACCGCTCCTTGCGTTCGCGCAACCGGTTGCTGGAGGTGCGCAACTACGACGACCATTGGTGCGACGCAATTGAGCGCGAAACCGCGGAACTCGCGGTCGCGGTGGCGGCGATGCGCGGCCAGACCGTGGCGAAACTCGCAGCCATGCTGCGTGCGCGCGGCGAAACGTCGCCGTTTCCCTCGGCGCAGATCATGCTCGACGGCTGGATGGAAAACGCGCTGCTGTCGGAGCCGGCCACGGCGGTGGAGGATCGTTACCGGGAGATCCTGCGCGGCAACCGCGCGCGCGATGCCGTCGCCGGCCGCACGCTCGATGGTCCGCACCTCACCGATCTGCAGGTGATCTACGCACCGAAAAACATGCCGGCCCGCGACGCCTCTACCGGTGAGCAGAAGGCGCTGCTGATCGGCCTCGTGCTGGCACACGCCAGTCTGGTCGCGGAGATGACCGGCATTACGCCGCTATTGCTGCTCGATGAGGTGGTGGCCCATCTCGACCCTTCCAGGCGCCTGGCGCTGTTCGGCGAACTCGCAAAACTTGGCGCGCAGGTCTGGATGACCGGCGCTGACCCCGCGGCGTTCGCCGGCATCGGCGCATCGGGCGAGATTTTCGGCGTCGATTCCGGCCAGATCGCCCGCCGCAGCTGACGCATATACGCGCCAACTCCGGGGCGCAGATATCACCGCGACGGGTTCGGCGATGAGGATGTTCGTCCCCGAAGCACCTGGTCGATGATGGATTGCATCAGGAACACCGATGCTTTTTCGGTCAGGTGCACCTGATCGCTCGCCGAGATGTCTTTCGCCGTATCGCCGATCCGCGCCAGACAGCCGTCCGCGTTGCATAGCGTATCCCACACCGAAATGAACTCTGCGCCGAGCGGCACCAGTTTCTCACGCAGGCGCGCGCCGGACGAATCGGCTTCGGCGCGATCGGAGCGTTCCGGAATCAGGCGGTGATGCAGCATGAAATAGCGCAGCACCTCGTTCGGCAATCCGCGCTTCCACCACGGCACCGAGCCCAGCACAATGATGCGGGCGCCGGTCTGTTGCTTCAGCGCCTTGACGGTCTCGGCCACGCCGTCGAGTGATCCGCCCCAGGTGCCGTGCAGCAGCACGATATCGGGCTTGATCTTAAGGGCCAGCACCAGGACCTTGTCATTGATGGCGCGGCAGTTGGGCACACCGGCGATGTCGGTGTTGAGCGCCGGGATGCAGGAGCTGGAGGTAAATTGCGCGATGCCGAAATCGCGGGTTTCCTGGGCCTTGCGCAGGCCGGGCAACAACGCGCCGGCCGTCGAATCCCCCCACAACAAAATCAGCGGACGGCGGTCACGATCGACGCAGCTGTCGGCGAACGACATTTCACGGCTGAGATCGAGCAGGCATTCATGGAGCCGCCATTTTGAAGAATCGGTTCGCACGTCCGTCATCTCGCGAATTTGCGCCGGCAACCGGAAATCGAACCCGCGTCCCGCAACGATCACGCCGCCGGCCAGCGCGACCAGCCCCATGCCCGCACACAGGCCGGCGATCCCACGCCGGTTTGGACGGCCAAATCGAAACGGCACTTCGACCAGCCGATAGGTCAGCGCCGCCAGCGCAAAGCTCAGTGCGACGATGAGCGCGCGCTCCAGCAGCGTCAGCGGGGCGAATTTGATGATTCCGAAAAATACCAATAGCGGCCAATGCCAGAGATAGAGCGGATAGCTGATCAGTCCGATCCTGACCATGGCCGGGCTGGACAGCAGATGCCGGCAGCCCCAGGCCGCGGGCGCCGACAGCAGCAACGCGGCGCCGGCGACGGGCAATAGTCCCCACCAGCCCGGAAAAGCGCTTTTGGAATCAAGAACACCGGCGGCGATCGCGATCAGCACCAATCCGGCGGCGGCGCGCAAATTGCTGGCGGCGCTGGTGTGACGGAGCTGGTTCCAGCCGCAGGCCAATACGCCACCGGCCAGCAATTCCCACGCCCGGGTGAATGGCAGATAGAAGGTCGCCACGGGATCCGAGCCGATCAGCGCCACGTTGAGCGCGAAGGATGCGAGGCCGAGCACCGATGCCACCGCCAGAAGGCTCAGGCGCAAGCGGGCGGCCAGCATCAGGATCAGCGGCCAGCACAGATAGAACTGCTCCTCGATGCCCAGTGACCACAGATGCAGCAGTGGCTTCCTGCCGGATTCGATGTCGAAATAGCCCGACTGCAGCCATAGCGCGATGTTCGAGACGAAGGCGGCACTGGCAAAGACGTCGGCGCTGAGCTGCGCGTAGGCCAATGGCAGCATCCACAGCCAGCCCAGCACCAGCGTCGCGCCAAGCACCACGATCAGGGCCGGGAAAATCCGCCTGATCCGCCTGGCGTAGAAGGCAAGCAGGCCAAACTGCTGCTGATCGAGCTCGCGCGCGATGATGCCGGTTATCAGAAAACCGGAGATCACGAAAAAAATATCGACGCCGATAAAGCCGCCCGGCATGGCTTCCGGAAAGGCGTGAAAACACACCACCAGCGTCACCGCGATCGCGCGCAGGCCATCAATATCCGGCCGATATCGGTCTGAAGGCTGGGACAAGTCAGGCCAATCCAAAGCTCGCGCCAACGACGCAGCGCGTCGGCGCAAGTCCTCTGGACCCCGCGACGCAGGTGTCCCTCTCTAGCAGGTCTCCGGCGCTCTGCCATGGCGGCCAAAACCGACGCTTCGGAGACCCAAAATGGTCATGCGAATCGCGCTTTTGCGAAGCCGCCGAATCGGCGTCCGCGCGCCTTGAAAAACCATTGAAAAACCCCATTTATTCAATAGTTTATTGACACAGACTTTGCGCTAGGCGCATCGCGCCTTTCATGGCACAAATAAGTGAATCAGCGCCTGTTTTGCGCCGCTGATTCGGGACATCCTCGAAGGCCTCACATGACAGAACCTGCCCGGCAACCGATCGCCGACACTGAGCATTCCATTCCTATCGAATATGGTGCGGAATCGATCCGGGTTTTGAAGGGCCTCGATGCCGTGCGCAAGCGGCCGGGCATGTATATCGGCGACACCGATGACGGCTCCGGCCTGCATCACATGGTCTACGAAGTCGTCGACAACGCCATCGATGAAGCGCTCGCCGGCCATGCCACCGCGGTGGAAGTCGTGCTCAACGCCGACGGCTCCGTCACCGTGCGCGATGACGGCCGCGGCATTCCCGTCGATATTCACAAGGGCGAGGGCATTTCCGCCGCCGAGGTCATCATGACCCAGCTGCATGCCGGCGGAAAATTCGACCAGAACTCCTACAAGGTGTCCGGCGGGCTGCACGGCGTCGGCGTCTCCGTCGTCAACGCACTGTCGAGCAAATTGCAATTGCGGGTCTGGCGCGACGGCAAGGAGCATTTCATCGAATTCGCCCATGGCGACGCGGTGGCGCCGCTCACGGTGGTCGGCGAGGCCAATGGCAAGCGCGGTACCGAGGTGACGTTCCTCGCCTCTTCCGAGACCTTCACCAATGTCGAATATGATTTCGCCACGCTGGAACATCGGCTGCGCGAACTCGCATTCCTGAATTCCGGCGTCAATATCGTGCTGTCCGACATGCGCCACGCGGTCGAGAAGCGCGAGGCGATGCGCTACGACGGCGGCGTCGAGGAGTTCGTGAAATATCTCGACCGCAACAAGAAGCCGATGGTGCCGGCGCCGATCATGATCAATGCCGACATGAACGGCATCGGCGTCGAGGCGGCGCTGTGGTGGAACGACAGCTACCATGAGAATGTGCTGTGCTTCACCAACAACATTCCGCAGCGCGACGGCGGCACGCATCTCGCGGGCTTTCGCGGCGCCCTGACGCGCCAGGTCAACGGCTACGCCGACGCCATCGCCAAGCGCGAAAAGATCGCGCTGACCGGCGACGATTGCCGTGAGGGCCTGACCGCGGTGCTCTCGGTCAAGGTGCCGGATCCGAAGTTTTCCTCGCAGACCAAGGACAAGCTGGTGTCCTCGGAAGTGCGCCCGGTGGTCGAGAACGTCCTGAACGAGGCGCTGGCGGCGTGGTTCGAGGAACATCCTGCCGAGGCCAAGGTCATCGTCGGCAAGGTGGTGGAAGCCGCCGCCGCCCGCGAGGCCGCGCGCAAGGCGCGCGAGCTGACGCGGCGCAAGGGTGCGCTCGATTACGCCTCGCTTCCCGGCAAGCTCGCCGACTGCCAGGAAAAAGACCCTGCCAAGTCCGAACTGTTCATCGTCGAGGGCGACTCGGCCGGTGGCAGTGCCAAGCAGGGCCGCAATCGCGAGTTCCAGGCGGTGCTGCCGCTGCGCGGCAAGATCCTCAATGTCGAGCGTGCGCGCTTCGACAAGATGCTGAGCTCCGAGCAGATCGGCACGCTGATCACGGCATTGGGCACCGGCATTGGCCGCGACGATTTCGATCTGTCGAAGCTGCGCTATCACAAGATCATTCTGATGACCGACGCCGATGTCGACGGCGCGCATATCCGCACCCTGCTGCTGACGTTCTTCTTTCGCCAGATGCCATCGCTGATCGATGGCGGATTTCTGTATATCGCGCAGCCGCCGCTCTACAAGGTGAACCGCGGCAAGTCCGAGCAATACCTCAAGGATGAGCGCGCGCTGGAAGACTATCTGATCGAAACCGGCCTCGACGATTGCGTCTTCAAGCTGGCTTCCGGCGAAGATCGCAGCGGCCGCGATCTGCAGGCACTGGTGGAGGACGCCCGGATTATCCGCGGCACGCTGCACAATCTGCACAGCCGCTATAACCGCAAGGTGGTCGAGCAGGCGGCGATCGCCGGCGTGCTGAGTCCGAAGATCACCGGCGATGTAGCGACCGCCAACGCCGCGGCGGACTATATCGCGCGGCGGCTCGACGCGCTGGCCGATGAAGTCGAGCGCGGCTGGACCGGGCGCTTTACCGAAGGCGAGGGATTCTCCTTCGAGCGCACCGTGCGCGGCGTCAAGGATGTCGCCATCATCGATGACGCGCTGCTCGGCTCCGCGGACGCGCGCAAGCTCGACGATTACGCGGCGTCGCTGCAGGAAGCCTATCCGAAGCCGGGTCTGCTGCGCCGCAAAGACGCGGAAACGCCGATCCACGGCCCCGTCAGCCTGTTCGAGGCGGTGACCGACGCCGGGCGTGAGGGCGTCAAGCTGCAGCGCTACAAAGGCCTCGGCGAGATGAACCCGGGCCAGCTCTGGGAAACCACGCTCGATACCAATGAGCGTTCGTTGCTGCAGGTCAAGGTCAAGGAAGTCGACGAGGCCGACGACATCTTCACCAAGCTGATGGGTGACGTGGTCGAGCCGCGCCGTGAATTCATCCAGGATAATTCGCTCAGCGCCAATGTGGATGTGTGAGCCAGATCAGGACGGCTGGGTTCAGCATTCATGAAGGTCGATGCCGTCGATCCCGAAATTGACACCGGAGCGCTGCTGGCCGGGGCGCAGTTCAGCGATGCCTACAGCGTCGTGGTTGATGAAGCCGGGCTCGACGCGCGGCACGCGGCCGAGAAAATGCTGGGGCACTCGCCGCGATGGATCGAGCGGCTGCTCGCTTTGCGTAATGTCCTGGTGGCGCCCTTTGGTTTGAAGAAGCCGGTTCCAACCCGCACCAGTGCCGCCGATACGATCGGGATATTTCCGGTGGTGAGCGAAACCCCGGATCGACTTGTCGCGGGGCTCAACGACAAGCACCTGGATTTTCGTGTCGTGGTGGATGTCGCATCCTCCGGCCATGGCCAGCGCGTCACCGCGACCACGCTGGTGCTGACGCACAATCTGCTGGGCCGGGTTTATCTCGCGATCATCCTGCCGTTTCACCGGCTTGTCGTCCGCGCCTTGCTGCGGCAAGTGGCGGCCTGAGCCGGGCACGTCCGCCCTGCGATGCCTCGCCGGCGGCGCTGATTCCAATATTCTCTCGGTCGCAGAAAATAGGGGCCTCGCTTCTGCCTCACTGGCATCCTCCTGTCATGCCAGATGCTAGTATTGCCCCATGACATCCCTGGATAAAATCGAGCGCGGACCCATCGTCGCGCCTGTCATCGCGGTCACCTCAGGCCATGAGCTCGCGGTCGAATTGACCGAGACGCTGAGGCTGGCGGTGCCGATCGCCCTGACCCAGCTCGGGCAGATTGCGATGATGACGACCGATCTGGTGCTGATCGGACGGCTCGGGGACGAAGCCGTCGCCTCGGCGGCGCTGGCGCACACCGTCTTCTTTATCAGTTTCACCTTCGGCATGGGTTTGGTGTCGGCGGTGGCTCCGCTGGCCGCGCAGGCGTTCGGGGCCCGAAATCCCCGGTCGGTGCGGCGCGCGCTTCGCGTCGGGCTGTGGGCGGCGCTGGCGACGTCGCTGCCGATGATGGTGCTGCCGCTGTTCGGCGAGCGGATCCTGCTGGCGCTGGGCCAGGCACCCGCGATCGCCGATCTCGCGCAACGATATCTGTTCGGCCTCGCCTGGGGGATCACGCCGGCGCTGTGGTTCATGGCGATCCGCGGTTTCATGGGCGCGGTCAACCGGCCGCAGCCGGGGCTGTGGATCACGCTCGCCGCGATCCCGGCCAATGCGGTGCTGGTCTATCTCTTGATCCATGGCCAATGGGGATTGCCGCGGCTTGGGCTGTTCGGCGCCGGTCTCGCCACCACCACCATCAATTCCGCGATGTTCCTGGCGGGCCTGTGGTTTGTCATGGGCCGTCGGCCATTCCGGAAATATCAGGTGCTGGGCCGGATCTGGCGCATCGACTGGGCGCTGATGCGGCAACTGATCCTGATCGGCGCGCCGATGTCGCTCTCGTTCCTGCTCGAATATGGATTGTTCGCCGCCGCCGCGCTCTTGATGGGCCTGATCAGCACCACCGCGCTGGCGGCGCATCAGATCGCGCTGCAGATCGCGGCCATTCTGTTCATGGTGCCGTTCGGCGTCGGGATGGCGGCGACGGTAAGAGTCGGTCACGCCGTCGGACGCGGCGACGCGCCGGCGGTCAAGCGCGCGGGATTGGTCGCGACCAGCCTCTGCATCATCTTCATGTCCGCCATGACCATCGTTGTGATCCTCGGGCGATTCGCGATCGCACGGTTCTTCTTCGGCGACGCCGTGGAGAGTGCCGGCGGCGTCATCGAACTCACCGCGACGCTTCTCATGGTCGGCGCGACGTTCTTTGTCGCCGATGGCATCCAGGCCGTCGTGGCAGGCGCCCTGCGCGGCATGCACGACACGCGGATTCCGCTCTTGTTTGCCGTGATCGGTTACTGGCTGATCGGATTCCCCGCCGCCTATGGGTTGGCGTTCCGGCTGGAACTCGGCGCGGTCGGCGTCTGGATCGGGCTGTCCTGCGGCACCGCGGTTTATGCCGCTCTTCTCATCCTGCGGTTCCGGCGGCTTGCGGGGCACCTTGAATTGGCAAGGGGCTGACCCGCCGCAGCCGATGTTGACGGCGCGCCGCCGCAGCCGTACCAAAACCAACGTGTCCGAACGAACGTGCAGAAAATACCGGGGCAACGCCATGGCAGAAGAAACCGCAACCCTCGCCGCCTATGTCGCCGATCTCAGGTTCGACGACATTCCACCTGAGGTCCGCGAGCGCGCCAAGGTACTGACGCTGGATTTTCTCGGCAGCGCCATTCGCGCCCGGCGTGACGCGGAATCCACGCCCTCGCTGCTCAAGATGCTCGAAGCGCTCGCGCTTGATGGCCGCGGCGAATCCACCGTGTTCGGCGATGCCAAGACCTGGACGCCCGCGGTCGCGGCATTGCTCAATGGCGCGCTCGGTCATTCCTTGGATTTCGACGACACCCATGCGGATTCCTCGCTGCATCCGAGCGCGCCTGTCGTGCCGGCCGCATTCGCCGTCGGCGAGCTGGTCGGCGCTTCGGGCCGCGATGTGCTGACCGCGATCGTTGCCGGTTATGAAGTGTGCTGCCGGCTCGGCAATGCGCTCGATCCCACCTCGCATTACGCCCGCGGCTTTCATCCCACCGCCACCGCTGGCACCTATGGTGCCGCGGCGGCCGCGGCAAAACTGTTCGGCCTGTCGAAACAACAGATCATTGCGGCGTTCGGCGTCTCCGGCAGCCAGGCCGCCGGCTCGCTGCAGTTTCTGGTCAACGGCGCCTGGAACAAGCGCTACCAGGTCGGCGCCGCCGCGATGAACGGCGTGATCGCCGCGACACTGGCGCGCAATGATTTTGTCGGCGCGAGTGAATCGGTCGAGGGCAAGCATGGCCTGCTGGTCGGCTACAGCGACAATGCGCATCCGGACAAGGCCACAGCCGGGCTCGGCAAAATCTACGAGACCATGAAGATCGGCGTAAAACCCTATCCGAGCTGCCGCTATACCCACGCCGCGCTCGATGCGCTGATCGCGATGCGCCGGGAGCACAATCTGACGCCGGACCAGATCAGGCGCGTTGAGATCGGCCTGCACCGCAACGGCATCACGCTCACCGGCGATGCCGCCACCAAGCGGCATCCGACCTCCATCGTCGGCGGACAGTTCTCGATGTTCTTCACCGGCGCGGTCGCGCTCGATCAGGGCCGTTTCGGCTGGGACGATTACGAGCGGCTTGGCGACGTCGCGGTCGACGCGCTGGCCGACAAGTTCGACGTCGTGCAGGACGATCGTCTCGAGGTCGGCCGCAGCCATCCGTTCGGCGCGCGGGTCAGCATCACCACCGACGAGGGCGTGCACGAGCGGCTCTATGCCGACCCGTCCGGCGAGCCGGCGTCGTTTCCCGACGCACAGGCGATGGCGCAGAAGTTCCTGACGCTGGCCCGCCCGGTACTCAACGGCCGCGCCGACCAGCTTGCGGATGCGATCCTCTCCCTGGAGCGGTACGATCGGGTCGCGACCGCGACCCATCTGGGACGGCAGTAGCGCGTGACTTATGGGTTGGGTCGCGCCGCCCAGGCCTCGCGGCGTGTCAGCCAGATATCCGCGACATGGCCGAACAGATCGATCTCACGTTCAATGACGGCCCCGAGCCGTCGGGCCACGCTTTGTGACGCGATATTTTCGCGATCGATGCAGTGAATGATCTGATCGATCTCGAAAGTCGCGAAGGCCCAATCGATCGATGCCCGCGCCGCCTCCAGCGCGTAGCCCCTGCCACGAAAGCCGCTGGCGATGCCCCAGCCGATTTCAAAACCCGGCCAGCCGGACGGCCGCCATGGTCCGACGCGCCCGACGAAGCGTCCGGTCTGCTTCTCCTCGACCACAAACATGCCGAAGCCGTGCAGCGCCCAATGCCCGGCCATGATGGCCGCGTTGCGCCAGCCGACGAACGCGTCGGTGACGGGCGTGCCGTCCGAGGTAATGAATCGCGCCGCGGCGGGATCGGCGAGCATCGCCGTATTCGGCTCGATGTCGGCCTCCCGCCATCGCCGCAAGATCAGACGCTCGGTCTCGACGATGGGGCCGTTGGTCTCGGGAAGTATGACGCCGGGTCTGTGGGGCGCAATCATCGGCTTTCCATCCTCGATACGGCTTGTCATTTCGGCCGATTTTTGATACCCTAATCCCTTAATGCATATCCGGCCATCGCAAACGCGCCGGACCAGCCAATCAAGAATCATCAAGAATCATAAAGGGAGCGATCATCATGGAACGTCGGGAAGTTCTCAAGACAATGGCGATTGCAGGATTGGCGGCCGGTGCGGGTGGTGCCGCGGCAACGGCGCAGACCACAGCCCAGACCTTTGTGCTGGTTCACGGCGCATGGCATGGCGGCTGGTGCTGGAGCCGGGTCGCGGACCGGCTGCGCGCCGCCGGGCATCAGGTGTTCACGCCGACCCAGACCGGGCTTGGCGAGCGCAAGCACCTGCTGTCGAAAGACATCACGCTGGATATTTTCACCAGGGACATCGTCAACGTCATCGAGGCCGAGGAACTGACCAATATCGTTCTGGTCGGGCATTCCTTCGGCGGCATGGCGATCAGCGGCGTCGCCGATGCGATGCCCGAGCGGATTCGTCATCTGGTCTATCTGGATTCGCTGATGGTGGAGGGCGGCAAGAGCCCGTTCGACAGCCTGCCGCCGGATGTCGTCGCCGCGCGCCGCAAGGCCGCCGAGGAGACCAGTGGAGGACTGAGCCTTCCGGCGCCGCCGCCATCGGCGTTCGGGGTGTCCGATGCCAAAGATACCGAATGGGTCAAGCGCCGGCTCACGCCGCATCCGCTCGGGACCTATACCAGCGCGCTCAATATCAAGGGACCGGTCGGCAACAACCTGCCGCGCACTTACATTCACTGTACCAATCCGTCTTATGCGGCGCTGCAGGCCTCGCGCAATTGGGTCAAGGCGCAACCGGGTTGGCGCTGGGCCGAAATCGCCACCGGCCACGACGCCATGGTGATGGCGCCGGACGAACTCACGCGCATGCTGATCGGGGTTTCGAGCTGACAGTGATCCGGCGCCGGTGGGATCGCCGGACGCGTCCAAGAGCCTGACAAGAGCCTGATCGGTCCTGACTGAATCAGGGCCGGTCAGGCTCTCATCTTTTGTTTTGACTCGTCCTCCTCGCTGACCTCAACCGGCAAGATCTGACTTTTTTCTTCGCTGCGATGGAGCGCGAAGCCGATCCGGTCGGCGCTCAATCCGGGCTTCAACGTCAGGGCGGGAATCAGATAATCGCCGCGGTTCTGGCTGCGATAAGCGATGGGCGCGGCCTGCATCGCATTGTCCAGCCGCTCGGCGAGTGCGCCCAGGGTTTCATTGTGCCGCGTCGCGTCCATCGCGCTGCTTTTGTAGACGACGAATGGCGGCAGCACATCGAACCCCGGATAGAACAAAGCGCCGTGCTGGATCGGAAACAACAGATCGTCGATCGGCCCGTTGATGCCGCGCTCGCTGTAATGTTCGGCCCAGCCACCGGTTGTCACCACCAGCATGGCCCGTTTGCCCTTGAACACGCCTTCGCCATAACGCTCGCCCCAGCGCTTCTCCGAATGTTCGCCGACGCCATAGGCGAAGCCGTAAGCATAGACGCGATCAAACCAGCCCTTCATGATCGCCGGCATCGAAAACCACCACAGCGGAAACTGGAAGATCACCAGATCCGCCCGACGCAGTTTTTGCTGCTCGGCCGCGACATCCGCGGTCTGGGCTCCCTCCGCGAAAGCGCGCTTCGAGTCTGCGCTGGCTCTGAAAGGCTGCGTCGCGTCGCGCTGCGGAAAATCCTCGGCGTCGAGATTGGCCTTCCAGCGCATGGCGTAGAGGTCACTCACTTCGACGACATGCCCGGCGCGGACAAACCGATCGACCATGAAATCGCGGATCGACCCGTTCAGCGATTGCGGTTCGGGGTGGGCATATACCAGCAGGACATTCACGACGGTCGCTCCCTTGTTTGACGCTACCAAGTTAGGTGCGCGCGTGGTATAGTTAAAATGAATAGATTAAATAGCAGGTATAGCCATGCGTAATATCCGCGGCATTGATATCGAACTGCTCGTGACCCTCGAAGCCCTGCTCACCGACTGCAATGTGACGCATGTGGCGCGACGGCTGCACCTGAGCCAGCCGACGGTGAGCGTGCGCCTCCGCAAGCTGCGGGACCTGTTTGCCGATCCGCTGCTGACGCCAGGCCCGCGCGGCATGCGGCCGACCACGCGCGGCCTCGAATTGCTGGCGCCGTTGCGCGAAGCCTTGAGCGGCGTCGAGCGCATGCTCAGCGCCCAGACGCCGTTCGATCCGGCCAAGACCGAACTGACCTGGCGCGTCGTCGCCTCGGACTATGCGCAACACGCGATTTTGATGCCTTTGCTCGCGCATCTGCGCCGCCACGCGCCGGGCGTGCGCGTCGCCGTATACGCCCCAGTGCCCGCCGAAATTTCGCGCATGGCCGAGCGCGGCGATATCGATGTCGCATTCACCACCGCCGACATCGCGCCGGAAAGTCTGCGCCGCACGATCCTGTTCGCCGAACGTTATCAGTTCGTCGCGCGCAAGCGCCATCCGCTGCTGGGAAAGGGCCCGGTCACGCTGGCGCAATTCTGCGCGCTCGATCATCTGGTGGTGTCCCCGGAGGGCGGCGGCTTCAAGGGGCCTACCGACGTGCTGCTGGAAGCGCGCCGTCATAAGCGCCGCGTGGTGCTGTCGGTGCCGCATTTCCTCTCGGCGCCCGAATTGGTGCGCCGGTCGGATATGGTCGCCATGTTGCCGGCGCGGCTGCTCGAAGGGCGTGGCGAGGGCCTGCAACTGCGCGACGCGCCGATCCAGCCGCCCGGTTTTGAGATGGCCATGAGTTGGCACGAGCGTGTGCACGTCGATCCCGCACATGCGTGGCTGCGCGCGCAAGTCATCGCATTGGTATCGCAAGCCGCAGTGCCTCAGCCGCGCGCCCGCGGCGGCTAAAGCGGAATCCTGCGATATTCGCGGTTGGCGAGGCTGGCTTCCTCCAGATCGAGATCGCGTTCGATCCGCCGCCGGACCTCGTCGGTGATCTTGCCGTCGCGCAGCAGGACGTGAATGAATTTGCGCTCCGCCGCAATCAATTCCCGCGTCAGGTCGGTTCCCGCCGCCGAAACATCATGTGCATCGGGATTGAGCGAATCCGGCAGCTGGTTGGCGCGGGTCTCGTGCCGCGCGCGCAGCAGTCTGACCACTTCGTCGGACAAGTCGCGGTCGTCGGTGATGGCATCGAGCGATTTAAGCGCCGCACCGAGCGCCTCGCGCCGGGCGGCGATTTCCGATTCATGCTCCGCGATGCTTTCCGCGCGGCCGGCGTCGGCAACGCCGAGCCAGCGCACCACCGGCGGCAGTCCTAGTCCCAGTCCGACCAGCGTGATGAAGATGACGCCGAAACTGACAAACAAAATCAGGTCGCGGTAGGGAAAGCTTTCGCCGTCGGGAAGCACGAACGGCAGCGCCAGTGCTGCGGCGAGCGAGACCGCGCCGCGCACGCCGGTGAACGCGATCACGAAGACCGTGCGCCATGACGGCATCGGATCGCGGGCGCGCAGGCGCCTGTTCCATAGCCGCGGCAAATAGGTGGCGGGATAGACCCAGGCGAAGCGCGCCACGATGACGATCGCGGCGACCAGCGCCGTGGCGGACAGGATGTCGGCAAGCGGAAACGCTTTCGATTGCTCGAACAGCGATCGCATCTGGAATCCGGTCAGCAAGAACAGCAGGCCCTCGATCAGATAGATGATGAGATCCCAGAAGAATATGCCCTGCAGTCTCGTCGCCGAAGAGATCAACAGCGGCCCGTTCCAGCTCATATAGAGCCCGCAGGCGACGGTCGCGATCACCCCGGAGCCGCCGAAATGCTCGGGAATCCAATAGGCGATGTAGGGCGTGATCAGCGACAGCGTGATTTCGACCTGCGGATCGCGGGCGCGATGGCGTACCCGCAGGCTGAGCCAGCCTACCGCGGCCCCGAACAGCGCCTCGCCGGCGACGATGGCGACAAAGGTACCGGCGGCTTTGGGCAGCGAAAACATCCCGGTCGAAATGGCCACCACCGCGAAGCGATAGAGGATCAGCGCGGTGGCGTCGTTGGCCAGGCCCTCGCCCTCGAGCACGACCAGGATACGCCGGGGCATGCCGAGCTTGCGGGCGATCGCCAGCGGCGCCACCACGTCCGGCGGCGCGACGATGGCGCCGAGCAGGAAGCCGACGTTCCACGGCAGCCCGATCAGGTAATGCGTCGCGGCGGCGACCGCGCAGGCCGTGAAAATCACGCAGCCGACCGACAACAGGATGATCGGCCGCAGATTATGCTTGAATTCGCGCCAGCTCATGGCGACGCTGGCCGAATAGATCAGCGGCGGCAGCACCACCAGCAGCACCAGTTCCGGCGGCAATTCCAGCGACGGCATTCCCGGCACAAAGGCGAGTACGACGCCGGTCAGCAAGAGCAGGATCGCCGGTGCCACATTGATCCGCCGTGCCAGCAGTGCGGCGCCCGCCAGCACCGCCAGCAGAATCAGAAAAATCTGGAATCTGGCTTCCACGGTCCCTCAAATCGTTCCGCCGTTTTATTCGCCCGGAGGACGGACAAGGTCAACAGCGGGGCCTTACTCGCGCAAATCGTAGCGGAAGGATTTCGAGACGATCTGCCAGCCATCGGGAAGCTTCATCGCCACCAGATAGTCGGTGAAATAGCGCGGCGGCAACTGGCAGCGCACCTTGATGAAGGCGGTGGATTGGTCGGAACGGTCGATGGTGACGATGAAATCCTCGCGAGGCTGGCCCTCGGCCTTGGCGGACGCGCGCTTCCGCACGCGACCGAGCCAGTCCGGTACCGTGAGCACCTGCAGTTCACCCTTTTCCAGCCAGCGCAGGTCGGCGGAGGGGTGAAAGATCGCGCCCAATTTGTCGGCGTCGCCTTCGTACAGCCCGTCGAAATAGTGCTGGACGACGGCTTCGACGCTGGAACGGTCGTGGCTCATGATTTTGCCTCCCGGGCTAGATCGCGCTCGCGGCGATATTGACCATCAATGCGACGAGAGCGGTGTTGAACACGAAAGAGATGATGCCATGCACGGTCGCGGTGCGGCGGATGGTCTTGTCGGTGATGCCGACGTCGGACACCTGCGCGGTCATGCCGATCACGAACGAGAAATACACAAAATCCCAGTAATCGGCGTGCTCATGCTGGTCGCCGCTGGGAAACTGCAGGCCCCCCGGTTTGGCGCCGCGGTAATAATCATGGGCATAATGTAGCGCGAAGGTCGTATGCACGGTGGCCCATGACAGCGCGATCGTTGACGTCGCCAGCGTCAGGTCCACGACGCTGCGATGCGATCCGCCGAGCTCGAACACGATTGCGGCGATACTGGCGAAGGCGCCGAGCGCAGTTATCAACAAAATCAAAAAGCGGCCGTCGTCCTGCAACACGGCGTTGCGGCGGATGTGCGCAAGCCCACAGCGAAACATCATGATGTAGACCAGCAGCAGATATAGCGCGATGAAGCTATCCCAGCCGATCAGCACGCGCGTCACCAGCCGCAGCGAGTCCGGCAGCAAAAAGAATGCGATGACGCCGATCAGAATCGAAATAAACGTGCGCGGCCGTGCATAGACGACACGGACCGGTTTGGACATCTTCCGGAAGCGGACAAGTAGATGATCGTCGACTTCCTTGCTTGCCATCGCCGCCATCAATTCTTGCGCTCGGCGACGAAGCGCGCGGCGGCGCGCAGCACGTCGCCCTTGGCGCCGAAGATTGACAACGCGTTGTCGGCGCGCGCCAAGAGGTCGCTGACGCGCTGCTTGGCGCCGGCGATCCCGAGCTGGGTGACGAACGTGGTCTTGCCCAGAGCCGCGTCCTGCCCGGTTTGCTTGCCGAGCGCCGCCGCGTCGCCCTCGACGTCGAGCAGGTCGTCGGCAATCTGGAAGGCTTCGCCGAGCGCGCGGCCGTAATCGTCCAGCGCCTGATATTGTTCCGGCGAGGACTGGCCGAGGATGGCCCCGGCAATGCAGCCGTAGCGTAACAGCGCGCCGGTTTTCATCTGCTGCAGCCGCGCGACGTCGACCGGCTCGCGGTCGCCGAACCGGCCTTCACCGGCGAGGTCGAGCATCTGGCCGCCGACCATGCCGCCCAATCCCGAGGCGCGCGCCAGCGCGCGCGTCAGCAGCAGGCGCACGGTGGGATCGCTGTGGATCTCGTCGCGGGTGATGATGTCGAAGGCGAGCGTCAACAGCCCGTCGCCGGCCAGGATCGCGGTGGCGTCGTCGGTCTTCTTGTGCAGCGTGGGACGGCCGCGGCGCAGATCGCTGTTGTCCATCGCCGGCAGATCGTCGTGGATCAGCGAATAGCAGTGGATGCATTCGAGCGCGGCCCCGGCCAATAGCGCAGCCTCGCGCGGAACACCGAAGACGGCCGAGCTTTCGACCACCAGGAACGGCCGCAGCCTTTTGCCGCCGCCGAGACTGGAATAGCGCATGGCGTCCATCAGCCGCTTCGGCCGCGCGATCTCGTCGGGCAGCAGAGCGTCGGACAGAAGCCTGGCCAGCAGCGCTTCGGTGTCCTCCGCGGTCTGGTCAAGTCGTTGCGTGAAGTCGGATAGTGCCGTGCCGGTCGTCATTAAAAACAGCTCCAGATCGAGTTGGCCGGGACAATCGTTGATGGCACCGGCTTCGTCAATTCCGCCGGCACGGGTTCGAGATGCCTTAAAAGGGTTGAAAAAAGCGGGGATTATCAGAGAGATATGGGTTTGGTCGGTTTCCGGAACCAGAAACGATAGAATTTGCGCATTGCCCGAACTCTGTTGCTGGTCGTGCTGGCGGTATTGCTGCTGCCCTATCTGCTGGCGCCGCTCTATCGCGCCGGCCATCCGGTCTCGACGCTGATGGCCTGGCGCTGGGCGACCGGCGCGCCGGTGTCGCGGCAATGGATCGATTTTGGCACGATTTCGCCGTCGCTGCCGCGTTCAGTGGTCGCATCCGAGGACGCGAAATTCTGCAGCCATCACGGCATCGACTGGGACGCGTTGCGCGAGGTAATCGACGACGCCGAGGATGGCGAGGCGGCCCGCGGCGGCTCGACCATCACCCAGCAGGTGGTGAAAAACCTGTTCCTGTGGCCGGGCCGCAGCGTGGTCCGCAAGGCGCTGGAATTGCCGCTGGCGCTGTGGACCGATTGGGTGCTGCCGAAGCAGCGGATTCTGGAAATCTACCTTAATATTGCCGAGCTTGGGCCTTCCGGCCAGTTCGGCGCGCAGGCCGGCGCCAACTATGCCTTCGGGCATCCGGCCTCGGGCCTGTCGCCGCGCGAAGCGGCGTTATTGGCGGCCATTCTGCCTAATCCGGTGCGGCGCAGCGCCCGCAATCCCGGTCCCGGCGTGCGCCGGTTGGCCGGGACCTATACGGCCCGGGCGCAGGCCACGGCATTGCTGCGGTGCTGGAGCGAAAATCGAGGTTTTTGAGCCATTTTGGCGTATTTTGAACCTAGCTTTGGCTCACTCCATCCTCTATAAGCGCGGCCTTATCGGCATTTGCGCTTGCGCCAAAACGCTTCAGCCGTCCGCTTTCGGACGATGCCTCCGACAACACCCCTAGAGGATACCGACATGGCCGTTCCCCGTAGAAAAACATCGCCCTCGCGGCGTGGCATGCGCCGCTCGGCGGACGCGCTGAAGAAGCCGACCTATGCCGAGGACAAGGATTCCGGCGAATTGCGCCGCCCGCACCACCTCGATCTGAAAACCGGCATGTACAAGGGCCGGCAGGTTCTGAAGGCCAAGAAGGAATCCTGACAACGGCTTAACGGCAGGCGAGCCGCGACCGGCGACCCGTGATCGGCAACGCCTGCCTGAATTCGGCCAACGAGTGAGGTAAGACGGTGTCCGGCGGCGAACCCCGATGGTTCGCCAGAGAACGCCTTGGTTCTCTTAAAAACCTTGGTTCTCTTGAAAAGAAGGCCTCGCCGATGGTCGGTTTTCCGCTTCTTCTGATTCCACTCGCGATCTACAACATCATCGTCTTCCTGATGCCGGGGGTGTCCCTGGCCGAGCCGGTCGTGAGGCTGCCGCTGATGTCGGGCGCCGAGTGGCCGGTGACGCTCAGCGATATGCTGCTCGCGCTCGGCATTGTCGTGTTGCTGCTTGAGGTCATCAAGGGCGCGCGTCCCGGGGCGAAATATCTCACCGATCATCTGCTGTCGCTGATCATATTCGGCGGCGCGGTCGCCGAATTTCTGCTGTGGCCGCGGTTCGGCAGCTCGACCTATTTCCTGCTCGCTCTGCTGGCGCTGGCGGATTTCCTGTCGGGCCTGGCGTTGCGCGCGCGGCGCGGGACCCAAATGGTGGCTGCCGATGCGATCTCCAGGCGGGGTACGAGAAGAGCCGATGTTGTCGTGGCCGAACCGCAATTCGATCCCGCGCCCTCGCCGTCGGTACCGGCGGCCGCTTCGGTCGCCGAATCCGTGCTGCTGGACCATCCGCAACCGAAAAACGCCCAACCCGAAGTGACGCCGGCGGGACCACCCCCGGAGTTGGTGTCCCCGGGACTGCAGCCGGGCAACAGCGCGCCGCCGCCACCCGAGGCGCCGGCGCATTAACTCAGATGATTTGCCGCGTCCGGCGTCCGGCGCCCGGAATAGGGCTTTGCTTGGCGCTATAGGCGGTCTGCGCATCCGCAAGCGTTGCCCGCTGCAAGCCGCGCGGTTGCGGTACCTGCTCGGCGGTCGCGATCAACTGCGTGACAAAAATCGAGCTGGGCAGGGACGGCTGCAGGCCTGGGCTGTGGGACCATTGCGCCGATGGGATGACCGGTACCAGCGCGACACAGGCGGGTTTTGCGTCCAGAACGACGCCGTCCTCTACCGCCTGCTCGGATTGGCTGGTGCCCATCATCGTAAATCGAGATCCGGCTCAACTGTCACATTTTGGGGCGTTAAGCTCCCTTATGAATCATCCTCGCAAGAGCTATGCCGGTTCGGCCCGGTCCGTTCCCGGCTACCGCGCGACGTGGTTTCCAGAATATTTATGAACTTTGCATAGGGTCAGGCGCAAAACAGGCACTATTCTTCGAATCGAAGAATCACCTTCTGTGTCCCGAAACGAGGCGATCTTGAAACCCGCTGTCCCCCCGGCTTCGACCATTCTCGCTTCGCTCGGCCAGGCGGCCTTCGTCTGGGACATCGCAACCGACGAGATGGCCTGGAGCGATCATCTGGCCGCGGTATTTCCGGATATTCCGGCGGAAGCGCTGGCGAGCGGGACGGCGTTTTCAAATCTGATCGAACCGGTGCGCTCGATCCGGACAGCCGCCCTTGGCCACTCGCCGCTGGCGCATCGCGCCGAGGGCGCGCCCTACCGGATCGAATATGGCGTGCGGGCCAACACCTCGGCCCCCGTGCTGTGGATCGAGGAATCCGGCTGCTGGTTTGCCGACGCTGACGGCAAGCCGGCGCGCGTCCAGGGCATTGTCCGCGTCGACAACGAACGCCATGCCCGCGACGAGCAACTGGTAAAGTTGTCCCGGCACGACCCGCTGACCGGCGAACTCAATCGCACGCATCTAGTCGCATCGCTGGCCGAGGCCATCGAGGAAGCCATGCGCTTCCGCTCGTCCTGCGCCTTCATGTTGATCGGGATCGATCATCTGGCCCGCATCAACGACGCCTTCGGGTTCGATGTCGCCGATGCCGTTATTTCGGAAGTCGCCACCCGCATTCGCGCCCGGCTGCGCGGCGGCGACGTGCTCGGCCGGTTCTCCGGCAATAAATTCGGGCTGATCCTGAAGAATTGTACCGTCGATGACATGAATGTCGCCGCCGAGCGGTTTTTGGCCGGGATTCGCGACGAAGTGGTGCCGACCAAATCCGGTCCGGTCTCGGTCACGGCATCGATCGGCGCCGTCAGTGTGCCGCGCTACGCGCGCAGCGCCGACGAGGCCATCAACCGCGCCCACGAAACGCTCGACATGGCGAAGCGTCGCCGCTCCGGATCGTTTTCGATCTGGCGTCCGAATGTCGAGCGCGACGCCCAGCGCCGCGTCAATATTCGCGTCACCGACGAAATCGTCACCGCGCTCAATGAACGCCGCATCGTGATGGCGTTCGAGCCGGTCGTGGAAGCCGTCTCGCGCCAGGCATCGTTCTACGAATGTCTGGTTCGCATGGAACAGGATGACGGGCAGGTTCTGCTGGCGCCGGACATCGTCCCCGTCGCCGAGAAGCTCGGCCTGATACGCCTGGTCGATCACCGCGTGCTTGAACTCGTGGTGGCTGAACTCGCGGGTTCGCCAAATGTGCGGCTCAGCCTCAACATCTCACCCGACACCACGATGGATCCGGACTGGTCGGCTTCGATCGAATCGCTGATGCGCGCGCATCCCGGCGTCGCCGAGCGGTTGATCGTTGAAATCACCGAAACCGTGGCGATTCAGGATATCGATGACATCAGAGGCTTTGTCACCCGGTTGAAGAGCTTCGGCAGCCAGATCGCGATCGACGATTTCGGCGCCGGTTACACCTCGTTCCGGAATCTGCGCAAGCTCGGTGTCGATATCGTGAAAATCGATGGCGCCTTCGTGCAGAACATCGCCCGCTCGGCCGATGATCGGGCCTTCGTGCAGACGCTGATCGATCTGGCGCGCCGGCTGGAGATCAAGACCGTGGCCGAATGGGTTCAGGACGAAGAATCGGCTGCGATGCTACGCGACTGGGGCTGCGACTACATCCAGGGGCGCCTGATCGGGCTGGCGTCCTCGCAACGGCCGTGGGACCCGCGGGCTGAAACGGTTTTGCCGGCGGCGAGCTGAATTATCGGAAAATTATCGGGTGTCGTCCCGGCGAACGCCATAGGCCGCGTCCTATCGTTTGGACAACGGTGGGAGAGACCTTCGTTGACAATTAAAGCCGGTGGCTATGGGTCCCCGCTCCCGTGCGCAATTGCGCACTAGGCGGGGACGACGATCTATTATTTTTCTGCGGACGAGGTGCGGAAAAACTCACTCTTCCTTTTTCGGCTCTTTCGACATCCGATCGAGGCGGTCCTGCATGTCCTTCATCTGACGGCGCAGATTGTCGATATTGTCATCTTCGGGCGCCGGCTCCGGAGCCTTTTCCGGCTCGGCGGCGGCCGCTCCCAGGCGCGGCGGCACGAACGGCTTGAACATCGAGAATGTCTGCTGAAACAATTCCATGTTGCGGCGAACGTGCTCTTCCAGCGGCGCGAACGGCGTTCCGCTGAAGGTGTTGGTCAGCTGCTTGCGGAATTTTTCCTGCTCCCGTGTCAGCGTGTCGATCGACTGCTCGAGATATTTCGGCACCACCATCTGCATGCTGTCGCCGTAAAACCGGATCAATTGCCGCAGGAAGGTGGTGGGCAGCAGATTCTGGCCCGCCTTGTTTTCCTGTTCGAAGATGATCTGCGCCAGCACCGAACGGGTGATATCGTCGCCGGTCTTGGCGTCATAGACGAGGAAATCCTCGCCGTCCTTGACCATCGCCGCGAGGTCCTCGAGCGTCACATAGGTGCTCGTGCCGGTATTATAGAGCCGTCGATTCGCGTATTTCTTGATCGTGGTGGGTTGGTCTGATTTCGCCATGGGCTCACACATGCACACCGAGGACGGGAACCCGGCGGCCTAGCCGCTGGGCTGACAAGCAACGCATCGCAGCAAAGGTAAGCATTTTCAATGCGGTTCGGCTACCGTTTTGTGCGGCACGGTTAATTCCAAAGCATAGGCACTGCTCAGGAAATTGCCAAGAGGCTCGATTTGGATGCGCCGCGGCGAGATTTTGCCTTCCGGCCAATTGACATGCCTCAACGACGTTAACAGGATAAGCCAAGAGACTGGCCCGCCATCCGGCCGCCCGCCATCCAAGGCCTTAAAGCCCAACAACTCAAACTCAGGAGATGCCCATGTCAGACGATGTCGTCATCGTCAGCGCCGCCCGCACCCCGGTCGGAAGTTTCAACGGTGCGTTCGCCACCACACCGGCCCATGATCTCGGCGCCATCGCCATCAAGGCAGCGCTGGAGCGCGCGGGCATCGAGCCGGGCCGTGTTTCCGAGGTGATCATGGGGCAGATCCTGACCGCAGCCCAGGGCCAGAACCCGGCCCGCCAGGCCTCGATCGCCGCCGGTATCCCGGTGGAAAGCCCGGCCTGGGGCGTTAATCAATTATGCGGTTCGGGCCTGCGCACCGTGGCGCTGGGCTACCAGGCGCTGCTCAACGGCGATTCCGAAATCGTCGTCGCCGGCGGCCAGGAATCCATGAGCATGGCCCCGCATGCGCAATATCTGCGCGGCGGCATCAAGATGGGCCCGGTGGATTTCATCGACACCATGATCAAGGACGGATTGTGGGACGCCTTCAACGGCTATCACATGGGCAACACCGCCGAGAACGTCGCCAAGCAATACCAGATCACCCGCGCGCAGCAGGACGAATTCGCCGTCCACTCGCAGAACAAGGCCGAGGCCGCGCAGAAGGCCGGCAAGTTCAAGGACGAGATCGTCCCGGTCACGATCAAGACCCGCAAGGGCGATATCATCGTCAGCGACGATGAATATCCGCGTCACGGCGCGACGCTGGAAGCCATGGCCAAGCTCAAGCCGGCGTTCGAGAAGGACGGCACCGTGACCGCCGGCAGCGCCTCCGGTATCAACGATGGTGCGGCCGCGGTGGTGCTGATGACCGCCAAGCAGGCGGCCAAGGAAGGCAAGACCGTGCTGGCACGCATCGTGTCGTGGGGCCAGGCCGGCGTCGATCCCAAGATCATGGGCACCGGGCCGATTCCGGCCTCGCGCACCGCGCTGAAAAAGGCCGGCTGGAGCATCGGCGATCTCGACCTGATCGAGGCCAATGAAGCTTTCGCGGCGCAGGCTTGCGCGGTCAACAAGGACCTCGGCTGGGATACGTCCAAGGTCAACGTCAATGGCGGCGCGATCGCGATCGGCCATCCGGTCGGCGCGTCCGGCGCGCGCGTGCTGGTGACGCTGCTGCATGAAATGCAGAAGCGCGATGCGAAGAAGGGCCTCGCCACGCTGTGCATCGGCGGCGGCATGGGCATCGCGATGTGCATTGCACGCGATTAAACAAACAGCAGCGAATGCACGGGAGTGATGAAAAGATCATCTCGCAACTGCAGCGCACAAAGTTAATAAGAAACGCCCGGCTCGCGCCGGGCGTTTTGTTCTTGATGTTGGTCAAGCAGCCCGCTTAATTCGACGTTACAAAAAACATAGGGAAGCCAAGGGAGGATTCGACATGGCGCGTGTTGCATTGGTGACGGGGGGAACGCGGGGTATTGGCGCGTCGATCAGCAAGGCGCTGAAAGCCGCCGGCTACAAGGTCGCCGCCAGCTATGCCGGCAACGACGCGGCCGCGGAAAAATTCAAGGCCGAGAACGGCATCCCGACCTATAAATGGGACGTCAGTTCGTTTGACGCCTGCGCCGCCGGCGTCAAGCAGGTCGAGGCCGATCTCGGCCCGGTCGACGTGCTCATCAACAATGCCGGCATTACCCGGGACGGCGCGTTCCACAAGATGACGCTGGAGCAGTGGAATGCCGTCATCAATACCAATCTCGGCTCGCTGTTCAACATGACGCGCCAGGTGATCGAGGGCATGCGCGCCCGGAAATTCGGCCGCATCATCAACATCTCCTCGATCAACGGCCAGAAGGGCCAGTTCGGGCAGGTCAATTATTCCGCGGCCAAGGCCGGCGACATCGGCTTCACCAAGGCGCTGGCGCTGGAAAACGCCAAGGGCGGCATCACCGTCAATGCGGTTTGCCCGGGCTATATCAACACCGAGATGGTGCAGGCGGTGCCGAAGGAGGTGCTGGAGAAGAGCATCCTGCCGCTGATCCCGACCGGCCGTCTCGGCGAGCCCGATGAAATCGCCCGCGCCGTGGTGTTCCTGGCCGCGGATGAGGCCGGAGCCATTACCGGCTCGACGCTCACGATCAACGGCGGACAGTATATGGTGTGATTGCTTTTCGTCATTGCCTGCGACAAACGCAAAGCGTTTGATTGCTTCGCTTCGCTCGCAATGACGGATTTCATGACCTCCCGCACCGCGACCTTGATCGGACTGACTGCGATCCTGATGTGGTCGTTGCTGGCGGCGCTGACGGTGGCGACGGGAACGATCCCCGCCTTTCAACTGGCGGCGATGACGTTCGCGATCGGCGCGCTGGTGGGATCGCTGACCTGGATCGGGCGGCCGGAGGCGATCGCCGCGCTGTGGCAACCGCCGCTGGCATGGGCCGTCGGGGTTGGCGGGCTGTTCGGGTATCACGCGCTGTATTTCCTGGCGCTGCGGTTCGCGCCGCCGGCCGAAGCCGGGCTGTTGAACTATCTCTGGCCGCTATTGATCGTGCTGTTTTCGTCGCTGCTGCCCGGCGAGCGGCTGGCGCCGCATCACGTCATCGGTGCGCTGCTTGGATTGGCTGGCACGGTGCTGTTATTTGCCGCCAGCAGCGGAGGCGGCTTTGCGCCCGGCCAGGTGCCCGGCTTGATCGCGGCCTTCGTGGCGGCCTTTGTGTGGGCGGCCTATTCGGTGATGTCGCGCCGGCTCAAGTCGGTGCCGACAGACGCAGTGGCCGGCTTTTGCCTGGTGACGGCACTGCTCGCCGCCGCGGTGCACGGGCTGGTCGAGGTGACGGTCTGGCCTGATACTGCGGGCCAATGGCTGGCGGTTATCGCGCTCGGCATCGGGCCGGTCGGTGCTGCATTCTATGCCTGGGATATCGGAATGAAGCGCGGCGACATCCGCGTGCTGGGTGCCGCGTCCTATGCGACGCCGCTGCTCTCGACCCTGTTTCTGATTCTGGCCGGCTTTGCGAAGCCGAGCGCGAACATCGCCATCGCCGCGGTCCTGATCGCCGGCGGCGGGCTGATCGCGGCGAGGGATATGGTTTGGAAGCGCTGACGAAATGTAGGGTGGGCAAAGGCGCGCTTGCGCCGTGCCCACCATGGCTCTTGTCTGCGCTCGTGAAATGGTGGGCACGCTTCGCTTTGTCCACCCTACGAAGCACTTCTCAGGACGAGGACGTCGGTTCCCACCCCTTCGGCGCCATCTCGAATGCTGCAAAATCGAATCCCGGCGCGACCGTGCATCCGACCAAGGTCCAGTCGCCGGTGCTTTCGGCCGCCTGCCACGCCTGCGGCGGCACGATGGCTTGCGGCACTTCGCCGGCCGCGAGATCGGGACCGAGCCTGACGCGGCGATGGTCTCCATCTTCGGCGATCTGCAACACCAGCGCGCTGCCGGCGTAATAGTGCCAGATCTCCACCGCGTCGATGCGATGCCAGTGCGAGCGCTCGCCGCGCGCCAGCAGGAAATAGATCGCGGTCGAGCGCGCGCGCCCGTTGGCGTCCGTGCACGCGTCGCGAAACGTCTCGCGATAGTGCCCACCCTCGGGGTGCGGCTTCAACTCGAGCCGTGCAATGATGTCGGCGGCGGTCGGCACCTCGATCATCGGGATTTTCCCATCAGGATTTGTCCCTCAGGATTTGTTCTTGCGTTCGCGCAACTCGCCGAACACATCGGCGGCGCTGTGGCCCTTCATCCGCACGCTGGCCGCGACCGATGGCTCGTCGGCGCGCAGGAACACGTTGGCCTTCTTCTCTTCGCCCAGCAGGGTCGGGATCGTCGGCTTGTTGTCGCTGCGCAAGCGCTTTACGTCCTCGGCGCGGGCCTTCAAGGCCGCATTGTCAGGCTCGACCGTCAGCGCGAATTTGATGTTGGCGGCGGTATATTCGTGACCGCAATAGAGTTTGAAATCGTCGGGCAGCGCGCGCAGCTTGAGCAGCGAGTCCCACATCATCGGATAGGTGCCCTCGAACACCCGTCCGCATCCGATCGAGAACAGCGTGTCGGCGGCGAACAGCGCTTTTTCGCTGTCGAAGACATAGCTGATGTGGTCGAGGGTGTGGCCCGGGGTTTCCAGTACCCGCGCCAGCAGACTTCCCACCTTGATGACATCGCCCTGGCCGGCGCGCAGGTCGACATTGGCGATCTTGGCGGATTTGTCGTGGGGCGCGACCACGCGGCATTGGTATTTCTGCTTCAATTCGGCGACGCCGCCGACATGGTCGCCATGATGATGGGTGATCAGAATGTCGGTCAGCGTCCAGCCCTCGCGCTCCAGCGCCTTGACGATGGGGCCGGCTTCCGGCGCGTCGATGGAAGCAGTCGCCTTGGTCGCGGGGTCGTGGATCAGGTAACCGAAATTGTCGGCGAGGCAGGGGAACAGGCGAATTTCGGCAGTCATGTTATCTCCATGATCGAGTTTAGGCAGCAACGCGAGCAAGCCCCATAAGGGCATGAAATATGGCGTTAACGCCGAATAAGCAATGCGATATTGGGCACGCATTTCGATGGGGCTTCGTGCTAGATTAAGCGCATGACGATCGATGTCATTGATCTCCGTGATTTCTATTCGCAGCGCCTCGGCATCGTGGCGCGGCGGCTGATCAATCGCGGCATTCACGCGCGCTGGCCGGATGCCGGGGGTCAGCGGGTGCTCGGCCTCGGCTATCCGACCCCCTATCTCGGCCTGTTTCGCGAGGATTCAGAGCGCTGCATCGCCTTCATGCCGGCGGCGCAAGGCGTGCTGAAATGGCCGACGGCGCGGCCTACCCTGGCGACACTGGTCGACGAATTTTCGCTGCCGCTGCCGGATGCCGCCGTCGACCGCATCCTGCTGGTTCATGCGCTGGAAATGTCCGACGACCCCGAAGGGTTGCTGCGCGAAGTATGGCGGGTGCTGGCGCCGTCAGGCCGCGTGATGGCGGTCATTCCGAACCGGCGCGGGGTCTGGACCCGTTCCGACGCCACGCCGTTCGGTCACGGCCGGCCGTATTCGCGTTCGCAGATCACGCAATTGCTGCGGCAGACCTGGTTCACGCCGACAGCCTGGGGCGAGGCGCTGTTCGTGCCGCCGGTCCGGGGCGGCTGGTTCCTGCGCTCCGCGATGGCATGGGAGCGCGTCGGCGCTGCATTGTCGTTGCCCTTCGCCGGGGTTCACATCGTGGAAGCCACCAAGCAGGTCTATCGTGCGATCCCGGCACACCGCGAACGCACGCGGCTCATTCCATCATTGCCGCCGGTGCTGGTGCCGACATCCTTGCAGCCGGAGAATGCGCAGCTTGCTCACGCCTCGCCCCGGCCAGGCAGCGATCAGCGGTAAGCGAACCCGATCGCTCGGCTGCCGCACTGCGGGAACTCCGGCGTCCCGAACGCGTTGATACCGGTAGCTGAGGCAGATGCTGCTGAGAACCTCGGAAGGTCACACCCCCGGGGCAGTTCCTCTTGGGTTCAATCCGATGGATTTGCAGCGATTGCAACGCGATTCGACGGTTGCGGCCGCGAGGTCCGCGCCGGGGGAACGTCAATGTAGCGATAATTGCAGCGATGATCGCGTCATTGAGACCAGTATTCCGTTTCGTCTCGACGCCTTGCGCTGGAGCGGTTTCCATACCCGGGTCGTGCTTGCGCTCGGCATTACCTGGATTCTGGACGGGCTGGAAGTCACGCTGGCGGGCGCATTGTCCGGAGCGTTGAAGCAAAGCCCCACGCTGCAGTTCACCAACTTCGACGTCGGATTTTCCAACAGCGCTTACCTCGCGGGCGCCGTGATCGGCGCACTCGGGTTCGGCTGGCTCACCGACCGGATCGGACGCAAGAAATTGTTCTTCATCACGCTGGCGCTCTATCTGGCGGCCACCGCGGCGACGGCGCTGTCCTGGAGCGTCGCGAGCTACGCGCTGTTCCGGTTCCTGACCGGTGCCGGCATCGGCGGCGAATACACCGCGATCAATTCGACGATTCAGGAACTGGTGCCGGCGCGCTATCGCGGCTGGACTGATCTGGTGATCAACGGCAGTTTCTGGATCGGCGCGGCGCTGGGTGCGATCAGCGCGATCATTCTGCTCGATCCGCATTTGACCGGTCCGGACCTCGGCTGGCGGCTCGCCTATTTCACCGGTGCCGGGCTCGGCCTTGTCGTATTTGTGATGCGGATGTGGATTCCGGAAAGCCCGCGATGGCTGGTGATTCACGGTCAACCCGATCGCGCCAATGCGATTGTGGGCGACATAGAACGATCGGTCACGGGACACGTACAGGAGCTGGATCAACAAGGCTCGCGTCACCACGCATGGCCGAAGATAAAACTGAGAATGCGCGATCACACGCCGCTGCGCCAGGTCGCACACACGTTGTTTGTCGCCTATCGCCAGCGCTCGCTGGTCGGATTGGCGCTGATGATCGCGCAAGCGTTCTTCTACAACGCGATCTTCTTCACCTTTGCGCTGGTATTGACCGATTTCTACGGAATCGCTGCGGACCAGATCGGATGGTACATCCTGCCTTTCGCCGCGGGCAATTTCCTTGGGCCCCTGTTGCTCGGCCGGTTGTTCGACACGCTGGGGCGGCGGGCGATGATTACGCTGACTTACGGCATCTCGGGCGTTCTACTCGCGTTGTCCGGTTATCTGTTCTCGATCGGCGTATTGAGCGCCCAGACCCAGACCATGGCCTGGATGGTGATCTTCTTTTTTGCGTCGCCGGCCGCGAGCGCGGCGTATCTCACTGTCAGCGAGACCTTTCCGCTGGAGGTGCGCGCGCTCGCGATTGCGCTGTTCTATGCGGTAGGAACCGGCATTGGCGGCGTCGCCGGCCCGGCCTTGTTTGGTGCGTTGATCGATACCGGGTCACGCGACAGCGTCTTTGCCGGTTATTTGCTGGGCGCTGGATTGATGATCGCGGCTGCCGCGGTCGCATGGCGTTACGCCATCGCGGCCGAGCGCCGGACGCTGGAATCGGTCACGCGGCCGCTGGCTTTTGTGGAGTAGAATGACATGATTGAGGACGTTGGTGATGAAGATCTGGCCGGGACGCTTATGCAGGAAGACGTAGAAGAAAACGCGCCATTGCCGCAGATTGCATCACCGAAACTGGCTGTGAGCGATCTGGCGCGACGCCTGGGCGAATGCGCGGTGCTGCTGGATATCGACGGCACCCTGCTGGATCTCGCGCCGACGCCGCGCGAAGTGTGGGTGCCGCCAGGTTTGGCAAAGACCCTCGGCCAGTTGCGCGAAAAGACCTCGGGTGCGTTGGCCCTCGTCAGCGGACGTTCGCTGAACGACATCGATTTGATCTTTGCCCCCGAGCAATTTCCGGCCGTTGGCGGCCACGGTGCGGAAATGCGGATTTCGGCGGATAGCGAAGCCGTTGCCGTACATGCTCCGCCGATGGACAAGGAACTGAAGCGTCGTCTCGCCGCCATCGCCAAGCTCAGTCCGGGCATTCTGCTCGAAGACAAGGGCTATTCGCTGGCGCTTCACTACCGGCTGGCGCCGCATGCCGAGAAGGCGATCTACGAGGCGGTGTCCCTGATCCGGGCCGATCTGCCCAATGCGCCGATCGAAGTGCTGCCCGGGAAATGCGTCTGCGAAATCAAACATTCCGGCTTTACCAAGGCAACCGGTGTTCGCGAATTGATGACTCACGAGCCCTTTCGAGGGCGCCGTCCGATTTTCCTCGGCGACGACGTCACCGATGAATCGGTGTTCGCTATCATGCCTGATTTCGGCGGCCTCGCATTTTCCGTGGGCCGGCGTGCGCAAGGCGTTGCCGGGCATTTCGATGAACCGCGCGACGTGCGGGCCTGGCTCGCGCGCCTTGTTGATGACGAAGCTGCGGCAAGACGATGATTGTATGCAATCGTTTTTCGTTCGTGACGAAATCGAAGGCGTTTCGCCCACGCCCATCGAGATTTGGCAACCTGTTTGCCGCGGAAACGTCGAGTTCCATCGCACGATGCCCGAATTTGGTTTCATTTCGTTGAAAGGGTGACCAGGAACCATATTGATGAATGGCGGTTAACTCACGAGAGAAACACCAGGAGGGGACCCTGTGAACCTCGTCGTCGTGTCAAATCGCGTCGCGCGTGGCAATGCCAACGAGCCCATGACCGGTGGGCTTGCGGCTGCATTGCTGCCAGTCGTGGAGAAATCCGGGGCGATTTGGGTCGGCTCCAGCGGTCGCGTCCGTGATGGCGCCCAGAAGGAACCGTTCGCCGAAATCGAGGCGCTCGGGGCGGGCGCGCTGGCGATGCTGGACCTGCCGGCCGCGCATTACGGCGGCTATTATGAAGGTTTTGCCAATTCGGCATTGTGGCCGGCGCTGCATTCGCGGGCCGATCTGATCCGCGCCTCGCAGGACGATTATCTGTCCTATCGCGAAGTGAACGCGTTCATGGCGCGCGCGCTGTTGCGCTTCAAAAAACCGGATACCGCATTCTGGATCCAGGATTATCATTTCCTGGCGCTGGGAGCGGAATTGCGCGATCTCGGCGTGACGCAGCCGGTCGGCTTCTTCCTGCACACGCCATGGCCGGCGCGCGCCGTCATCGAAGGCGTTCCCCATCATCGCGAGCTGATCGAGGCCATGCTGGCCTATGATCTGATCGGATTCCAGACCCAGGATGATTGCGAAAATTTCCTCGGATATCTTTCGTGCTGCCTCGGGCTTGAGAACGAAGACGGCGTCGTCACCTCGCGTCACGGCAAATCGCGCATCGCGGTGTTTCCGATCGGCATCGATGCTGAAAAATTCGCCCTGCAGGCTGCCAAGGCCGTATCGCATCCCGACGTGTCGCGACTGCGGCGAAGCCTGAACGGCGAGAAGCTGGCGATCGGCGTCGACCGGCTGGATTATTCCAAGGGGCTGGTCAACCGCATCAACGCCTTCGACCGGATGTGGACCTTGCAGCCGGCGCTGGCGCGCACGGTGTCGCTGCTGCAGATCGCGACCCCCTCGCGCGGTGCGATCGAAGCCTATGGCAATCTGCAAAGCGAACTTGCCAAGCTGGTCAGCGACGTCAACGGCCGCCATGGCGAAGTGGACTGGACCCCGATCCGCTATCTCAACAAGGGCTTTAGCCAGACTGTGCTGGCGGGACTTTATCGCACCGCCCAGGTCGGCGTCGTGACGCCGCTGCATGACGGCATGAACCTCGTCGCCAAGGAATATGTCGCGGCCCAAAATCCGGCCGATCCCGGTGTGCTGGTGCTGTCGAAATTCGCCGGCGCGGCGAACGAGCTGGATACGGCGCTGCTGGTCAATCCTCACGATATCGATGGCATGGCGCGGACCATCGCGACGGCACTCAGCATGCCCCTGTCAGAGCGGCGCATGCGCTGGGAGGCGATGATGGAAAAACTCCGCAGCCATACGATCCAGCAATGGTTCGCGAGTTTTGTCGACGCCTTGCAGGCGACCCGGATCGATGCGGATGCCGCCGTCGCGGCGGTATTGGAACCGCCGGCCTTGCGGCCGCTTCGCGCGGTCAATGCCGGCGCGCGCTATCATTAATAACAATACGACACGCCATCGAGAATGGCGCAGCGCGTCTTGTTCGGCGCGTTCGGATCATCCAGCGGCACCGAGCCTTTGCCCTGGCCGACGAACACGCCCGGTCCCACTTTCACCGATGATTTGTTGCCGATGATGACGCTCGGATGTGGCGACGAGCTCGATCGCGTGCCGTCGGGCCAGATGATGGCGTCGCCGGACAGCAAGCCGCGCCGTCCGTCATCACAGCTCACGACCGCACCCTCATGGCTGCAGGCCTGCGCCATCGCGGGTCCCGCGTGACCCATGGCGACCGCTGCCAGGAGAACGGCGAGCTTCAGCATCCGGTCGTTCGTCATGTCGCCCTCCCGGCGCTTGATTTGCCGCTCGATCCATCGTCGCCGGTAACCGGTTTTCGGTTCAAGGGCTTTGGCCGGGAAAATCCGGTGCCGGGGAAAATGTCAAATTAGCGATATTATTCAACCAGTTGGGGAAATAACCGCGGTTGCTTCCGCGGTCACTTGCAAAAGTCCTCCCGCCCCTTCAAGAGAGGGCATCCGGAGAGATGGCCGAGTGGCTTAAGGCGCACGCTTGGAAAGCGTGTGTGCGGGAAACCGTACCGTGGGTTCGAATCCCACTCTCTCCGCCACCGATCTCGACAATTGGTGACCGCCAAGTTCAGGGAATAGCGGGCTGCGTCTCGGTGAGGGGTATCCAGCCGGCGTCGCTGCGCTGGAATAGAGGGCAGCCATATACCGCGCGGACTGCAAGCGGCATGGAGAGCGCCGCGGCCGGCGCCTCCCAGCGATTGGTTTGCTTCATGGCGACGATCATGCCGGCAATTTCGGCGCCGACCTTCTGCAACAGACGCACAGCAGCGACGGCGGTCGCGCCGGTTGAGATGGCATCATCGACCAGCGCCACCCGTCGGCCTTCGATCAGGGGCAGCAGGTTCGGGTCCAGCCGCAATTGCTTGCCGGCCTGCGGGCTGGTGATCGAGGTGACCGGCTCCGACAGTGCATCATCATACCAGAATTTGCGCGAATACCCGAGCGGGACATAGCGCGACTGTCCGAGCCGTTCGGCCACCAGCGAGGCAAAGGCCAGGCCGAGGGTCGGCAGTCCGACAATGATCTGGGCATCGAGTGCGCGCGCCTGTGTGGCCATATGGTCTGCCAGAACAGCAACCACGATGTTTGAGGCCTGGTTGGCAATGAGGGAGGCGACGGCGCGATTGCCATCGGGCAATCGGCGCAGCGGCAGAACGAGGATGCGGCCGCAGGGCAGACTCACGGGATAGCCGAAGCGATACGGCGGCGTCGCCGGGAAACGCGTGGGGACCTCCGGCGTCAGGTCCTGCCAATAGCCGGTTGTAGGCTCGGTGTAAGTGTCATTCGCGGTCATCATGCTGGTGCCACATGGGTAGGAGTCGCTGAAGTTCCGTCATAAGGCCCGCGGCGCATTCGCCAATCAAGGTGCAGAAGCGTCATGTGCGGACAATGACGGGGTAATCGGTCCACTCCCGTTTCGCATCGCGCCGGTCGGGCGTCTAGATGGGGGGGTATCCGCAGCGCGTTGGATCACGCCAGAACCGCCCCGCACGGCTTCGTTTTTGCATGCGTCTGGAAGAACGGCTGCCGCAGCTTGAATAAAACAGGAGGTCTGCGTTGAAGAAGGTAATACTATTGATGGTCGCGTTGCTGTGGCTTCATCCGGTAGCGGCGGAGCCGCTTCCGCTCTCTTCTGCCGGGGTCAAGACGCTGGCGCCGGACGGCGCGATCAAGCCGACAGGCCCATGGAATCTCGGTACGCGCGCGGGCGACTTCGTCTTCATCGCTGGAATGCGCGGTATCGATCCGAAAACGAACCTGCAGATCCAGGGTGACGAGGCGCGTATCCGTCAGGCTTTCCTCAATATGAAGCTGATCGCCGAATCCGAAGGCGCAACGCTGCGGGATGCGGTGCGCCTCGTCGTCTATGTCACGGACATGTATCGCTTCCGGCCGTTCGTGAACAAGGTCCAGGAAGAGCTGTGGGGCGCCGGTCCCTATCCGCCGCGCACCATCATCGAGGTTCATCGGCTGAATGGAGACGATATCTGCGAGGTCGAAGGCACCTTCTATGCGCCGAGCAGGAAATAAACCGCACGATGACGGCCACAATGATCCGATGCCGTGATTGCGGCAGAGACCGCAACCCGAATCCCGCGCGTTAATACGTCAGAACACAATGCCGACGAAGCCCGCGATCGCCAACACCAGAGCCGTCGTAATGACGGACAGCCAGATCATCACGAATTCCAGTCGGTCCTGATCGCCGCGCTTATCGTTGCTGAGTGGCGTGGGCATCGAGATGCCTCCTCATGAAAGAGTCCCGGCGCCTATTAGCATCTACGGTTGCCGACGAATGTGAAGCGTTTCACATCTCTCCTGAGTGTGAAGTGATGCGATGGGCCGGGTATGGCCCCGGCGCGGGTTCCGGACGTTAGCGGCACGCTCGTCGGGACTGCCGTTGGCTATGCGGACGGGACAGGCGACATGTGGTGGCGTCAGTGCCGCTACCGGGCGCCGCTTCAGGCCCGCGAAATCATCCGCAGAGAAGTCCGTTTATCAATATCAGGGCGCTTTGCAATCAGAATAGAAAGTGCCGTTTGTCGAAACTATCCGTTCGATACATTGCTTCGGATCGACGGGTTTGCCTTCAACGCTGAAATCATATGCCTGGGTCTTCAGCACCAGCGCGTAGCGACCAGGGGTTAATTCCAAGGCGGGATCATCGCCATGGAGCTCAACCATTTCAGGATTGTCACTGACGGGGGACAATCGAAAGGGAAATGAGATATTTCGCATCACCCACGCGTCTTCCTCCGGCTTCTTGTTGATGACGCCTGCCGAAAATTCGCGCGCGATCTTGGCGACGATTCGAACCTCGGCGCTGTCTGCGATGCCCGATGCGAGGTCATGGCGGAAGACAATAAATCTCGGATGTCCATTCGGAAGGATCGAGCGGCTGGCTGTCGTGATCGCGGCAGAGACCGCGACCCGAATGTCAGGAGGTCGGCCTGGCAACGGGTTTAGTCCGATCAGCGCACCGTTGCTGACGGCATAGACGCCATAATCCGTCGGCCGCAACGGCGCAGGTTTTGCTGGAAGCGGAGCCGACGCAGGAATGTTGCCCGCCTGTAAGGGCGCGATCCGATCTGCAATGGTTGCAATGGTGGTATTCTCGGGCTTCGGCGCAATACGAGCCAACGACAGCAGGCGCTCCCGCTGCTGAACAGCCACCAATATGGCAACGATAATCGCGATCATCACGGCTGTTCGCCGCAGACGGGACCATAGCGTGTTCGAATGCGAGCTTGGCCCGACCGGAGCAATCAACTCGGGATAAAAACGGTCACCTGCGGTCGAAGCGTCCCGAGGACCGCTGAGCTGCGGGCGGCGTGCCGGGGCAGGAATGTCAGCGTTCTGCTCCTTGAAGGCTTCAACGCCACGGATGGCTGTTTCCAAGGCCTGCCGCGTTCGCTCTTTTTCCTTGTCGGTCACGTCTGGAAGCTGTTCTTGCAGCTTATAACGAGCCAGTTCGTAGATCGCCTGCCGCGTATCTTCGGGGTTATCCTTCAGCGAGTCGATCATGCGGGCAACGACCAGTGCGAACTCGACCTCAAGCGAGGCCTGTTCCGGCCTGTCCCGATCGCTGGGTATGAGGTCGCCCGAAGTCATCCGGTTTGCTGCGTCCTGGTCGCGGTTCAGTCACGGTTGAAGTTACAGGCTAGACGAAATTCGGCCTGCCGAGCAACTTTGAGGCGTTCAACGACGTCAATCCGGTGCCGGACCGCAGACGTACGCGTGGTGCCAAGCTGGTTCCCTGTACCCGTACGGTCACGAGAATGAAAGGTTGGATCCCAGTTCCCCTCCCTCCGCGAGCTTGTCCAGGACAGGGTGGTCTCCCGGCCGGCAATGAGGGCCGCCGCATCGGCTCATGGTTGCGCTGGTTGAGCCAGGGCAGATACCTCATGTCCGAAATAGGCGCGTTCGAGCCGTTGCGGCAGATTTGCTTCGGCGGTCGAGGCCTGCAGCACGACATGCCCCTGCACCAGCGCGTAAACGCGATCGGCGGCGGCGAGCGCCTTTCCCAGTAATTGCTCGACCAGCACGATGGCGGTGCCTCGCGCCCGCAACTGGTCGATGACGCTGATGACGCGATCGACCAGCACCGGCGACAGGCCGGCCGAGGGTTCATCGAGCATCAACAGACGCGGGCGGCGCACCAGACCCTGCGCCACCGTCAACATCTGCTGTTGGCCGCCCGAGAGCGCGCCGCCGAACTGGTGGCGCTTCTCGGCGATCTCCGGAAAAAACGACAACGCTTCCTCGACCCGCGCCGCACGCTCGCGGCGCGCCAGGTCGTAGCCCGCCAGCAAGAGATTGTCGGTGACGGAAATCTGGGTGAACACCCGATGGCCTTCGATCACATGCACGAGACCGGCGCGCGCGGCTTCGCGCGGCGAGGCGTTCGTGATGTCGCGGCCGCCGAAGCGCACCTGTCCGGCATTGACCGGCAGCAATCCCGACACCGCGCGCAGCATCGTGGTCTTGCCGGCGCCGTTGGGACCGAGCAGCGCCACAACTTCGCCCGGGGATACCTCGAAATCGATCCCATGCAAGACGCGGATCTTGCCGTACCCCGACTGGAGCCCGGCGACGGATAGCAGCGGTTCAGCCGCCGAGGTAAGCACGGACCACCTCCTTGTGGACGCGAATTTCGGCGGGCGTGCCAGCGGCCAGCGTACGGCCGAGATTGAGCACGGTGACCTGATCGCAGATGTCGAAAATCAGGTCGGCATGATGCTCCACCAGCAACACGCCGGTGCCGCGTCCGCTGATGGCCTTGATCAGCGCGGCCAGGCGTTCGATTTCGTCGCTGGAGAGACCGGCGGCGGGCTCATCCAGCAGCAGGAAATCCGGCTCCAGCATCAAGGCCCGCGCAATCTCGATAAAACGAAGTTCGCTGTGCTGCAGGCGGTCGGCGCGAACGTCGGCCAGCATTTCAAGCCCGACGACGCCAAGCAGGGCGCGGGCCTTGGCAGCGAGCCGGCGCTCATCGCGCCGGTGCCGTGGCAGCGCCAGCAGCGCTTCCACGAACGTCGCCTGCCCCTCAATGGTGCCGCCGATCATGACGTTTTCCAGCACCGAGGCCGCGCCAATCACGCGTGGTGTCTGGAAAGTGCGGGCGATGCCGAGGGTGGCGCGTAGCGCCGGCGCGCCCGGCCGCAAGATGTCGCCTCCCAATGTCATCGTTCCGGCCTTGCTGGCGTAGTAACCCGAGATCACGTTCAGCGTCGTGGTCTTGCCGCTGCCATTGGGGCCGATCAGGCCATGGATCTGTCCGGGCTCGACGTCGAGATCGAGGCCATCGATGGCGCGCACATTGCCGAAACTCAGCGCGATACCGCGCAGACTTAGCGTCCTGCCGCTGATGCCGGTGCGCATGACAGCGTCGAGTGCGGTGGGACGCGGCACGATGGCGCGGTTGCGGGCAAGCGGACGGCGGTTGCGAAAATCCAGCAATGCGGCGATGCCGCCGGGCATCGCCAGCACGATCACCAGCAGCAGCACCGCGTAGAGAAAGGTCGACCACGCTGCCAGCGGCGCAGCTATCTCGGGCAGGATGGTCAGGATGATGGTCCCGAGCATCGGGCCCAGGATCGAGCCGCGTCCGCCGATCAGGATCGCAATGAAGAACAGGATCGACAGGTCGAAAGTAAAGGCATCCGGCGTGATGTAGGTCTGCAGGCTCGCGAACAATCCGCCCGCGATCGCCGCCAGTGCGCCCGCGAGCAGAAAGATCGAGATCAGCATCCGCGGTTTGGAAATGCCGGTGGCCTCGGCAGCGACCTCGGCGTCGCGTACTGCGATCAGGGCGCGGCCGAACCGGCTGTGCGCGACGTTAGCGCTGATCCAGGTGCTGACCGCGGCAAATCCGATGCAGAGATAGTAATAGCCCCATGCGGTGTTGAAGGGCGCGGGAAATTCCGGTCCGACGATGCCGATGCCGCCACCGGTGACGCTCTGCCAGGCCAGCGCAATCTGGGTGACGATGGTGGCGAAGCCGAGCGTCGACATCGCGAAATAGAATGTGCGCAACCGCAAGGCCGGCAGACCTACGATCACGCCGAACACGGCGCCGACACAGCCCGCGACCGGCAATGCCGCGAATACCGGCACCGGCGGCAGGACATTGCCGGCGACGAGCACGCTGGTGACGTAGGCGCCGAGCGTCAGCAGCGCGACATAGCCGATGGCGAGATGCCCGGCGAAGCCGACGACAAGATTGAGACCGGAGACCAGCACCCAATAAATGGCCGCCCGGGTGCCGATCAGCGCCCAGTAGTCGTTGCTGACGAATGGTAAAATCATCGCGATCGCAAGGATGCCGAGAAACGGCGCCAGCTGCGGCAGCAGCGCGCGAAAGACTGGTGTCTCGCGGCGTTCGGGGGTTGCGGTGAGCGCGGTCATCACACCCTCCGCGCGGTGGCCGCGCCGAACAGGCCTTGCGGCGCTGCCAACAGAACGACGATGAACAGCGTGAACACCGCCACCGAAGAGAAGATGCCGCCGACCAGGAAATTGGCGGCCTGCTGGAACAGGCCGAGCGCGAGGCCGCCGATCACGGCGCCGCGGTTATTGCCGAGGCCGCCGAGTGCCACCGGAACAAAACCGTAGAAATTCAGCAGCGCGCCATTGGCGAAGAACGCCAGCAGCAACTCGCCGCCGGAAAATCCGGCAACGCCGCCGATGATCCCGGCGAGCGCGTAGCTGGCGACGCGCAGGTTGCGCTCGGGCAGGCCAAGCGCGCGCGCGGCGAAATTGTCCTCCGCGATCGCCAGGAACGCGCGGCCGACCAGCGTGCGCCGATAGAGATATTCGAGACCGATAATGGTGAGCGCGCAGGCTGCCACCGGCAGCCAGAACTTTTCATCCCAGACGCCGCTGCCCCATCCGATCAGGCGCGGAAATGGCTGCGGCTCGGTGCCCCATTTGATCGCCGTCACCTGCTGGATCATCAACGCCAGCGCCAGCGTGGAGAGCACATAGAGATGCTGGTCGAGGTTTTTCAGAACCGGCCGCACCGCGACGAATTCGGTGATCACTCCGATGATCGCACACCCAAGCAGCGTCAGCAGCAATCCGGCCGCTATCGGCAGGCCGAGTTTCAGCGTGAACATCGAGCCGAACACGCCGCCGAGCATCGCGAGCTGGCCGGCGGTGAAGCTCATCACCCGCGAGGTCGAGAACATGGTGTTGTAGGTGACGCCGACCAGCGCGTAGATCGCGCCTGCCGCCAGGCCGGATGCGAGAATAGAGGCGAGCATCGGTCGTGCTCTCCGCCGCCGCTACGTGTACCCCGGCGCCAGCGCAAAGGTCCCGTTCCTGGCGGTAGAGGCCTCCGACATGACGATCTCGTCGGTCAAATAGCCGTTGTGCTGGGTCGGCGTGAAGGTGTAGTTGCCGAAATAGCCCGGATATTTCGACAGCGTATTCCAGTATTTGATGATGGCCTCGCTGTCGGTGGATCCGCTCTCCGCGACAGCCCTGGCAATCAGCTCGATCGCATCGATGCCGCCCGCGACCCACCATAGCAGAGTATCGTTGATCGCGACGTTGGCTTTGAGAAGACGGGCAACGAGATCCTCGCTCTTGGCCGGCAGCTTGCCGGCGGCATCGTAACTGCAGCTCTTGTAGCCGATGGCGTAGACTTTTTTCCAGTTGGCGGGCTTCTCGACCAGGCCGGCGAGTTCGCCTGATGACATCGACGGATGTCCGACGAACGAAACGTCCCAGTTCATCGCCGCGCGGGTGTTGAACATTCGCGCTTCCATGCCGGTTGAGACACTCCAGACCACGATAACTTCGGCGCCGGCGTTTTTGGCGCGCAGCATGTCCGGGGTCATGTCGGGCTGGGTTGAATCGATGTTGGCCTGATAGACCACATCGGCGCCGTCCTTCCTGAACGCCGCCACCGACGCACCGACCGCGGTCACGCCATACCCCGTGGTGTCGCCGATCACGGCAACCTTCTTCGCCTTGAGGATATTGAGGCAATAATTGCGAACGGCGTCGTCCCATTGACTGTTTGAGGGCGCCATCCGGAACGCATTCGGGAATTTCGTGGTGTCGATCAGGCTCTCGACGACACAGGGATGGATGTCCGGCATCCTGGCGCGCGCCATGATCGGCGTGGTGGCAAGCGCCTCGCCCGAATTGAGCGGTCCCCAGATCGCGTGGACCTTGACCTGGCTGATCAGTTCCTGGGTGGCGTTCACCGCCTTGGTCGGGTCGCCCTGGGTGTCGCGCACAACGATCTCGATCTTGCGGCCCTTGACGCCGCCGGCGGCGTTGAGGGCATCCGCAGCGAAGTTGACCCCGCGGTTGAAACCGATGGTCGGCGCCGAGCTCGGCCCGGTCATGGCGGCGAGGCAGCCGATCTTGATCGGTTCCGACTGGGCGATGGCGGGTTTTGGGAATGGGAGTGTCGCGGCGCCAAGTGCGCCCACGCTGCCTGACAAAACGTCACGACGAGAAATGCGCATGAAAGCCTCCGTTTGTTTCCCCTGCCGGCGCCCGTCGTTGCTGCGGGCGTCCGTCTTGTCGTTCCGGCTTATGACCGGCTGATAGTCTGAACGGCCAAATGTGAACTTGAGCGGGACGCAATGTCCATAGTGCGGGCGGAAAATATCCGGCGAATTATCGGTTCAGATGCCGGACGTAGTCGTGATTGAAGGTGAAGCCCCAGCCGGGTCGTTCCGGAACCATGGCGTTGCCGTCCTTGAACGCCAGTTCTTCGTGATAGAGTTTGGAGAACCACGGCATGTATTCAAGATAGACGGCGTTGGTGAGCGCGCCGAGCACCTGGATGCTGGTCTCAGGAAATAGATGGCTGGATACCGGCACGTCGTGGCTTTCCGCCATGTGGCCGACGCGCATGAATTCGCTGACGCCGCCGACGCGCTGCAGATCCGGCATCAGGATATCGGCGGAGCGCAATTCCAGCATGCGGCGGAAGCCGTAACGGGTGTATTCGGTCTCGCCGCTGGCGATGGGCGTGTCGAGCGCCGCGGATACGCGCGCAAGACCCTCGAGATCCCATGCCGGCAGAGGCTCCTCGAACCATGTCAGGGCGAACGGCTCGAGCATGCGGCCAAGCCGGATCGCCTGCGCTTCGTTCAGGCCCTGATTGGCGTCAGCCATCAATTTGATATCGGGGCCGATCGCATCGCGTACCGCCTTCACGCGCATGATGTCGGTGTTCGGGTCGGGCGAACCGAGCCGCATCTTCATCGCCTTGAAACCCTGTGCGATGAAGCGTTCGGCTTCGGCCACGAGTTCGCCGGTCGATGACGACAGCCACAGCCCGCCGCTCTGATAGGCCGGCACAGCCGTCTTTGCGCCACCCAGCAATCGATACAGCGGAAGGCCGCTGGCCTTGCCGAGCACATCCCAGAGCGCGCCGTCGAGCGCGGATATGCCGACCACCGGCACGCCCTTGTGGCCGAGGAAATTGATATCCTTCCATGCGCGCGCCCAGAAATCCGCGATATGGCCGGCGTCGCGTCCGACCACCAGGTCGGCAAGTTCATCGACCATCTGGCGCAGCACCTTGGTGCGGCGGCCATTGAGCGTGAAGATGAGGTTCTCGCCGGTGATGCCGGCATCGGTCCTGACCGAGACAAGAATGCAGCCGAAACTGTGGATCTGGCCCAGTGCGCTTCCGATCGGACCGGCGAGGGGCACCAGTACCGGAAGGGTTTCAACAGCGGTGACTTTCATGGCTTCGACCTCCGTTCGGTACGCGTCGACGCGCCCCTGGTATAACGTTTGAGAACATTGGGATCGGGATCGCAGCCAAGGCCCGGGCGATCCGGGATCCGCACTTTCCCCTCAATAGCGCGGACCCAGGGGTCGAATGGATTGGCTTCCATCTCGAGCCAGAGAACTTCGATCATCGGCTTCTCGACCAAAGCCGCCGCGATATGAATCGTGGCGACGAAGCCGGGTCCGAAATAGGGGCTGTGCGGCATTACCTCGATGCCATGCGCCTGACACAAATGAATCACCCTGACCATCTCGCCGACGCCGCCGATCTTGGTGACGCTCGGCTGGGCGATGTCGATGGCGCCAGCCTCGATCAGTGACTTGAAGCCGAACACGCCGGCGACGTTTTCCCCGGCGGCGATCGGGATGCCGCAATCGCGCACGCTGGCCAGCCCGTGAACGTCCTCGGGGGGCCAGACCGGCTCCTCGAGCCAGAGCAGTCCGTCTTCAAGGAGGGCTGCGGCCATCTCGCGGGCCACCGGCGGCGACCAGGCGCAATTCACATCGAGCATGATGCGCGCGCTGCCGGCGCCGGATGCATCCCGGGCCGCGCGCACGGCGTTGCGGGTGGTTTCGTGCAGCTTGATATGCCGATAGCCCTGCGCGCAGGCCGCGGCTGTATTCTTGGCGACGAGGGCCTCATCGCCATAGTGGAGGAGGCTGGCATAGGCCGGCAAGTCCCCGGTCCGGCCGCCACCCAAGAGACGCCACAGCGGTTGCCCGGCACGCTTGCCGAGCAGATCCCACAATGCGATCTCGACACCGGAGAAGGCGTAGACGAACGGCCCGTTGCGCCCGAGCAGATGAGTGCCGTGCAAAATGGCGCGGGTGAGGGCGTTGATGTCGCCCGCGTCACGTCCGATCAGCAGCGGCGCAATGATGGTGTCGAGGGCCGCCTTGGTCGCGGGAATAGCGGTGTGCCCGAAGGCTTCGCCCCAACCGACCAGATTGTCGTCGGTCTCGACCTTCACCACGAGAATGTCGAGATGGTCCCAGGGCCGGCCCGCGAACAATGGATGCGGGCCGCCCATGTCGAAGGGAAGCGAGACAACGAAGCTTTCGATCGCGGTGATAAGCATGAAAACCCTGCGAAAAGAGATGGATCGGATACCGTCGCCGCTTGCTTCAAGTTTTGCAACTGTTCCGGGAAAAAATCGCCGGGGCTCTCACCGCAATGCTGCACCCGCTATCGTCGATCAGATACTCTCTCAGCGAGGGATGCTTCGCAAATAGATGTCGGCTCAGCGCGGACATCGCCTGCATGAAAGCCGAGGTCTCCTTTTTGACCCTAACCGGAAGTCATCCGCTAACGAGCGTTGCCGCGCGAAGATGCAGAGGTGGCCTTCCCCAAGAAAGATCTTCAACCAAGGATTGTTTTTCCCGAGCCTGGGTATAAGCTTCGGTTTCGCGAAACCTGGAGGCCGAGAGACGAATGGCCGTCGATCCAATTGATCAATTCCAGATCACCAAGCTCTTCACAATCGGTCACATTGGCGGACAGGAAATCGCATTCACCAATTCGTCGGCTTATATGTTCGCTTCAGTGGCGGTCATTTCGCTGCTGATGATCGGCGGCTCCGCCCGACGGCAGCTTGTTCCGGGGCGTTTTCAATCGCTGGCTGAACTCAGTTACGAATTCGTTGTGAGCATGATCAGGAGCAGGATCGGCCCGGAAGGCATGAAATTCTTTCCGCTGGTATTCTCGCTGTTCATGTTCATCTGCGTTTCGAACCTGATCGGGCTCATTCCCTACGCTTTCACGGTTTCAAGCCACATCATCGTCACCGGAGCGCTGGCGCTGTTGGTGTTCTTCATCGTGCTTTTCTACGGCCTCTACAAGAACGGCCTGAAATTCTTCAAGCTGTTCGTGCCGTCGGGTGTCCCCATCGGCATTCTGCCGCTCGTGGTGCTGATCGAAATCCTTGCGTTCTTCTTCGTGAAGCCGGTTTCGCATTCGCTACGACTTTTCGCCAATATGCTGGCGGGCCACATCGCGCTGAAGGTGTTCGCGAGCTTTGTCGGTATGCTCGGTACTCTCGGCTTGATTGGCTGGCTTGCTGCGATCTTCCCACTTGGCTTGACCGTCGCGCTAACCGCGCTCGAACTGTTGATCGCGTTCCTGCAGGCCTATGTCTTCGCCATCCTCGCCTGCATCTACCTCAACGATGCTGTCCATCCGGGCCATTGACGGCTGACCTCTTTAGCTCCTGATAAACCGCGCCGCGGAGCTTCGTGTGCTTGTTCTTGATCGAGTGCTTGGCCTGTGACGGAGCAGTCAACCGAAGGTGTAATATCACATGGAAGACAGCGCGCTGTTCGGCAGTTGCCTCTGTGGTTCTGTTCGCTACGAAATCACCGCTCCCCTTGAAAACGCCGAATACTGCCATTGCTCAATGTGTCGCAAGGCGCACGGTGCAGCGTTCTCTGCGAATTCGACCGTCCCCACTAACAAACTCACCATATCGTCTGGCGCGGATTTCATATCGGAGTACGAATCGTCGCCCAAACGCCGAAAGTGCTTTTGCTCTAACTGCGGTTCACAGCTGTTCATCCGGCGCCTCGACAAGCCCGAATCTACGGTCGTCACCCTCGGTACGCTTGACGGCGACCCGCACGCGCGGCCCGAGCGCCACGTCTTCGTGGCGTCGAAAGCGCCTTGGTACGGGATCGCGGACGCACTACCTCAGTTCAAAATTTATCCGGGTTGCGAGCCGACTGACGACGCGTCTTCCGTGTGACGGTCCTCAGCATCAGACGGTCACCTATCGTCACATCGCCGGCGTCATGCAGGCGACTACATTGATAGACTCAATTGGCTACCGGTCGAACTTCTAATGTCGCCTGTTGGCACGAACCGGATCATCACTGGATAAACCGGTTGCAACTGCTATCGTGTCGACTGAACCCGCTCCAGGTGCTTCCATTTATGCGCATCATCCTCGGTTTCCTGTCCGGCGTTATTGGACTGCTCGCCGGCTGGTTCGGGCTCGCCGCCCTCGTGCTTGGCCTCGCGGGGCCGGACCGCGATGGCGGTATCGCCATGGGAGCATTTTTCAACATCGGGCCGATCGGCGGCGTAGTCGGCTTCGTCGTCGGCGTGCTGCTGTTCGCCAAGATAGGCATCGTCTCCCAAGGTCCATCGTCCCCCGATGCGGAGCGGTCCGACGCCGCACCGGCTCCCGCGCGGACGCGGGTATCGTCCACTTTTGCCGTCGCGGTTCTGGCGCTCGCGGGAGGCCTCGCCTGGTGGGCCTGGTACGAATTGATCCGTTCGCCCTATCTCACGCACGGCTTCATGACACTCGAACTGCAATTTCGACTTCCGCCCGGAATGGCTTTGCCGCCAAACGCGACGGATGTGCACATCGAGGTGGAGGAGGGGCAGCAACATGCTTACGTCATGCTCGGCGAATCGTGGCACGGAACGGATGGCGATCACCGCGTGATCCTCGTCAGCACGACGCTCATGAGGAAGACGAGCCGAAGGGTCGTAACCCTGGAGTTTCCCGGTATTCCTGAGCAGACCTGGCAGCTGGATCTGCCCAGCGATCCCGATCCCACATCAGGCTATTTGCCCTGGCGATTTCCGAGCAGCACCTCGGCCCCGAAGATCGAGATGAACTTCCGCCTCAGCGCTGATCGTTGACCTGTCCTTGTCGTCCCGCGTTGATATCCGACTTGCGGCTGCGCTAAGAATAGCCAAAATCATGGCCGAGACAAAAGCATCAGCGTCGTGACGGAGAGACATTCATGAGGTCTGCATGGACGATCCTGACCGTCGCGTTGTGTCTGTATTCAGTCTCGGCTCGCGCCGCGCCGGAAACCCCGATCGACGAAGCTGAAGTGGCCCCCGCAGACCCCAATCCTTCCAGCGATGCCTGCGCCAGCGCTGCGGCCATCATTATTGCTCCGCAGGTTTTTCTGGAGGGGGACGATAAAAACCTTCCGGAATGGATCAAGGTCTGCAACGCGCACCCGGATAGAAGCCTGTGCAGAGAGACCATCAAGATCATCAGCGAAAATCAGAAACAGGTTCCGCCCGGGTTGACGTGTGAATGAGACAAAGGCTGCCGCTGTCGGCGCATGATTGCATTGGGAACCGGAAAACTGAACCGGACGATGCCTGGTCCATCCCTGGCGGGCCGGCGCGTGTTCCAGCAAAGACGTCGCCGTGCCGATCTCAGTCCCTCGGCCCATAGCGTCGGAGCGCCTCAAGGGTGAGGCCCTTGCCGACCGCCCCGAACGTATCGCCTTCGACGATGCGGGCCGACGGCACCGCCTTTGTGATCGCCTTGCGGACATGGGCGAGCCTCACCGAACCGCCGGTCAGGAACACCGCGTCGATGTCTTCAGCGGATAGTCGCGCCTGCGCAAGGCAGACCTTGATCCGGGTCGCGATGCGCTCGGCCAATTGCCGGGTGTGGCTGACAAGATCGGGGCGGCTGATCGCGGCATTGAGGCCCGGCGCGACCCATTCCAGCGGAATGTCGGCCTTGCGCGTCTCGGACAGGGCAATCTTGGCTTCCTCGACCTCCATCGCCAGCGTATGGCCGCGCTGTTCGTCGACCACACGCACCAGCCGATCGAGCAGGGCCGGCTCACTGGCTTCCTGCCGAACCTGACGGATATCCGCGATCACGCGCGGTTCGTACATGCGGTTGATGTTCGACCAGGTCGCGAGGTCGTGAAAATAATACGATGGCACATCGAGTCCGGCCCGCTTCATGGGACTGCCGAAGCCGAACAGCGGCATGATGACGCCGAGACTGAGCTGGCGGTCGAAATCGGTGCCGCCGATGCGCACGCCGTCATTGGCGAGGATGTCCGCAGCACGATCGGCGCTGCGGTGGCGCTGCGGCCCCAGACGCACAATCGAAAAATCCGAAGTGCCGCCGCCGATATCGGCGATCAATGCGACTTCCTCGGTCGAGATCTGGCGCTCATAGTCGAGCGCCGCCGCGATCGGCTCGAACTGGAAAGTGACCTCATCGAAGCCGATCTCGCGCGCAATCTCCCGCAGGGTTTGCTCCGCGTTGCGGTCGGCTTCCGGCGAGTCATCGACGAAATGCACCGGCCGGCCATGCACCACATCGCGCAGTTCCCGGCCGGTGGCCTGTTCGGCGCGCCGTTTCACCGCGCCGAGGTAATAGGCAATCACATCGCGAAAACTGGTGCGCTCGCGTCCAAGCCGGGTGGTCTCGTCGATCAGCGAGGTACCAAGCACCGATTTCAGACTGCGCATCAGGCGGCCGGGCGCGCCCTCGACATAGGCTTCGATCGCCCTGCGGCCAATCAGCACGGCGCCGTCCACTTCGTAGAAGATGGCGCTGGGAATCGTGGTCTGGCCGATTTCCAGCGCGGCCAGAACCGGCACGCGGCCTTCGATGGTGCCGAGCGTCGTGTTCGACGTTCCAAAATCAAGTCCGCAGATTGACATGAGTGCTCCAGAAGGAGCGTTCGTCTACACATTAAAGCGCCATCGATCCACCTTTATCTTGTCGCGCCATGCGAGCGAGCCGGGTTCGCATCGGCTGGCTCGCCCGGTGAGTGAGTGATGTCCATCCACAGGACAATTTGTTTGATGCGGTGGGTTGATGAATCAATCGGGGTTGGTCCATAAGCGGTGTCCCTGCGGTCGACAATTCATCCGCCGCGATCGCTTCAGAGAGATTTTGCGTGGCAAGCATTAATCGACGGATTGCGGAAGAACTTGGCGTCCGCGAGCAGCAGGTCGAGGCGACGGTAGCGCTGCTCGACGGCGGCGCCACGGTCCCGTTTGTGGCGCGATACCGCAAGGAAATCACCGGCGCGCTCGACGATGCGCAATTGCGCACGCTGGAGGAGCGCCTGAACTATCTGCGCGAACTTGAAGAGCGTCGCGCCGCGATTCTCGATTCGGTTCGCGAGCAAGGCAAGCTCGATGCCACGCTGGAGGCGGCGATCCTCGCCGCCGACAGCAAGGGGCGCCTGGAAGACATCTATCTGCCGTTCAAGCCGAAGCGTCGCAGCAAGGCCGAGATTGCCAAAGAGGCCGGCCTCGAGCCGCTGTCCGAACTGCTGCTGACGCAGCCGCAAAACGATCCGCAGCTGGTAGCTGCGGGTTTCGTCGATGCCGGCAAGCAGGTCGCCGATGCTGCCGCCGCGCTTGACGGGGCGCGCGCGATCCTGGTGGAGCGCTTCGCCGAAGATGCCGACCTGATCGGCACGCTGCGCGAGCAGATGTGGTCGAATGGACTGATGGCGTCCACCGTGCGCCGTGGCAAGAAAACCGAAGGCGAGAAGTTCAAGGACTATTTCGATTTCAGCCAGCCGTTGCACAGACTGCCGTCGCACCGCATTCTGGCGATGTTCCGCGGCGAAAAGGAAGAGATCCTCGACCTTCAGATTCTGCCGGACGCACAGGTCGCGGTCGCCGGTATCCCCAGCTCCCACGAGCTGCAGATCATGCAGCGCTTCGCCATTTCCGATCAGGGCCGCCCCGGCGATCGCTGGCTGGTGGAGACCGCGCGGTGGGCGTGGCGGACCAAAATTCAGGTGCATCTCAATATCGACCTGCGGATGCGGCTGTGGACCCTGGCCGAAACCGAAGCGGTGCGCGTGTTTGCGTCGAATTTGCGCGACCTGCTGCTGGCGGCGCCGGCCGGCGCGCGCGTGACCATGGGCCTCGATCCCGGTTTCCGCTCCGGGGTCAAGGTCGCGATCGTCGATGCCACCGGCAGGGTGGTGGCCACCACGGCGATCTATCCGCATGAGCCGCAAAAGCGCTGGGACGAGGCGCTGGCGACGCTGGGGAAATTGGCGGTGCAACACCATGTCGATCTGATCGCGATCGGCAACGGCACCGCATCGCGCGAGACCGACAGACTGGCGATGGACCTGGTCAAATTGCTGCCGGATCTGAAAATGTCGAAGATCGTTGTGTCGGAAGCCGGCGCTTCGGTCTATTCGGCCTCGGCCTTTGCATCGGAAGAATTGCCGGAACTCGACGTCACCTTGCGCGGCGCGGTGTCGATCGCGCGGCGTCTGCAGGATCCCCTGGCCGAACTGGTGAAGATCGATCCGAAGGCGATCGGCGTCGGCCAGTACCAGCACGATCTCGGCGAAGCCAAGCTGGCGCGCTCACTCGATGCCGTCGTCGAGGACTGCGTCAACGCGGTCGGCGTCGACGCCAACACCGCCTCCGCGCCGCTGCTGGCGCGGGTGTCAGGCATCGGGTCCAGCCTCGCGCAAAGCATCGTGCAGCATCGCGATGCCAATGGCCCGTTCAACTCGCGCAAGGCGCTGAAGCAGGTGCCGCGACTGGGGCCGAAAGCTTTCGAGCAATGCGCGGGCTTTCTGCGCATCAATGGCGGCGTGGACCCGCTCGATGCCTCCGGGGTGCATCCGGAGGCCTATCCGGTCGTCAGGCGGATTCTCGCGGCGACCAAAAGCGACATCAAGGCGCTGATCGGCAATGCCGAGATCGTGCGCCAATTGAAACCGCAGACTTTCGTGGACGAGACCTTCGGCCTGCCGACGGTGACCGATATTCTGCGCGAACTGGAAAAGCCCGGCCGCGATCCGCGCCCGGCCTTCAAGGCCGCTGTGTTCAAGGAAGGTGTCGAGACCCTGAAGGATCTCAAGCCCGGCATGATCCTCGAAGGCACGGTCACCAACGTCGCGGCGTTCGGCGCCTTCGTCGATATCGGCGTGCATCAGGATGGGCTGGTGCACATCTCGGCGATGTCGAAGACCTTCATCAAGGATCCGCGCGAAGTGGTGAAATCGGGCGACATCGTCAAGGTGAAGGTGCTGGAGGTCGAGGTCGCTCGCAAGCGTATCGCGTTGACCCTGCGTCTCGATGACGAAGTGGGCGGCAAGGCGTCTCAGGCGAAAGGCCTGCCGCGCGACAATTCCCGCGCTTCCATGACATCGTCGGCGCCGCGCAAGCCGCAGGAGCCGTCGGGCGGCGGAGCGCTCGCTGACGCCTTGCGCCGCGCCGGCGAGAAAAACGGCAGCGGCAAAACAAGGACTTGATCGGCAGCGCCGCCGGCAGACGCGACTTCGAGTCAGATTCCGTAAAGCCGCCGGGCGAATGTCGCGATCGCCTGCGTGACCGCCTTGGGCTGTTCGGGAAACAGCGCATGGCTCGCATTGGGAATCACGACAATCGTCACCCGGTCTCCCAGCAGCGATTTGAGCACACCTGCAAAGCGGCGGGGGGCCACCGGATCCTGTTCGGCCTGAAGGTCCAGAACGGGCGCTGAGCCGGCGGCAAAGTAATCATCGACCGGGGTATGCTCGCGCGCGTGCGATTCCATGTGGTGCACCTCGGCATTCCATCCGCCCAGCCAGACCCTGGCGTCGTTGCCGGGCGCAAAGAATGCGATCTGCAGGTACTCCAGGCGCTTCGATTCAGGGAGCGACAGGTCGGAGGGGCCGTCGATCGCCTGCCGGATGTCGGGGCCTATCGGCTTTTCAGTCGAGCCCGGAGGAACCTTGCCGGCGGAGCCAGCCGCGACCACCACGCCTCGCACCAGGTCAGGCCGGTCGGCGGCGATCTGACGGGCGACAAAATTGCCGAAGGCGTGCCCGACGACAATCACCGCACCTTTATCTTCATGCTCGATGACCCCTGCGACGTCGGCCGCCAGATCGTGCATGGTCAAGCCGTCCATCGGTCCCTTGCTGCGCCCAATCCCCCGAGGCTGCGGCCGAAGCACCCTGAATCCCTCGGACGCCAGCATGGTGGCAACCAAATCGTAGTCCTCGCCTGATCGGCCCAGGGAAGGCAGCAGCACGATCGCGGGACCCGAGCCCTGCGACAGCACCTCGATATCGACATTGTCGCGCGAGAGGACGTGCCGCTCGACCATCGACGGATCATTGGCATGCGCCGGGAATGCGGTGCAGGTGGAGAGAGTGACAAACAAGGAGCGCAGTATATTTTTCATTTTTCCACCTTACCGCGTTTCCGATCCGGCGAGCGGCACGGCGACCGGCGCATGCGGGATGCTTGCGGTCGCGTCGTTTGGCGCGGATTTGCGCAAGCGGATTTCGATGCGACGCCGTTGCTGAATATCGCCGGGTGATCCCGCTATCGCAAGCGTCTCGTCGACATTTACAAGCTGGGCGCCGGACAACGGGATCAATTTGTACCCCGCCAGCAAAGGGCTCTGGCGCAATACGCTGACTACCGCGACGGCTCGGGCCAGTCCAAGCCCTGCATTGTCGGCAGGGGTAAGGCTGGCGACACCGGCGGTATTTTTCAGGACCGACAGCAGATCCCGGTCAAGGTTGGATGACTGGCGTACCCCAACAGGTCGTTCATCGGTGTGGCCGACGACCTCGATGACGTCAACGTCATACTTCCGGATGTATTTGAGAATCTCGCCGGGCGTTTCAGTGATAAGCGCATCATGGAAGGTCGCAGACAACTCGGCGCTTCCGGACTTGAAGAAATAGCCGTCGGCCTCGCTCATCCGGATGATGGGAGGCCATTGATGGCCACCGGATCCGGCTGCCAAGCCTCGCGCGATGGTATCCAGGACGGTTTGCGTCGGGACCGGCGCGTCCCCCGGCTTTGTCATCGCGCGGTTGATTGCGGCCACGAACTCCGAATCGCGAATGGCTTTGCCCACATCGATGCCGTTGGAGTGGAGGGCCGCGGCGTTGGCGATGCCTTCGCGGAGTTCCGCGACCGTCACGCCGCTTTTCTCGATCTCGTTGACAACAGTCTTGCTGTCGACAAGTTCGCGCCAGTACTGGTCAATCGCCTGCGGATCGCGAAGGCCGGACAGGCTTTGAAACTTTTCGGCGAGATCGGCGCTTTTTTGAAGCGAAGCGACGACGTCGCGGCTGCGCTCATTCTGAAGTATCTGTTGTTGAAGCTGTTGTTCGGCGGCGATGCGCCTGGTCTCTTCCCGCTTCAGAAATGTCGCCATCGCGATCAACAGGCAAAACACCAGCAGGATCATGATTTCGGCCATGGTCAGGCCGAGCACCAGGCCCCGCTGGTACGATGAACGCTGCTGCAATATCTGTCCGTCCATGGCCGAACTCGCTTCTTCTTAAGGGTTTATCGGTCGCGACTTGCTGAAACCCGGGGTCCCGCGATCGAACGCGTCGCCTCCGCGGCATGTACTTCCTGCAACAGCTGGTTGATGGCAACAACGACGCTTTGGGCGTGCTCAAGATTGATCTCTGCGTTCCTGGCCTGAGTTTCAGCGCTGGCGGTGAGCGAATTGACTGCGAGGGTCAGACTTTCAATCATGGGTGCCAGCTTGGAGTCGATGATCTGTTCAGGGGATTGGTGCGATGCGAGTTTGGCAAAAAGGGCATCGATTGCCTGTACGATGCTCGTGGTGCTTTTTGCGAGCTGTTCGCCTTCCTGGACCAGCTGTTTGGACACGTCGAGCACTTGAATTGTCCTTTCGTTTAGACCGTCCAGGGTTTCCCCGGACCTTTTGGACGCCTCTTCGAATGGACTGCTCGTGGTCGCGGCAAGCTTCTGTAGTTCGCCGGCAAATTGCTGATGTGCCGCGCCGATGCTTTCCTGCACCTCGTCGAGTGCGTCGGTGATGGATTGCTGGGTCATGCGCCGGAAATAGCCGAATTCCAGGATGGCGCTTTCAAGTTCGCGCTTCACCCGCCGTGAGGCTTCGGCCAGCTCCAGCCTCGCGGTCGCTTCGACTTCGACCGGATCGCGCCGCATCTGGTTGAAAAGAATCCGTAAGGTAATGCCGGCGATGGTCGAGGCGATCGCAATCCCGAAATTCTGGACGATCTGCTCGGCCGAGCCCGCGGCGGAGAACTGATAGAGCGACACCGCGAGACTCGTTAGCGTGAACAGGAACCCCATATAATAAAGATTGTCGCCGGACTGGTCGTCACGCAGCCGGAACAGGCGTGCCCCGAGCAGAATGGCATATCCGATCATGATCAGAACCGGGACCGACGTCACCGCGAAGGCGCCGAAGTCGTTAAGTTTCGAAAAAATGATGTAGCCGCTGCCGGTGATCACGACGGCGAAGAACAATACGCCGCTCAGCAGGCCGGGCGGCAGAACGGGTCGGGTTTCGGAAGCCGCCATGCGTCAAGCCCCCTGCAGCCGTTTGACGCCACCGAACGCGCCGCGGTTTTCTTCGATCCAATCCTTCCAGAACTCCATGTGTTTGGTACCGTCGATCAGCGGCTGTCCATTCGATTGCCTGGTCACGTATCGAATGCTGACGGTAGCACCATGCAGGTCGGTACGAAACTTCAGGTAGGCCGGGGATTGCCGGTAGCGCTGAAACGACAAATCGCCGGCGCGGGGATATTGACCGTAATCCCTGGTGAATTCGATCATGTCGGAAATGATATAGAGCGTTTTTTTGACGCTCTGGCTTTTGGCGCTGGAGAATTGATCGATGGCGATGTCCTGGATCGCGGCCATGATCGGGGAACTGTTCGCCTTCGCGGCTGCGACGCTGCTTTTCACCGCCTCCGCGGCGGGCTTTCGAAAATCCTCGATCCACCGCAGCCGCGCGATGCGCGGATTGTCGGTCCATTCGCTCAGGCCCGCGCCGTCACCGGGATTGCATTTCGAGAACAGCGAACGGCTGCGAACGCCCGCGATATCCAGCACACGAATGTCAAGTTTATAGAACGGCGGCAGCATCGTGATCATATCGTCGAGCTCGCCGAGGACCTCGCGGCGTGTCGTCTCCGGCAAGTCATCCGAAGTGTCGACGAGGACAACGGTAATACCTTGCGGCCCGCTGACGGGACACAGACTCTGAGGGTCGAGGGCCGGTCGCGCGGGCGCCGAGAAATAGAAATAGCCAAGCGCCCCGCCGGATATAATTGCCAGCAGCAGCAGCACGGCTCCGCCCAGGCCCGACCAGCCAAGCCCGGAGGTGCCGCGTTGCCGGGGACGCCGCCTAGCCATTCTTCTTCTCCGGTAGTTTCTCGGGCAGCAGTTCGTCGATCTCGCGATAGGTGCGAACGGCATTGTCGAAGGCTTCGTGGATCGCCTTGATCTGCTGGTTCAGCAGCTCCTGGGTTTCGACAATCATCTTTCGGAGGCTTTCGCGCGCGCCGGAATCCGGCTCGCCGCCGGCATAGCTGATGCGCGCCAGGGCGTAGGCCCTGGTAAAATAGTCCGGGGCCGCAATAGAGCGGGATCTGCGGTTGGCTTCTCGATAGATTTCGAGCAAAGCGCGGCAGGTCTGCTCGATTTGGTTTTGATGATGGTCGAAGCGCTGGGCCAGGCGGGCCCGCCCCTGCAAGAGCGCGTCATATTCACTGCGCCGAACCGAGAGGTCGCGCGCGGCCTCGTTCATCGCTTCGGTCGCATCCTCGCGAATATCCCGAAGCCGCTCGATCAATTCGCTTCGCGCGTTGGCAAATTGCCTGGTCGCCTCGATCCATCGCCGCTCGAGGCCGGCATAGCCGATGTAGGGATCGAAAAACAGCAGGCCGTCGGCCATCGCGATCAGCGAGAAGATAAAGCCGATCGCGAACAGAACCCATGAATTGATATCGGTGAGCGCGTGGGGTGCGGTCAGCAACCGATGCAGGACTTCCTGTCCGACGTTGTCACTCAGGCTGATGGCGGGTGGAATCTCGCGCAGGTGTGAGAGCGTCAGGTTGAGGGCCGCTGCGAAAGCGAGATAGGCCAGGAACGACAGCAGGCCGATCAGCTTCAGGAAATAGTTTCGGCGATTGACAAGCCTGATCAGCACCATTCCCCAGAAAAAGCTGGCGATGATATTCAACGCGGCGAAAGTCACCGCTTGCGCGGCGCCACCGAGCAAGCCGCCGAGGTTCGCCTTGGCGAGAAAGCTTCCGTTGATCACCACCTCGATGATGAACAGGATGGCCAGCACGCCGATCTTCAGGATGACCTTGCCGGGGCTTGCCAGGCGTGCCGGACGCTCGATGCGGTGACGCGCGCGAAAACGCTCGCGCTCGATCTCCGATTCGTTGAGACGGCGACGCAACACGAACAGCTCATCGCGGCCGATGGTGGCTTCGGCCCGAAAATCGCCCACCGCTTCAGGCGCGGCCTGTTGAATGGTCGCAAAGCGTTCCTCGAAACTGAGCGCGGTCAGGCGTTCGTCGTAGGTGTGAACGTGATCGAGATAAATGACGTTGGAATCCTGCTTGTGCGCCTCGATTTTCTCGACGATCTGATGTTCAACATCGTCCAGGGTCTGCGCGTCGCTGGTCGGCCGGTTCTGCGAGCCACGTTCGGTTCCAAGCGCGCCAAGCCGTAATTCGTCTGCGACGCGATCGACATTCAGATCGAGAAAGATCGTGGTTGCCGGGCGATAGTGATGGGTGGGTTGGTTCAATAATGCCCGAATTCGCGCAATGGCAGATGGGCGGGTTGCGGGGGCACTCACAATGATCTTGGCCTGCGGTTGGAGCCTGCTTTTGCGGCAGCTATTGATCTCGGTTTCGTGATCGCGCGGGAGCGCGCGACGGGGCTGCCTGATTCGTCATGACAGAGTATACAGGCCCTCACCTGTCAGTGCGGATCGTTTCCTGCCGCCGCCATTCGCTGGCACAGCGCCGCGAAGCCCAGCGCCGGCGGCACCACAAAGCACCAGACGCCGATACGCGCATATAGAACGGCCGCCGCGGCGCAGCCTGCCGCGAACACGGCTATATTGGCCGACATCCTCAGTACCCGCGCGCCCGGACGCTCGGCATTGTCGGACTTCGGGGCCTGAATCATGTCGGCGAGGTCGATCATGATTTGCGTGGTCGTGCCGGTCATCAGCGTCGAAGGCGGCGCGCTGCCGAGATGAATGCGATGGGCCGCGTTCTGGATCGCCATCGCCGCCACCAGCACCATTCCGGTCACGACCGCCTGCCAGGCATCGCCATTGCCAAAAGGGCCAAAATGGATCGCCAGCGCCGCGCCGGCAATGAGGAGAACGACTTTCGAGCCGAGGATGATCCGCAGTGTGGGGAGCTTTCGTCGCAGCAGCGCCGAACTCAGCAGGCGTGTTGCGATCACCACCGCGCAGAATACCGGAAGCGCCAGCAGCTTTGCGACCGCACCCGATGTCCCCAGCACCAGCGACGCTCCTAGCGTGACGAAATTTCCGGTGACATGCGCGGTGAACAATCCCTGCAAGGCCAGAAATCCGGCGGTATCGACGAATCCCGCGTTCAGGCTGAGCAGCAGCGGAAGCGTCATTCTGAGTGGTGCGGACGCCATTGGATGCCTTGTTCAGATGCGGTGTTGAGATACAAAGTTCGGCGACCCATCACAACGAATATTTCAGCTCGATTCCGAGGTAGTCACTATCGTGGCCGCCGGCCTGGCGTACCGTTTCACCAATCTGATAGTGCACCGCCTCAATTGCCCCGGTCAGATTGGCGTTAAACCGGTAATCCACGCGTAGTTGACCATAAGCGCCGGTCCAAAGTCCGCCGGTACCGGCGGTGCCCGGAACCGCATTGGTCTGTACATAGACGGCGTCGGCAATCGTTTGTCGCCATTGCAAACCAACGGCAGCCATAACGGAAAAGCCCGCAACCGGATTCACGGTGATGGAGGGTTTCAAATGGATGAGGTTCGTGTAGCCGGTGTACCCGCCCAGTGTGAAATAATAGCCGTTTGGAAATAAGGGATTGAAGGTTTCTATCTTGTTGTCGTTCGGATGATTGTCACCCGAGGCTGCGTCGGCTTGAAGCCCGATTCTGGGGCTCCATGCCAGATTAGCGAACGTGTAGCCCGTGCGGCCACCCAAAGCCCACGCGCGGATTTCCTTCGCACCGACCTCTCCGGTCTGCGCCATCGCCTCAAGATCCCAGTCCACGTTCTGAAGGCGCCCCGCGAAGTGGGTATCGAAAACATTCCGATGCTCAATTCCGACAGCATCGAGGTATTGAGCGTTGTCCCGTTCGTACAAAGCATAGTAGGCAGACAAATCTATGGTGCTGGAAACCTGCCGCTCGACCCGCAGCATGCTGAAACGAAAGGAATTATCCGAGTAGTCATTGAAAGTACCGTAATCGAGGTATTGAACCGGCCGGCTGACAAAACCGATGAACTTCCACGGACCGGTTACCCAATCTGCCCAGGCGGCATCGAATGCCTGCCGGACGTTCGGGCCGTCACGTGAGGAGACGAAGCGTTGCAGGTCGAAATTAAATTCCTGCCGTCCAACGCGGGCATTGAAGGTGCCGTCCGCAAAGGTGTTGGTATAGGCGACAAACGCAAGGCGCAAATCAAGCGGATCCTGGTCTGCCGGAGAAATACTGGCCTTGTCGAATGCCCTGTCGTCCTCGATCTCGGTGAAAATCTGCCAGTGTGCGTTGAGATGGATGTCGGCGCTGATCTGAAGTCGCTGCAGTAAATAATCGTCGCCGGCGACTTTCCCGACCCCGAAGTTTGGGGCGTTGTTTGATTCAAACCGCTCCCGAAGTGTCGCTCCAAACGAAACGTAGCTTTTGGGATCGGTGACAAAAAGCGGGATGTATTTAAGGCTGTCCCAGGGTTCGGTCCGCAATGCCGGATCGGCCAGTGCCGACCAATCCTCTTGCCAACGGTTGGGCAAAATTGCCGGGCGCGTCGGTTTCGCCGCTGCCTCAGCAGGACTCGCGCTTTCTTCTGCCGTTGCGCCGCCGGTTGAGACGGCAAGCACGACCAGGCCGGCGAGCGACATTGCGACGAGAAAGGATACGCCCTCACTTGGCCGAGGAATGGATCTCGGCAATGTAGCCCCCCGGAAATTGCAAGACAGCCGCTTCACGCCCGTCCGCTTTGAACGAGTCGACCAGGACCGATGCGCCAGACGCCTTTGCCTTTGTCAGAGTTTCACTGACGTCCGCCACTTCGTATCCCATCGTTTCATGGCCGTAGGGATATGGTAGATGGCCGTCGGTCACCAGAACGGTGATCTTGCCGAACGTCGTTTCGATCCTGACACGGCGATAGGTATCCCTCGGCCGCCCGATTTCCGCGCCCGGCGCTTGCGCGTTATCCGAGACAATTTTGCCATGGGCGAAGCTGACAAAGCTTCGAATAAAACTCGCCGCTGCCTCGGACGCGACATATACCCGGTTCTCCGGGACGGTCTGCAGCGGAGGGTAGGAAGGCGCCTTGGTGTGCCAATAGAACTGCATATTGACGCCGCCCGGCCACTGGACCACGACATCCCTGCCTATTCCGTCGGGAAACGGCGTCACAACAACAGCGGCACCTGCCTTCTTGGCGGCGCGCACCGCGGCATCCATGTCCGTCACAAGATAGCCGGTGCGTTCCTGGCCAAACGGATATGGAATCGGCGTTGTGAATCCGAACAGCGATACCAGACCCACCGGCGTTGTGAGCGCCTGCCAGTTCGTGGTGCTCGGGGTCGGCGTGACCGTGAGGACCGATGGCTGCGAGCTCTTTCCGCCGAAGGTCGCCAGAAAGCTGGCAGTGAAGCGGTCCATGTCTGCGGCCGCGACATAGACATGAGTGCTGCCGTATTGTGCGCCAACAGCAAACTGTTCCGCCTTGTCGAGAGGGCGGGCACCCGCGGCTGACATGACGGCAGCGGCGACCAAAATGGCGGCGATTTCAATGGTTTTCATTCGGCGCATCGGAAGGCTCTTTTCCTTTATCTTTTTCGCTGTGTGCGATCCCGCCGAGGGATTAATCTCACCAGCCTAACGCAAATACGAGATGCGGGGCGACAACTTATGCGCCCCAAGGTTAGTCGTTCATTTCGCCGCGGCATGCAGCTCTGCGACATAACCTCCCGGAAATTGCACCATCGCCATCTCCCGGTGATCCGAATTGAAGGCATCGATCAAAACAGTTGCGCCCGAGGCTTTCGCCTTGCCGAGTGCGTCGGCTAGATTTGCGACCTCGTAGCCCGTCATCTCCCGGCCATACGGATACGGGAGATGACCATCCGTCACCAGCACGGTGATCTTGCCGAAAACGGATTCGATCCGGATGCGCCGGTAGGTATCGCCGGCGCGGCCGATTTCCACGCCTGATGCATGCGGGTTATCCGAAGCGACCTTGCCATGCGAAAATCGGAGAAAGCTTTTTACGAAGGCGTCGGCCCGGTCAGGAGAAACATAGACGCGGTTGTCAGGCACCGTCTGGGAAACCGCATAGGAGGGCTTGGTCGTGTGCCAGTAGATCTGCATGTTCACGCCGCCCGGCCATTGAATCACGGCATCGCGGCCGATTGGATCGGGGAATGCCGTCACCACAACGTCGGCACCCGCCGCACGCGCGGCTTTGATCGCGGCATCCATATCCGTGACCAGATAACCCGTGCGCTCGGTCCCGAAAGGATAGGGAATCGGTGTCTTGAAGCCGAACAGCGAGACGGTGCCAACGGGAGTCTGGATCAGTTGCGAGGTCGTGCTGCTCGGGGTCGGCGTTACGGTTGCGACCACTTGTTTGGTGCTTTGACCGCCGAAGGTGGCCGTGAAGCTTGCCACGAATTTATCCACGTCATCGGGTGCGACATAGACATGCGTCGTGTCGTACTGCGAGCCTACCCCGATCAGCGGTGATGCATCGCGCGCAACAACAGGGATCGAGCCCATGGCGGCGAGAACGGCACAAACAATGACAGGAAAGCGCATAAACCGACTCCTTGAAGATGGTAGATTTTGGAAGATGGTAGATTTTGCGGCAAATCGAAGATAGCGGTCAAACCGCCCAGCAGGCGCAGCCGAGCGCGCCCCAGAAACTCTTGAGATCCGCGATCGGCAATTTGGCCGACCAGGCGGTGGCGTGATCATGGCCATGGATCGTGCAACTGTTGGCGCAGCCGCACAGGCGCATGGCCTGCATCCGCATCGCCGCAGCGGGCTTGTCCTGCGCGCCCCAGGCGCCGTAACCGCCGAAGCTCCGCACCGGCGACCAGTCCGGCATTGCAGGCGGAGGCACAGCCTCGTCATGGGCTTTGAAGTCACCCGCGGCATAGACGACCTTGCCGCCGACCACCGTCAGCTCCGAGGTGGTGTCTGCAATCTCGGCTTCGGCGCAAGAGAAGAAATCGCGGTCGGGGACGACCAGGTCGGCCAACTGACCCACCTCGATACGGCCCTTCTTGCCTTCCTCGTTCGAGAACCAGGTGACGTTCTCGGTCCACATCCGCAGCGCGGTCTCGCGATCGAGACAATTACGCTGCGGCGTGATGCGCAACCCGCCGACGGTCTTGCCGGTGACGAGCCAGGCCAGCGACACCCACGGATTATAGGAGGCGACGCGCGTGGCGTCGGTCCCGGCCGAGGTCTTGATGCCCTTCGCCAGCATCTTTGCAACCGGCGGCGTCGCCTCCGCCGCGCCAAAGCCGTAGCGCTCGACGAAATACTCGCCCTGATAGGCCATGCGGTGCTGAACGGCGATGCCGCCGCCAAGGGCGGCGATGCGGTCGATCGATTGATCCGAGATGGTTTCGGCGTGATCGAAAAACCAGTGCAGCCCTTCCAGCGGCGTGTCCTGGTTCACCTTCTCGAACACGTCGAGCGCGCGCGAAATCGTCTCGTCATAGGTCGCGTGCAGCCGCCATGGCCATTTGTTCTGCACGAGGATGCGGACGACCTCTTCCAGCTCGCCTTCCATCTCCTGGGGCATGTCGGGGCGCGGCACCCGAAAATCCTCGAAGTCGGCGGCCGAAAACACCAGCATCTCGCCGGCGCCATTGTGCCGGAAATAGTCGGTGCCCTGTTTGTATGTCGAGGTTTTGGCCCAGTTGAGAAAGTCGTCCTTCTCGCCCTTCGGCTTTTGCGTGAAGAGATTGTAGGCCAGGCGGATCGTGAGCTGTCCTTCATCGCTGAGCTTTTGAATGACGGCGTAGTCATCAGGATAATTCTGGAACCCGCCGCCGGCATCGATCGCGCCGGTCACGCCGAGGCGGTTCAGCTCGCGCATGAAATGCCGGGTGGAGTTGACCTGGTATTCGAACGGCAGCTTGGGACCCTTGGCCAGTGTCGCGTAGAGAATGTTGGCATTGGGTTTGGCCAGCAGAAGTCCGGTCGGATTGCCATTGGCATCGCGGGTGATCTCGCCGCCGGGCGGCTCCGGCGTGTCCCTGGTGTAGCCGACGGCCCGCAACGCCGCGCCGTTCAATATCGCGCGGTCATAGAGATGCAACAGGAACACCGGCGTATCGGGCGCGACGGCATTGAGTTCATCGATCGTTGGCAGCCGTTTTTCGGTGAATTGATGCTCGGTAAAGCCGCCGACCACGCGCACCCATTGCGGCGCGGGCGTGATCGCGACCTGCCGCCTCAGCATGTTCATCGCATCGGCGAGCGAGCGCACGCCGTCCCAGCGCAGCTCCATGTTGAAGTTGAGTCCGCCGCGGATGATATGGAGATGATTATCGATCAGTCCCGGCAGGACGCGCTTGCCCCTGAGGTCGATCACCTTGGTCGAAGACCCCACGAGCTTCATGATCTCGTGATCGTGACCGACGGCCGTGAACGCGCCGTCCTTGATCGCAACCGCGCTGGCGGTTGGATTACTCCGGTCGAGCGTCGTGAAAAGGCCGCGGTGAAGAATGAGATCGGGCGACGGTGAATTCATGAGCGTTTCTCCTCGGGAATCCTGGGTGCCACGGCTGCTGCATCCGCGTGGCGGCCCGGCAGCAAACCGAAAATATGCGGGGCGCATTGAGCCTGGCGCCAGGCGGCGGCGATGCCGCTGCCTGACAGAAGTTGCTTACCTACCGGGATAGCTTGCTCGCCGACGAGAATGCCGAGCAGACCAACGAGCGCGACCAGCGGAGGCGCCGGCGAGCGCACATTGAGGAGGCTGTAGATAACGCCGACCAGAATGCCGGCGCCGGCCGATATCAGATAGGTCTTCATGATTCCTCCTCGCCGTCCCCCGTCGTTTTCAAGCCGCCATTTTAAGCCGCTTTGGGTCCGCCCTCGGACGCGTGTTCGCCGAGTGCCCATTTCGAGAAACGGACCTGGATTCCATAAGGCGAATGCGCCCGCAGGATGTCCATCACGCCCTCATAGGTCTCCGAGCGCGCCCAATCCTGCTGAAGCTCGAACACATATTGACAGGATGTGATCGGGATCGCCCCGGCCTGCACCGCGCGGTCCATCGAGCGGTTATGCGCCTCGATCGACAGATCCCCGCAGGCGTCGGCGGGAATATAGATCTCGTAGCCCTCCCTGAGCATATCCAGCGTCGGAAACATCACGCAGGCTTCGGTCCACAGGCCGGCGATGACGAATTTCTTCCGCCCGGTCGCGGCGACCGCCTTGCGGAAGTTCGGATCGAGCCAGGAATTCATCGAGGTGCGGTCGATGATATCGTGTTTGGGAAACAGTTCGATGACTTCGGGCATGAACGGGCCCGAAAACGAATCCTTGGCGACGGTGGTCAGCACCGTCGGGATCTTGAACAGCTTGGCGGCTTTGGCCAAGATCTGGATGTTGTTGAAGACCACCAGCCGGTCGTGCGACTGCACGCCCTGATACATCGCGGGCTGATAGTCGATCAGGGCGATGGCGCTGTTTTGCGGGGTCAGCATTTCGAGTTTCGACATATTGCCTCTCCGTTGTAGGGGCATCTTTACCCACGATGGCATTGGAAAAATTAGACAAGCCTGGCGGCTCACCCCTTGATGAACGCAAGCAGGTCGGCGTTGATGGTGGCTGCTTCCGTGGTGGGCATGCCATGCGGAAAACCCTTGTAGGTCTTCAGCGTCCCGTTCTTCAGGAGTTTTGCCGACAATGGCCCGGCATCGGCATAGGGAACGATCTGATCGTCATCGCCATGCATCACCAGCACCGGCACGGTGATCTTCTTGAGATCCTCGGTGAAATCGGTCTGCGAGAACGCGACAATGCCGTCGTAATGTGCTTTCGCGCCGCCCATCATGCCCTGGCGCCACCAATTCTGGATCACGGCTTCCGAGGCCTTGGCGCCCGGCCGGTTGTAGCCATAGAACGGACCGGCCGCGACGTCGCGATAGAATTGCGCGCGATTGATCGCGGTCTGTTCCTGAAAATTGTCAAATACCTCTTTGGGAAGACCGCCGGGATTGGCTGACGTCTTCACCATCAGCGGCGGCACCGCGCTGACGATCGCAGCCTTCGCCACCCGGCTCTCGCCATGTCGTGCCAGATAATGCACCACCTCGCCGCCGCCGGTGGAATGACCGACATGGATGGCGTTGCTCAGATCGAGATGCGCCGTCACCGCCGCAAGGTCGTCCGCATAATGATCCATGTCATGACCATCCGCGACCTGGCTGGAGCGGCCGTGGCCGCGGCGGTCATGGGCAATGACGCGATAGCCGTGATGAAGGAAGAACATCATCTGGGTATCCCAGTCATCGGCCGACAGCGGCCAGCCATGGCTGAATACGATGGGCTGACCCTTGCCCCAGTCCTTGTAGTAGATCTCTACGCCGTCTTTGGTCGTGATTGTCGCCATGGTAAAACCTTCCAGAATGCGGCTGTCTTCGCCGCCAATCTATTGATATGGCGGATCGCGTCTTGAACGAATGACAACTGTTTTGTTTGTTTGTCGCCGGCCGAATTGGTAAAATCGGGGTCAGGGAAAGCGAAAGCGCGACCGGTCACGCGGCGCCAAAAACATCACAAATGTACAAAGCGGCGCGCGGGAGCGTGCAATGCGGGCCGCTCAGGTTCCGGCAGCCGTCACTGCAACGGCCGCTCGCGCCGCCATTGCGCCGGGCTCGTACCGGCGATGCGGCCGAACACCCGCGTCAGATGGCTCTGGTCGGCGAACCCGCAGGCGAGCGCGATGTCGGCGATCGAACGGGACGAGCCCGTCAACAATTGTTTGACTGCATCGATGCGGCAGAGCTGGCGCCATTGATGCGGCGTGAGGCCGGTGCTGACCTTGAAAGCCCGGCTGAAATGCTCGCGCGACAGGTCGCATTGCGCGGCGACCTGCGCAAGCGACAGATCGTCCCCAAGGTTGGCGGCGATCAGATCCTTGGCACGTTTCAGATGCAAGGGCTTGAGGCCGCCATGGACCCGGATAGGCGATAGCGCTCCGTATGTCTGCAGCAGATGGAGGCACAGCGCCAGCGTGACGTATTCGAGAAAAAGTGCGCTTGCCTGATGCGGCTGTTCGAGCGCCGGCAGCAGCGAGGCCACCAGATGTGCGACCACGGGGTCAGTGTGGCCGGGGTCGCAGGCGAGGCCGCGGACCCGGCGTCGACGTGAGTCATCGGCGACATCGTCAAGTGCGGCATAGGGAATGAAGAAGGTGACCACCTCATGTGTGCCGCAGATCTTGGCGGCATACTCGTCGGCGAGGTCGGCGAGCTGCATCGACTGCGCGGCATATCCCTGCCGGATCACCGAATGACCGCGCCGCCAGATCTCGTGATAGGGAATGTCGGTTTGGTAGACGCCGAGCGCGAACGCCTCGGTCGCCGGGATCACGGATGTCATGCCGACCGTCGCGGGACCGCAGTCAATTCGTGAAATCTCGATCTGCGACGTGGGCGATTTGACCAGCAAGGTCCGCGGCGGGTGAAGTCCCAGCCCGTCGGCGATGGTGTTGCTGTCTCGTTGCTGGTCTCTCACGGACGGCCTATCCCACGCAGGCACCGCGCCGCGCAACCATCGAAGCTGAGATCGCAGAGAAGATCAAGGTCTGCGCGTCTGTGCTCAATCGCGCTGCCGCCGCCATGCCGCGGGGGGAAGACCGACCAATGTCGTGAACACCCGCGTGAGGTGGCTCTGGTCCGCAAAGCCGCAGCGGATCGCGATATCGGCGATCGGCAACGAGGTCTTGCCCAGGAGTTGCTTGGCATGGTCGATCCGATGCTGCTGCAGCCAGCGGTGCGGCGCGAGCCCGGTGGTCGCCTTGAAAGCCTTGGTGAAGTATTGGCGCGACAGCCCGCAAGCCCGCGCCACGTCGGCGAGCAGGATATGCCCGCTGCTGTTGGCGACCAGGATTTCCCTGGCGCGGCGCAATTGCGCGCTCGTCAGGCCGCCCTTTTTTGCTGCGACCGGTGGTGCGCCATCGCCGTACTTGCCGGCGAGATAGCTGCAGACCGCCAGCATGACGTAGTCCACGAACAGCGGATTGGCCTGCTCCGGTTGTTCGAACGCCGGAAGCAGGGCTGCGGCGAGATGGACCAGTACCGGATCGACGATCCCCGGCGTGCAGGCCAGGTGGGCCAACCGCGGGCGGCCGGCGTCGTCGGCGAGTTCGTCGAGCGCGGCGCGCGGGATGTGGAAGGTCAGCGCTTCGTGGGGATGGGTGATCCGCGCTGAGAATTCGCCGGTCAGGTTGACGATCCGCATCGCACCGGTGGCGTAACCCTGCGTGAGCACCGGCCGGCCGCCGCTCCACAATTCATGATATGGCAGCCGCGTCAGATATTGCGCGACGATGAAGCTGTCTTCCGGCGGGATCTGCGGCGTCATGCCGATCTGCTTCGGCCCGCAGGAAATGCGCGTCACTGCCACGCTGGACGCGCGCAGCGTCCGTGTCGCCAGCATCGGCGCATCATGCAGTCCAAGACTGTGCGCCACGGCGTCACCGAACACCCGTCGTTCGCTCATGGCGTTCCCTCATCAGGCTGACGTGATATCGGCGGTGGCTTCCACCCGCGTGAGCCATTCGCGCGCGAGGCCGATGTCGGCTTGCGACAGTTGATGTCCGACCGGCAGCACCCGGCGGGTGACATCCGCGCCGGCTTTGGTCAGCATCGCGGCCAGCTGCTCGCCGTTGGCCGGCGGGATGATCGGATCATGCTGGCCGGAGACCAGCAACAACGATCGGCCCGACAGGTCGGCCTCAGGCGGTTGCGCCAGCGGCACCATCGCACGCAACAGGATGCCACCCCGCAGCGTCCGGGGACGCAGCAGGAGCATCGCAGCGGCGATATTGGCCCCGTTGGAATAGCCGAGCACGAGCGGTGCTGCGATGCCGTAGGCCTCGCGCGCAGCCTCGACGAAGTCCGCGAGCTCGTTCGCGCGACGGTTCACGTCCGCCTCGTCGAACACGCCTTCCGCGAGGCGGCGGAAGAAGCGCGGCATGCCGTGCTCCAGCACCTGGCCACGCACCGAGAGAAGTGCGGCGCCCGGGCTGATCATCCGCCCGAGCGGCAGCAGGTCGTTTTCATCGCCGCCGGTGCCGTGCAGCAGCAACAAAGGCGCGACGCCGGAGCGCGTCGCGGGCTCAAAGCGATGGATCAAGGAGAGATTGCTCGCCATCACGCCACCTTTTCATCCAGTGCCGGCAATACGGCCGCGATATCCTTGCGATGCGGCTCGAGGAACGCCGGCAGTTTCAGTGCCTGGCCGAGCGAAGCGACCGGCTCGTCCACCGCGAAGCCGGGAATGTCGGTCGCGATCTCGAACAGGATGCCGCCAGGCTCGCGGAAATACACCGAGCGGAAATAGTTACGGTCCTTTTGCTCGGTCGGATGCATGCCATGGTCCTGCACCAGTCTGCGCGCCATCTCGCTTTGCGCCGCATCGTCAGTGGCGCGAAATGCAATGTGATGCACCGAGCCGCGGCCCTGACGGCCGGGCAGAAAGCCCTTTGCTTCATAGATGTCGACAATCGCGCCGACCGCATCGCCGGGGGCGCGATAACGGATGGTCGAGCCCTCGCGGCCGGTTTCCGCAAAACCGAACACGTCGGTGAGGATCGCGCTGGTTTTTGCGGCGCTCTCCAGCAACACCGTCACACCGTGAAATCCGCGGATCGCGTGCTCCGCCGGCACGTCACCGTTACTCCAGCCGGCCTCGTTCTCGGCGCCGGGAACCCCGACCAGTGCGAGGCTCATGCCGTCGGGATCGGTAAACGGCAGCACGGCTTCGCCGAAACGCTTCTCCAGCGCCTCATGGGCGATGCCCTTTTCGATAAATCGATGGGTCCAGTAGCCGAGTGAACGGGCCGGCACGCGGAACGCGGTCTGCTGGGTCTGTCCGACGCCGCCGCGGCCGGGTGCCGCGCCTTCCCACGGGAAAAAGGTAAGGATGGTTCCGGGATGCCCGGTCTCGTCGCCGTAATAGAAATGATAGGTGCCGGGATCGTCGAAATTGACCGTCTTCTTGACGAACCGCAGTCCCAGCGAGCGGGTATAAAAGTCGTAGTTTCGCAAGGCGTTGCCGGCGATGGCGGTGACATGATGGATGCCTGACATGGTGTTTCTCCTGGATCGGAGGCTGCCCGCCTCCCGTTGCCGGGACAATTGGGCAGGCCGAAGTCAAAGACAATCTGGAATTCCATGACATTACTGTCTATGATTTGAAGACAATCATGGACAAGCTCACCAGCCTTCGCGCTTTCGTCAAAGTCGTTGAACTCGGCAGCTTCTCGGAAGCCGGCCGGCAACTCCGCTTGTCGCGCTCGGCGATTTCGAAATACGTCAGCGACCTCGAGCAGGATCTTGGCGTCCAGCTTCTGAACCGCACCACGCGGCACGCCAGTCCGAACGAAAACGGCCAGGCCTATTTCGAGCGAGCGCTTGGAATTCTCGCCGAACTCGATGCGGCGGATCACGCCGTCGCGCAGTTGCAGGCGACACCGCGCGGGCTGTTGCGTGTCAACGCGCCGATGTCGTTCGGCACGTTGCAGCTTGGGCCGGCGCTCGCCGATTTCATGGCGCTCTATCCCGAACTGAAGATTCAGCTCGTTCTCAGCGACGAGCAGGTCGATCCCGTGCAGGGCGGCTACGACGTCACCCTGCGCATCGCCGATCTCGAATCCTCCAGCCTGATCGCGCGCAAGATCGTGGCGATCAATCGCGCGATCTGCGCGTCGCCGTCCTACCTCGCTCAACATGGCGTGCCAAAGCATCCCGGTGACTTGCGCAGCCATGCCCTGCTGACCTACGGCTTCCTGCTCACCGGTAATCAGTGGAAGCTCATCGGCAAGGATGGCGAGCATTGGATCCAGCCGGAATGGACGCTGTGCGCCAACAATGCGGAAGTGCTGCGCGACGCGGCTGTCAAGGGACGCGGCGTGGCCCTTATCCCGATGTTCATCGCAGGAGATGCCCTCAAAAAGGGAACGCTGCGGGCGGTGCTTGAGGACTACCGCGCGCCGCCTTTGGCGCTTTACGCGATCTATCCCCCCACGCGACATCTGGCGGTCAAGGTACGACTGTTCATCGATTTTCTGGTTGAACGTTTCGTTGCGGAGACGGCCTAGTATTGGCCGAACGAATTCCTGGCGTGGTTGCGAAACTGCTAGAGTTGGGCCGTACTTTCCAACGAAGCCCGCGTTTTTACGTTGGCCTCGATCCAGGTGAGTGCACCATCCGCGACCTCTTCCCAGCCGGGCTCGGCGATCAGCCAGTGACTGCGGCCAGGAAACTCCTTGATATCGGTCCTGCTCGGGGCGCGGGAATGTTTTCGGTACATGGCCTTGACCATCGACGGCGTGCATGTGCGATCCTCGCTGGCGGCAATCAGCAGAAGTGGCGGGCGTTTCGTATTGCTGAAATCGACGGCATTTCCGATGCCGAGGGCGGCCTGGAAATAGATGCGGCCGGGCGCCGGCACGATATGCCGGTCATAGGCCTTGCGCTGCTCATCGGGCGGCAGCGTATTGGCAAACGTTGTCGAAAAACTCCGGAACGACATCGACGCGATGCGATTCCAACCCCGCCACATCGTGAGAACAGGAAGCGCGGCACCGATAGCGGTGAGGCTTGGCAGCACGCCCCGCGGCGGACCGGCGTCGATCGCCACCCCTGCGGACCCCAGGCCGCGATCGAGCAGCATCTGGACGATCAAGCCTCCAAAGGAATGCCCGATCAAAACCGGCGGCTCCGGCAGCATTCGAATCTGTGCTTCAAAATGGTCGACCAATGCCTTGATGGTCATCCCGGCGAGACGCGGATCGGGGCTTCGACGTAATTCGTCGACGGGCTTGTCAAGATATGGCCACGGCGGGACGACGACACGATGCCCTTTGGCCTCGAAAAAGGAGCGAAAGCTCGCCCAACAATCCGTGGTGACCCACGCTCCATGCACCAACATGATGGTCTTCGACATCGATTCCGCTCCAAAGGATTCGCTCGTCAACGTTGGCAGCATCTCTGCCCGTCCACCGTGATCGCGCATAAACGTTCTAGGCGCTTCACGGATTGCCAGCATTGACCCTAGAGTGCCAAATAACTGACCGTGGGAGGCCAAGGGGTCTATGAAGCATCGAAGTACTTCCTCCGCATGGATGCGCGGGGTCGCCAATACGTTGACGACAGCAGGACTGGATGCGCCCGCGATGTTCGCGGAATTGGGGCTATCGATCAAACATCTCGACGATCCCGATTATCGCTGGCCGACGGAGGACGCCAGCCGTCTCTGGGCGCAAGCCGCGGAAAGGTCCGGCAATCCCGACATCGGATTATCCAATCCGCACGTGCCCCGGCCGGATCAATACGGGATCGTCGGCTATGCCATGATGTCGAGCCCCGACCTTTTGACCGGGCTCACGCGCCTGATCCGTTATCTGTGCCTGGTCAGTGATGCCGTTACCATCACGCTGGAACCAGGTACCGGTGGCCGCAGGGTCAAGTTCGAACTCTACGGCGGCGAACGTCCCGTTCCGCGTCAACGCTACGACTACGCGATCCTGACCTTGCTGACCCTGTGCCGCTGGATGCTGGGCCGGCCTTTGAAGCCGCTAGCCGCCTGTTTCGTTCATGCGGTGCCGATATCGCTCGCGGTCTATAATGAAGCGTTCAACTGCCCGCTGCATTTCGACGCAAAATTCAGCGGCATTCTGATTTCCAAAGAAGATCTCGCCAGCAAGCTGCCCACCGCGATTCCACAACTGGCGGATCTGCATGACCGCATCGCCGGCCTGGCGCTGCAAAAGCTGGAAAAGGCCGATACGACGCATCGCGCCCGGGAAGCCATTGCGCGACATTTGCAGGATGGTAACCCGCTGCGTTCGACGATCGCCACTGAGCTGAACCTGAGCGACCATACTTTCCAGCGCCGGCTTGCCGCCGAAGGCACGTCCTTTACCGAACTCGTGGACGACACCCGCCGCGAATTGGCGCAACACCATTTGGCCGACCGGCGCGTCACGCTGGCCGAAATCGCCTATCTGCTGGGCTATGCGGATCAGAGCACTTTCTTTCGCGCCTCACATCGCTGGTTCGACGAGGCGCCGGGCGAATACAGGGCACGCGTGCTGGGCGGGTATCAAAAGGAAATCGCGGCCGCGCGGCAAAAATGACGCGCGTGTGGTCGGGAGCCTGTTCGGTTCCGAGTTTTTTTGACGCGTTTTCCTGACGCGGACCGGCCGTGGCTCCGAAAATGGGGCCGTCGCGGAATAGTCCGGACACCCCGGTGTTCCGATTCAACACCAACAGCAAGGCCGCAGCAGCGGCCGCAACAGAACACAGGAGGAGCTATCATGAGGCTTTCATACAATTATGGACGTCTGGCGCTCGCTTTTGCCACGGCCCTCATTCCGATGGCGCTTGTCTCCGCATCCGCCTTTGCCGATGGCACCCCCGTCCGCGTGCGCGGCGCCGTCGTGAGCCTCGAGGGGACCACACTCGTGGTTCACGCCAAGGACGGCAAAGACATCACCGTCAATCTGGCCGAGAATTTTGCCGCGCTGGCCGTGGTGAAGTCCTCGATGGCGGATATCAAGGAAGGCACGTTCATCGGCACCGCGACGGTGACGCAACCCGATTCGACCTTGCGATCGCTGGAAGTCGTGGTGTTCCCCGATAAAATGCGCGGGACCGGCGAAGGTCACTATCCCTGGGACCTCGGCTCATCGAGCATGATGACAAATGCGACGGTCGCCAATGCCGTCAAGGGCATCGAAGGTCAAACCGTGACCGTCACCTATAAGGGTGGCGAAAAGAAAATCGACATTCCCGCCAATGTCCCGGTCGTTACGATTGTCCCGGCGACCAGGGAAGAGATCAAACCCGGTGCGATCGTGTTCGTGCCGACCCAACGTCAGCCGGATGGCGCCCTGAACGGCGGCGCTGTTCTCTTCGGCAAGGACGGCGTGATCCCGCCGATGTAGTTGCGAGGTTTCATCGCGGGCACGAAAAGGGCGGCCCACGCTAATCGTGCTGGAGCCGTCCACCGCCAAACATGGTCGGTACATAGCGCGGCGCTCCGATGGCGGACATGAAGCGGTGTTTGGTCAAAACCGGATCGAACGCAATCGGGGGCCGAACGACGTCGGGATCCGGCTTGGTCGAGAGCACCAGACAACGGGCGCCGGCGGCTTCGGCGGGAGCGCCCATCGCCGCAGCGAAAGCCTCTGGCGTCGTGACATTCTGCGCGCGGTCGATGCCGGCCGCGCGCGCCAGCGCGGCGAGGTCGAGGCTGGCATTGGTCAGGGCCTGTCCGCCGGAAGCGGCGTGAACGCCGTTCTGGATCAGCAGCACGGTCAGGTTGCCGGGCGCCATCGCTCCGACGGTGACCAGGGCTCCCATATGCATCAGGACGGCTCCGTCGCCCTCGACCACGACAACCGGCCGCGCCGGTTGCGCGATCGCCAGACCGAGCGCCAGCGGAAGCGCCAGTCCCATCGCGTCCTCAAAGTAGAAATTCTCGGGCCGGTGATGCATCGCCGCCCACAAATAGGATGCATTGCCGAGCGCCGTCACCACCAGCGCGTCCTTGGGCAGCTTGTCCGCGAGTACCTGATAGTAGTCGGCCCTGCTTGGCCTGATGGCGTTCACCATTGAACATCCTCCTGCGACAACAGCAGCGCGAACGGACACGAGGCTTCCTCGGCATAGGTTGCGGCGCGTTCGACCTGGGGACCTATCGGCCGGTTTCGATCGGCCAGCGCATAAGCAAGGCCGATGCCTTTGAGGACCGGTTCCGTCACCCGTCCCTTGGGGGCGTGATAGAACACGGGATCTTCAATGGTCCCGCGATATGAGACCAGCATCAACAGTGGAAACTGATAACGCTGGGCCAGCGAGACCATGCCGGCACCCATGCTCAGCAATCCCGCATTCTGCACAAACATCGCCGTGCGCAAGCCGCCCAGCCGGGTGCCGCACGCAATCGCCAGGGCCTCCTCCTCATGCGTCGCCCGCACCAACTTGATGGCCGGTTCCTGCTCGATGCGTACCAGAATCTCGCCGAGCCAGCTGTCCGGCACAGCAATTGCAACACCAAAGCCGAGACGTTTCAGAGTATTGAGGATCTCGGACGGCCGATGCGGAGTTGCGGATTGCTTACCCGGCGCCACCATCAATGTTCTCCTTTAGGGGTGAGCGACTTCAGGGGTGAGCGGCTTGCCGCCGCTTCATCCTGTTCCGACGGCGTTTAAGTTCTGCGCTCGGGCATGACGGCCGCGAATGTAGGAAAGATCGGTGCTGTTGTCGATCCGACACCGATGGTGCAGGATATTGAGACGGCGTGGTGCGGGATCGGATAGCAGCGGATAGTGCGGACAGGGGACCCAACATGAAACGTTTTTGGCTCGCGATCGTTGCGCTTGCGATTTCTTCGCTTGCTATTGCCTTGCCCGCGCAGGCGCAGGATAAACTGGTCATCAGCATCTGGGGCGGCAGCTGGCGCGATCTGGTCGCAGAAACCGTCGCGAAGAAATTTACGGCTGAGACCGGCGTCCCGGTCGAGTTTATCACCGGCGGCACCATCGACCGGTTGAATAAGGAAAAGCTCGCCAAGGGCAATCCCGAAAGCGACATTACGTTCACCACGTCCCATGTCGGCTGGCTTTACGCCAATGACGGGCTGTTTGAAGAACTTGATCTTGCAAAGATTCCAAACGCCAAAAACCTCGCCGATGAAGCCCGCATAAGTCCTTTCCACCTCGGTGCCTGGGCCTACGTCTACACCATCGGCTATCGCGCCGATTTGCTCGGTGACGTGAAGTTCGAGAGCTGGAACGATTTGTGGAAACCCGAATTGAAGGGCAAGATCGCGGGACCGGATTTCGATCCCAGCCATATCATCGCCGTCGCGGCGATTCTCTCGGGCAGCGACGCCGCGCATTGGGAAAAGGGACAGGACAAACTCAAGGCATTGAAACCCAATTTCAAGGCGTTCTATACCAACGATGCCAACAGCCAGCAGTTGCTCGCCAGCGGTGAAACGCCGGTGCAGATCGTGCTGTCGATGAATGCCTATTACATGATCGGACAGGGCGTGCCGATTACGCTGGCGATACCGAAAGAAGGCGCGGTTCTCGGCGTCGACACCGTGGCCATCATGAAAGGTTCGAAGAAGGCCGACCTCGCCTACAAGTTCATCAACACGCTCTACGATCCGGAGATTCAGGCCGAGATTGCCAAGCTGAAGAAGGGCAGCCCGGCGGTGCTCAATGCCAAAATCGATCCAGAAATAGCCAAGCTTCCCGGCGTCTTCACCACGGCGGCGCAATGGAAGCAGCAGATCAACATCGATGCCAAATTGCGTGCCGAGAAAACCGCCGAGTGGCGCAAGTGGTTTGCCGAGAACATCATGAATTGATCATGCCAGAATTGATCATGCCATCAGTTCCGCCCAGTCCGTGAACCCGCAACCCTTTCTCCGTACCTTCACGGCGCCTGCGGTGCTGTGCGCCTTCGGCTTCCTCCTGGCGTTGGCGGCCGTGCTGCAATTCAGCCTGCGCGCTTATGTTCCCGGCTCGCTCGATCCCGGCGGCTTTACGTTGGCGAACTTCACGGATTTGCTAAAGCCGCTTTATGCACGGGTGTTTTTCGACACCGTGGTGATATGTTTCCTGACCGCGGTCTCCACGCTGATCGTCGGCTATCCCCTGGCCTATGCTTTGGTTCGCACGCAGAGCGCGGTCATCAAATCCATTCTTCTCGTGATCGTCGTCACGCCGCTGTTTCTGGGCGAGGTGGTGCGCACCTATTCCTGGATCATCGTGCTGGGCAACAACGGCTTCATCAATTCTGTTCTGCTCAATGTCGGGATCATCCGGCAGCCGATCCAGTTCATGTTCACCACCTTCGGCGTGGTCGTGGCGCTGGTCCATGTGACAATGCCGGTCATGGTGATCATGCTGGCGGCGGGCCTGTCGCATATCGACCGGGACTACCAACGCGCCGCCGAGAGCCTTGGCGCTGGTCCCATTCGTGTGTTCCTGACGGTGACGCTGCCATTGTCGATGCCGGGCGTTGTGGCCGGCGTCACCACGGCCTTTGCGTGGACCTTCAGCGCGTTCGCCACGCCGCAGCTGATCGGGGGTGGACGGGTCAACATGATTTCTAACCTGGTGTATCAGCTCGGTTTCTCCAGTTTCAATTTCCCGTTCGCGGCCAGCCTGTGCGTGGCCGGCCTGGCGCTCACGATCGTGGTCTTGAGCGCGCTGCGGCTGGTGGCGCGCCCGCTCGAAAATATCGGACCGCACTGACATGCCGCGCTCGACCTATCAGCGCCTGCTCGGCCTCATCGGAAAGCTCGCCGTTGTGCTGATCCTCGGCTTCCTGGTGCTGCCGGCCGTGGTCGTGACCATCGCGGCATTTAACGACAAGGCGATCCTGTCGTTTCCGCCGCAGGCGTGGTCCTGGCGCTGGTTCGCCAAAGCCATCGCCTATCAGGATTTTCGCGACGGCTTTCGCAACGGCCTGATTGTCACGGCATGGAGCTCGACGATCGCGCTGGTGATCGGAGCTATGTTCGCCTTTGCGCTGCACCGCTACCGATTTCGCTTCAAGAAGACGCTCGAGGCCGTGTTGTTGTCGCCGCTGGTGATCCCGCACTTCACGGTGGGGCTTGGCTTTCTGATCCTGGCGGCGCAGATCGGCTGGAATCGCAGCTATGCGGTGGTGATCGCCTGCCACGTGGTGCTGGTGCTCCCCTTCGTGCTGCGCAGCGTCTATGTTTCCCTGCGCAATCTGGATCAAAGCTATGAGCGCGCCGCCGCCAGCCTGGGGGCGTCGCCGCTGCGGGTCTTGGTGACCATCACGCTGCCGCTGCTGGTCCCCGGCCTGGTCAGCGGCTGGCTGTTCGCCGCGATGTTGTCGTTCAACGAGTTCACGGCCTCTCTGTTTGTCACCGCGCAACGGACGCAGACCTTGCCGGTCGCGATGTATAATTATGTCAGGGAGTTCGCCGATCCCTCGATGGCCGCACTCTCCGTGATGTACATCGCGGCGACCGCCGCGCTGATTGTTTTCGCCAATGCGTATCTCGGTCTCGGCAAGGTGCTGAACATTGAACAAAGCCGCTGACAGAGGTGCAAAGGCGCCGCACGGATCGATCGCCCCCCATGCGGAGGGCGCGGTCCGGTTCGATGCCGTGACCAAGCGTTTCGGCGAGACCACCGCGCTCGACGGCGTGTCGGTGTCGATCAGGCAGGGCGAGTTCATGACCCTGCTCGGCCCGTCGGGCTGCGGCAAGACAACGCTGCTCAATCTGGCAGCCGGATTTCTCGGTCCCGACAGCGGAGAAATCCTGATCGCTGGCGAGCGCATGAATGACGTGCCGACCTACCAGCGAGAGATCGGCATGATGTTTCAAAACTATGCGCTGTTCCCGCACATGAACGTTGCCGGCAATGTCGCCTATGGCCTGAAGGTTCGCGGCGTTTCCAGGCAGGAGAGAGACCGCCGTGTCGAAGCGGTGCTGGCGCTGGTCCGGCTCACGGGATTTGAAGACCGCACGCCGCGTCAGCTGTCCGGCGGACAGCAGCAGCGCGTCGCGCTGGCGCGGGCGCTGGTCATCAATCCGACCGTTCTGCTGCTCGATGAACCCTTTTCCGCGCTCGACAAGAATCTGCGGGCATCGATGCAGGTGGAGTTGCGGGAAATCCAGCGCAAGCTGAATGTGACGACGATCTTCGTGACCCACGATCAAAGCGAGGCTCTGAGCCTGTCCGACCGCGTCGCGGTGATGTCCGAGGGGCGCATTCGCCAGCTCGGAACCCCGGAGCAAATCTACCGCCAGCCCTGCGACCGCTTTGTCGCGTCGTTTGTCGGCGACAGCAACGTGCTGCGCGGCCGGCTGGACAGTATCGACGGCACATTGGCCGTCATCGCCGTCGGGATCGCGCGGGTCAAGGTACCGCGCGAGCCTTTAAAAGATGTCGCGGCGTCCGCGGCGGTCGATCTGTTCGTGCGCCCCGAACACCTTGTGTTGACGGAAGCCACGCAGCCTTGCGCGACCAGCGGGACCATCGCCGCGCATGTGTATCAGGGCGGCTATGTCGATACCCATATCGAGTGCAGCGACTCCTTGCGCGATCGGCTGCTGGTGAGGTCCGGTGGACATGAAACCATGGCGCGCTGGCCGATTGGCTCATTGGTGGGCATTTCGATCGTCACCGGCGAAGGCGTTGCCTTCGCCTAGGCGCGGCTGGCTTTCACCAAGGCGATCAGCTCGTCGCCGTAATGCTCGAGCTTTTTGTCGCCGATCCCCGGGATGTTGCGGAGCTGCCCCGGGGTGGTCGGGCGCGACGCCGCGATGCCGTCGATCGTTGAGTCATGCAGCACGACATAGGCCGGCACACCGCGCTGGCGCGCCACCTCGGACCGCCACGCCCTGAGGGACCCGATCAAAGTGGGATCGCCGGCTTTACCTTGTCCGGCCGTTACCGAAGCAATATCGCCGCGCCTCGATTTGGTCCGGCTGGGGCGATGGGAGCCGGCGGTTGGCTCGCGCAGCATCACTTCAGTTTCGCCCTTCAATACGCCGCGCGCGGTCTCCGTCAGCTTCAGCGCGCCAAAGGCCTCGGCGTCGGGTTGCAGATGGCCCATCGCCACCAGCTGGCGGATCGCGCCACGCCATTGCTTTTCGTTGAGCTCGGCGCCGATGCCGAACACGGAAATCCTGTCGTGACCGAATTGCTTGACGCGATCGGTCAGGCGGCCGATCAGCACGTCGATTAAGTGCATGGCGCCGAAACGTTGCCCGGTGCGATAGGCGCAGGACAACAGCTTCTGTGCGATGACTTTGCCATCGCGCAGCTGCGGCGGCGACAGGCAGTTGTCGCAATTGCCGCATCTGGCGATCGCAAGGTTTTCACCGAAATATCCGAGCAGCCGGGTGCGCCGGCAGTTGGTGGTTTCGGCGAGGCCGACCAGCGCCTCCAGCTTGCCGATCGACACCCGCTTGAACGCTTCGGCGCCGCTGGATTCATCGATCATGCGCCGCTGCTGCACGATATCCGACAGGCCATAGGCCATCCAGGCGCTGGACGGCTTGCCGTCGCGGCCGGCGCGGCCGGTCTCCTGATAATAGGCCTCGATGCTTTTCGGCAAGTCGAGATGCGCCACGAAGCGCACATCGGGTTTATCGATGCCCATGCCGAACGCGATGGTGGCGACGATCACGACACCGTCCTCGTTGAGGAAGCGATCCTGATTGCGCGCCCGGATGTTGGCGTCGAGACCGGCGTGATAGGGCAGCGCCTCGATACCGGCCTTGGTCAGCGCGGCGGCTGTGTCTTCGACCTTGGCGCGCGACAGGCAATAGACGATGCCGGCGTCGCCGGCGTGGCGCTCGCTGATGAAGGCCTTGAGCTGCGCCGGCGCGTTCTGCTTGTCGACGATCTCATATCGGATATTCGGGCGATCGAAACTCGCCACAAAACTCGGCGCATCGGCGAGTCCGAGCCGATCGATGATCTCCCGGCGCGTGAGGTCGTCGGCGGTGGCCGTGAGCGCGATGCGCGGCACATCCGGAAAACGCTCCGATATCACCGACAGGCCGATATATTCCGGACGAAAATCATGCCCCCATTGCGATACACAATGCGCCTCGTCGATCGCAAACAGGGCGATCCGCGCCCGGCCGAGCAAAGCGAGGCAGCGCGGCGTCAGCAGGCGTTCGGGCGCAATATAAAGCAGATCAAGATCACCGGCCAAAAGCCGCGCCTCGACCGCGGAGGCTTCGTCCGGGGATAGCGTAGAGTTCAGCACCGCCGCCTTGACGCCGGACTCAAGCAACCCCGCGACCTGGTCGCGCATCAGCGCGATCAGCGGCGAGACGACGATGCCGCAGCCTTCGCGCAACAGGGACGGCAATTGATAGCACAGCGACTTGCCGCCGCCGGTCGGCATCAGCACCAGGCAATTGCCGCCACCGACGACATGCCCAATGATCTCTTCCTGCGCGCCGCGAAAGCCGGGCAGGCCGAACACGGAATTCAGCACGGAAAGCGCGTCGGGGACGATGTCTTGGGAACGCCTGGAAGCCGGGGCGGTGGCAGGAACAGACATGCGGTTTAGTTTGCCCGAACAGAAGCTGATGAGGATCAATCTCCAAGGCCAAGACCCCGGATCGCGATCCTAACAGCTCTATTCCTGATTCGGGCCGTCCTGCACGTCCAACGCGAAGTAAAATGGTGCTTATGCGCCGGCCCCGGCGGCGTTCATGCGCCTGCCGACCGCAACGCGTCCGCCACGCTCAGGATCTGGACATTCAGGCGCGCTGCCGCTTCCAGCGCATGCCGCAGCAGCGCCGGCGAGCAGCCGTAGGGACTTGGCTCGGTGGCCACGTCATGGCTGTAGAAAATGAGCCAGCCGTTCGTGGCGACGGCTTCGTCAAAGGCGCGATCGACGCCATCGCGATCGATATCGCGATCGATCAACGGGGTGGCGCGCAGAAACTGCAGATCCGCGACCCCGCTGTTGACCCCGGGTATAATGCCACGCGAGGAATGGAAGATTTTCCCGAGCTGGGCTTTGCGCCACACCGATCCGAGACCATAGGGATAGGCGAAATTCTCGATCCGGATGGAGGGGTCGAGCGCCAGCAGATAGCGACGGTTATCCTCGATCTCGGCCGCCAGCGCCGCCGCATCGAGGTCGGTGGTTCGGGTGTGCGAGAAGGTGTGGCAGGCGATTTCGTGGCCCTGGCTGTGAAGCTCCACAATCTCGTCGGCACTGATTCCGGCCCAATGGCTCGACGGCTTATCGACCAGCCCACCCGCGACATAGAAGGTCGCCCGCGCATGATACGCATCGAGGATCGGGACCCCGACGGTGGCCGCGCTCTTCGGGGTATCGTCGAAGGTGAAGCTGACCATCGGGGCTTTGTTTTGCAGCCGGAACGGCGCGATGCAGAAATGCCGGGCCAGGCGGTTGCTGACACGCGCCCTTAATGCAGACCAATCCGGGCGCATGATGCCACTTTCACCAGGTCAAAGGTTGGGGTGCGGTGGCGCCGCGTGCGCACCGTCGGAAAGATAGTTGAGCCAGTTACGCAGAATCGCCGTCGCCGCGGCAGCGGTCGCGGCGTCCTGCCGAACCGTGCGGTCGGGCAACTCGCTGCTCAGCCCCGGCCGGCGTTCGACGCGCGCGCGCCGCTCGAAAGCCGCGAGCCTCTGCTCGGTCTCGGTATCGAAATAATCCGCGGGGAGGGCAGGGTAGCCGTTGCGCTCGCCTGCCAGAAAGCGGGAGATATCGCGCAGATACTCCCGCTCCAGCGACAGCGGGTCATATTCAGGGTGTCCCTGAAAGAAGATGAACTGGCTGCGCAGTTGCTTGGCGAAGATATCGACGCCGCCTTGCGGCGAAAGCGTCAGCACCTGATAATCCCGCGCCGCCAGATCGTCCGCGCGCAGCTCATTGAAACGCGAGTGCGAAACCCGGAACGGCGAAGGCAGACCTGCCGTCAGCCAATGGTCGGCAACCCCAAAACACTCGTAGACCCCGGAACATTTTGTATCAAGCCGCTGTCGCTCGATGCCGTCCAGATGCAGGACCGCGGCATGGGCAGCAAGACACGACCAGATGGTTGAGCGGGTGTTGGTCTTCGCCCAGTCGACGATCGCGGTGAGGTCCTGCCAGAACGGTTCTTCCGGAAGCGAGGCTGCGTTTGGTTCGGCACCGGTGACGATCAATCCATCGATGTGCAGGCGGTCGAGATCGGCAATGTCGGTATATTTTTGATCGGTCCGCGACTTCGCCGGCTGCGACCGGTTCACGGATGGCAGCGAAAAACAGTGGAAGCGGATTAGATTGCTGCCGGCGGCGGCGGTCAGAAGCCGCATAAACTGCCGTTCCGTCGTCTGCAGCGCGGAGTCCGGCATGTTGTTGATGAGCCCGATCGTGAGCACGCCATCGGTAGCTTCCTGACCGCGATCGAGTCGGTCGGTCTCGCGCATCTGCGCAGGCGCCAGCGCCGGGCTGACGATCAATCGGCGCCTATCGTGCAGAAGGGTCATGCCTGGCTCGGTCGCCTTATTCTGCGGCTTCAAGCCGCGGATGCCTCGCGCAGGCTTGCGCGAGCGCCTGGTCGATATCCTCGATGATGTCGGAGGAGTGTTCGATGCCGATCGACAGCCGGATGGTTTCCGGCAATACCCCGGCCATGCGCTGCTGCTCGGCCGACATCTGCCGGTGCGTGGTCGACGCGGGATGGCAGGCGAGCGACTTGGCGTCGCCGATATTGACCAGCCGCGTGATCAGCTTCAGTGAGTCGTAGAATGTCTTGCCAGCCTCGAGACCGCCCTTGATGCCGAAGGTGAACAGGGATGAGGCGTGGCCATCCAGATATTTCTGGACCAGTTCGTAATAGGGGCTGTCGGAAAATCCGGCATAATTGACCCAGTCGACGCGCGGGTCGGCGCGCAGGAATTCCGCGACCTTGCGGGCGTTCTCGACATGCCGTTCGATGCGAAGTGCTACGGTTTCGATACCTTGCAACAGCAGGAAGGCGTTGAACGGCGACAGCACCGATCCCATGGTGCGCTGGTAGACGCTGCGCGCGCGCTGAATGTAGGCGCTGGCGCCGAATTGCTTCGTGTAGACCAGCCCGTGATACGATTCGTCCGGTTCGTTGAAGGCCGGGAAGCGGCGCGGTTGCTCCGCCCAAGGAAAGCGTCCGCTGTCCACGATCGCGCCGCCGAGCGTGGTGCCGTGGCCGCCGAGAAATTTCGTCAGCGAATGGACGGCGATGTCGGCGCCATAGTCAAACGGCTTCAGCAGGATCGGAGTGGCGACGGTATTGTCGACGACCAGCGGGACGCCGTGGCGATGCGCGACCTTGGCCAGCGCCTCGATGTCACAGACATTGCCGGCGGGATTGCCGATGGTCTCGGAAAAAATCGCCTTGGTGTTCTCGTCCACCAGCTTCTCGATCGCATCGGCCTTGTCGCTGTCGGCAAAGCGGGTGGTGATACCCTGGCGCGGCAGCACATGCGCGAGCAAAGTGTGTGTGGTGCCGTAGAGTTGGGGAACGGAGACGATGTTGCCGCCGGTGTCGGCGAGATTGACCAGGGCGAAATGCAGCGCCGCCTGTCCGGTGGCGACTGCGAGTGCGCCGACGCCGCCTTCGAGCTCGGCGACGCGCTTCTCGAGAACCGCCGTGGTCGGGTTGGCGATCCGGCTGTAGCGGTAGCCTTCCGCTTCGAGGTTGAACAGAGCGGCGCCGTGATCGGCGCTGTCGAAGGCGTAAGCCACGGTCTGGTAAATCGGAACGGCGACGGACTTGGTCGTCGGATCGGGATCGTAGCCGGCGTGAATTGCAATCGTTTCGTTGCGCATCTTCCACCTCCGCGTACGCATTTCGGGATGCGTTTTTTCGCCCGTGCCCTTGTTAGAGGGCAGAGGTCAAGCGGGCAATAATTCGCGCCAACATTGACGAAATAACCCTAATGGAGGTCAGCGTATTGATTAAAATTTGAATGAATTTGTTATCGTCGGGTAACCATGTTCGCGCCTTCGACCGAGCTTTTGCCGGTAGTCGAAATGCGTTGGTCGGGCCCTCGGCGGTGCCGGTCAGCCGACCGCGCGCCTGACCTGTTCGCCGATCTGGTGAAGGACCAGACGCCCCTGCGGAAGGATGGCGCCCATGGCCTGGAAGTTATGGATCATCCCGTCGTGACAGGTGTGTTCGACGGCAACCCCCGCCGCGACCAGTTTTGCCGCATAGGCGTTGCCCTCGTCGCGCATCGGGTCGAACTCGGCGGTATGGATAATGGCGGCAGGTAGCCCGGCGAATTTCACGGCGCGCAGCGGCGAAACTCTGGGATCGCCACGCTCCACCCCTTCCGGCAGATAAAGCGCGAGGTCCGCCTCCAGCGTGGCGCTGTCGAGCAGATGGTTTTCGGCGAATTCCGCGCGCGAGGGGGAAGTCTCTTCGAAATCGAGCACGGGACATATCAGGCATTGCGCCGCTATCGCCGGGCCGCCGCTGCGCAGCGCCTCCTGGCAAATGATGGCCGCGAGCGTCGCGCCGGCGGAATCGCCGCCGACCACCAGCCTCTGCGCATCGATACCGAGCCAGCGCGCCTGTTCGGAAACCCATTTGGTCGCCGCGATCGCATCCTCGACCGCGGCGGGATATCTGTGCTCGGGAGCCAGGCGATAGCCCACGGAAACCAGCCGGCAGCCCGTCACCTGCGCCAGCGCGGCGGCGACAAGATCGTGGCTCTCGATACTGCCGCCGACCATGCCGCCGCCGTGGAAGTACACGAAGCCCGGCAGAAGTTCGGTTACGTCATCGGCAGGCGCATAGAGCCGGTATGGAAGATCGCCCGCGGGTCCCGGCATGACGCCGTCGACCCCGGTCACCGCCGCCACGTCGGCGCGGGCGAGCCGCATCATTTTCGCAAACGCCTGACGGCGTTCACCGAGCGTAGAAGGCGACCGACCCTCCGATGCGGCCGCCGCCATCATCGCAAGGAAACGCTGCGCCGCGGGATCAAGGGGCATAGCCGCCTCCGGTTAAGGGAAAAGTAGTGGCTTATCGTCGTCGGTCAATTGTGGATCCATCGCTGGCGCCGCCATGGCAAGGGAATCCTTAGGGAGGGAATCCTCAGAGAGGGAATCCTTAGGAAATTCGGACAATAGTGGCGCTACCTTGCGCTGCCGCGTGGATGACAACCATGGCCCCGATCGTAAAACCCGTCAGCTATTCGCAAACCCTGACCTTCTTTGAAGGTGACTGGCATGAAGGCAATGTGCCGATCATGGGTCCGCGCACGCATGCGGCCTGGCTGGCATCGACGGTGTTCGACGGCGCGCGCGCGTTCGAGGGGGTGGCGCCCGATCTCGACCGCCATTGTGCGAGGGTCAATCAGTCCGCGATCAATTTCAAGCTGAAGCCGGTGGTCGATACCGCAACATGGCTGGGGCTCGCCCGCGAGGGAATTGCCCGCTTCGACGCCAATGCGGAACTGTACATTCGGCCGATGTATTGGGCCCAGAGTGGCAGCGGCGGCGGCGTGTTGTTCGATCCCGAAACCACCAACTGGTGTCTGTGCATCCACGTGGCGCCGATGCCGCCGGCGTCGGGCTCGGCGATCACCTTGTCGCCGTTCCGCCGGCCGACGATGGAAAGCGCCCCGGTGGACTGCAAGGCCGCCTGTCTCTACCCCAACAATTCGCGCGCGCTGATCGAAGCGCAGGCACGCGGCTTCAACAATTGCCTGATGCTCGACATGCTCGGCAATGTCGCGGAATTCGGCAATGCCAATGTATTCATGGCGCGGGATGGCGTGGTTTATACGCCGGCGCCTAATGGAACCTTCCTGAACGGTATCACGCGGCAGCGCGTGATGGGTCTGTTGCGCGCCGACGGCGTCACGGTGGTCGAGACCATCCTGACCTATGCTGATTTTCTGCGCGCCGACGAAATCTTCTCCAGCGGCAATTTCGCCAAGGTCGCGCCGGTGATCCGGATCGACGATCGCAGTCTGCAGCCCGGGCCGTTCTATGGCCGGGCGCGCAAACTATACTGGGACTTTGCCCACGCCTGATCTGTGGCCGTACAGCACGAATTCCCTGTTGTTACAGGCCGATCGTCTCCCGCACACCGACCGGCCACTTGGCGAGGTCGATGCCGTGGGTATGGAACATCGCCACCGCAAGCCGGTCCATTCCGAACGCCACGCAGCCGGTATGGGCCGCCTCGCCGTTCACGTCCTTGATGTCCCAGGTGGTGCCGAAATGGTCGCGGTGATAATTGAAGCTCATGCAGGCCGTCGGCTGTTCTTCCGAACGCAGCGGGATCAGAAGCTCGAATTTCAGCTCCTGCTGCTTCTGGCTGACCGCCTTCATCTGGCCGACGCGGCCAAAAAACGGATCGCTGGCATAATCGACCCTGAAGGTCAGGCCGAGATCGCGTGCGATGGCCTGGGCCCGCACCATCCAGCGCTCGCGGAAATTGGAGACATCGTCCGGGCTGCCGATGCAGACATATTCGCGCATCCGGAATGACTGCAGCCGGTCGAGGTGGCGCGATGGTTCGCGGCGAAAGCAGTCGGCCGCGACGTCAAATCGCAGGCCGCCTGACGGCAGCGGGCCGCGGCTCGCGGCAATCGGATAGACCGGATAACAGGCCGCCGGCGAGAGCACGAGATCGGCCGGCGAAAGCGATGTGGTCCAGTCACCGCCGGCGTCGAAGCGGCTGACGGCGGAGTTGATCTCACGTTCCGTGCCATGCAGGCCGCAAACGCAACCAAGCAGATTGGGGAAGCTCTTGAGATAGCCGGATTTCTCGAGCTGGCCGCGGTTCATGACCGGCGGGAAGCGCATCACCTCGGTGTCAGGCTCGCGATGCCGCGTGATCAGGGCGGCGAGCCGCTCGATCATGCCTTCATAGAGCGCCGTCCTGGCGTAGACGCCATCGGTGCCCATGGGGTGGAACAGGGCGCTGGCGAGATAATCCAGCGGATCGGCCGGTTGCGGTGTGGTCTCGGAGGTGGTCGTCCGGATGACTACATTCATGTTCAGGCCTCTTATGTCTGTATCGAAGGACCATTACGTTAGTCGCGAAGACCGGCGGGCACGCCGCTCATCAGGCTGGCGGTTGAGATGTTGGCGAGGATGCGGTCGTTGTTGATCATCAACGGCGCGGACAACACGTCGCGCAGATGCCGACCGACGCTGAAATCGCCGTCGTTGCGATATCCCGACAGGCCGCAGGCCCGCATCGCGCTCATCACGGTTTCGACCGCGAGTTCGGAAGCTTCCACCTTGAGCAGGTTGATCTGTGACTGGAAGTCGAGCGACGAGAGCGCGCGCTCGTCGTGCTCGTGGGCCATGTAGGTGTCGAGATTCGCAGTAATCATGGCGCGCAGCTTGGCGAGCGTCATCTTGGCCGCGGTAAAGTGCGCGGCACCAGGAGGCATCTGGCCACCAGCGCCGCGCGCGGCCTTGCGGATGAACGCTTGAGCGCGCTCGACGGCCGCGGCGGCAATTCCGGCCCAGGCCGAAGCCCAGCATAGATGGGCCACCGGGGTCATCGTCTGCGCATGGATTTTGTCGTAGGCTTCCGGGAACACCTGCTCGGCCGAACCTGTTGCCTTCAGTTCGAATCCCGCGCTGCAGGTGCCGCGCATGCCCAGCGTCTCCCATTCGAGACTGCGTTCGAGCGTGTAATTATCCCTGGTGAAGGCCACCAGCACCTGGTCGGATGCGGCGGCATCGTCGGCGCGGCGGGCGATCGTGATGACGCCGTCGGCCTGCGCGCCGTAGGAAATCACCGTCGCGTTGCGCACCAGCGAGATATCCGTTCCGTTGCGCTCGACGGCGGCGGAACTCGAGCGGACGTTGCCGCCGTTCTGTCCTTCGGTCGTCGACGAGGCCAGCAGCAATTGTTCGGCCGCGACCCGGCGCATCAGCGTTTCGTGCCAGTCGCTGCCGGTTCCGTGCCGGACCAGGCAGGCGATTTTTGTCTGATGCATCGCGAATATCATGGCCGTGGAAGCGCAGGCGCGGCCGAGCGTGTAGCACATGTCGGTAACGTCCGACATCGACGCGCCGTCGCCGCCGAATGCCAGCGGAATCTGGATTCCCAGCAGTCTCTGCGCGCGGGCGGCATCGATCGCGCCCTGCGGGAAACGTGCCTGGCGATCGACGTCCTCGGCTTCAGCGGTGGCTGCGGCCGCGACGATGGTCGTGCGCTGGAGGAAAGAACTTCTGTCGACAAAGGCGTGTTCGCCGGATCTGCGCGCGGCGGTACGTGACTTGAGTTCCTGCACGTTCATGACCGATATAACCTCCGGGGTTTGTCGGTGCGAAACGTCCGCGCAAGCATGGCGCCCGATTTTCGCATCGATCGCGCAACAGCATCCGATCGTGCCTCAAGGCTAAGGATTTAATTCAAATGCGTCGACGAAATTCAGGGTAAATGACATTCATTTCAACCTTGACGGTTAATCAGGCGTATTTTGATACCCATCGATTTCTCGCTGCCCATCAATCTTTGCGCAACCGCGCGTTAGCGTTAAGAGCAAAATGACAAGTTGCGTCAAACCAGAGCCACTGTCTTTCAGGCCCAGTGGGGTTATAAATCTGGGATCAGTTCCGCAGCGTCCGATCGGACGGCGACAGGTGGAAGGTCAGAGATGAAAGCCTTTGAAGCCGATGTTCAGGACCGGGTCCTTGCGCTGGTCAAGGCCATCCTCGAACAGAACGCGATTGTCGCTGAAGTCGATCCGCAATCGCGGCTGGTGGATGTCGGGCTGACCTCGATGGACATGGTCAACCTGATGCTCGGTGTCGAAGCCGAATTCGATTTCACGATTCCGCAATCCGAAATAACGCCCGAGAATTTCCAGTCGATCGAAACCCTGCAGCGGATGATCGTCAATCAGCTGCAGCCTGCGCACGCCGCCTGATCCCGGCAAGGATTGCCTCCAGTCGGCCGATCGCTACAGATGGGCTGTGAGCGGACTGGCGGGATTGCGTGATTCGGAACAAACACCTCAGATATTTCGCGACGGCCTTGCTTGTGGCGGTCGCTGCAATGGTTTCGGCCACGCCAGGGCGCGCCGAGGATATTCGTCTGGACGCGCTGAACATTCCGGTCTCCGGATCAGGTGGTGCTGCGTCCGTCGTGCTGGAAGCGATGGTGGTTCGCCCGGACGACCGGCTGCCTCATCCGCTGGTGGTGCTTAACCACGGCTCCCCGCGAAGCGCGGATGATCGTCCCACCATGACGCCCTTTGGCCTATGGGCGCAGGCGGTCGCGTTCGCGCGGCGCGGCTGGGTCGCGGTCGCTTTCCTGCGCCGCGGCTATGGTCGCTCCGGCGGTGAATGGGCCGAAAGCTATGGCCCTTGTTCCAATCCGGATTACGCAACCGCCGGGCGGGCCGGGGCGAGCGATATCGCCGCCGTCGCCAAATTCATGATGGCCGAACCCTATGTCGGCAAGGGCAAGTGGATCAGTGTCGGTCATTCGGCCGGGGCCTTCGCCACCGTGGCGCTGACCGCCGACCCGCCGCCTGGCCTCGCCGCCGCGATCAGCTTTGCGCCTGGAAGGGGATCGAGCGGCCCCGATGCGGTATGCGGCGAGAAGCAGCTTGTTTCGGCGTTCGCCGAATATGGCAGGACATCACGGCTGCCCTTGCTGTGGGTGTCCGCGCAAAACGATCACTTCTTCGGCCCGCTTCTGGTGCCGCGACTGACCGGCGCATTTTCGGCGGCGGGCGGCAATCTCACCTACATCAAGGCGCCGCCATTCGGGAGCGATGGGCACCAGCTCTTCAGCGCCGCCAATGGCGTCCCGGTCTGGTCGCCGATCGTCGACCGGTTTCTGGCGTCGAACAATCTCGTGTTCCGCGACCATCTGATGGAAATTCCGGTGCCAAACCCGCCGGCCAGCCTGAGCCCAAACGGCCGCGCCGCGTTCAAAACCTATCTCGATAGCGGACCCAACAAGGCCTTTGCGGCCGCCGGCAACTCGCGTTTCGGATGGGCCACCGGCCGCCGCACCGTCGAGGAGGCGCGCCAAATTGCCCTGGGCTATTGCGTGTCAGGCAGCTCTGCCAAATGCACTGTTGTCAACGTCAACGACAAGCCGGCCGAATAGCAATCGCGGCGCCGGCCAATTGTCGCCGCGCGCGTCAGAGCTTTGATGGGCCGAGCGTCGACTGCAGCGAAAAGGCGCCGCTGCCGGCGAGCACCAATGCGGCCTGGGCAACCAGCCAGAACAACGGGTATTCCCAGCCGCCGCCGGTGTTGGAGTAACCCCAGCCCACCGGCCACTTGATCCAGACCACGACGGCCAGAAACACCAGCAGGAACGCGGCCCATTGGCGGGTGTACCATCCGAGCAGGATGGCGACGCCGCCGATCACTTCAAGGCTGAAGGTCGGCCATGCCAATAGCGGCGTGATGCCATTCTTCGCCAGCAGCGCCGCATGGGTTTCCATGCCGCGCGAGGTCTTGAGGAAGGCGTGCACAATCCAGTCAAATCCGACCGCCACGCGCAACACAAAAAGCCCGTAGGGAGCGAGGATCGGATCGACGGTCGCGTTACTGAACAGCGCGGTGAAAATGGCGGGCACGCCGCTGCGGCCGTCTCTATATTGGTCAACGCTCACGTCTTGTTCCTTTCCGGTATCGTCCAGAAAATCTTTTCTTAGGTTCATCGCCAGCATAGGCCCCGCGGCCGGGGCGCTGCAACCAATTGTCTACTTCGATGCCTTCGACAGATAGGCGATGAGATCGGCGCGGTCGCTGGCGTTGGCCATGCCGGCATAGGGCATGCGGTTGGCCGGCACCGTGGCTTGCGGATCGGCGATGTATTTCTCGAGTGTCTCCGGCGTCCAGACGATCCCACTGCGCTTCATCGCCGGCGAATAGCGGAAATCGGCGAGTTCACCGGCCTTGCGCATGAAGAGACCATGCAGGCTTGGTCCGACTTCGTTGGCGCCGGCCTCGAGCTTGTGGCAGGCGGCGCATTCCTGGAAGCGCGCTTCACCGCGTACCGGGTCGCCGTCGGCGGCGCGAGCTATGCCGACCGGCAGCAACGTCGTGACCAGCACCGCCGTCACCAATAACTGCGCCGCGCGCACCCTGCCGATCATGCCTGCACCAGCGGACCGGGGTTTTTCAGGTAACGGTTCTTGATCGCGTCCGCGGTCCAATAAGCCAGCGCGCCCACCGGTCCGGTCGGGTTGTAGGCCGAATTGTGCGGGAAGACGTTGGCGCCGATCACGAACAGATTGTGACAATCCCAGCTCTGCAGATATTTGTTGAGGGCGCTGTCGCGCGGATTGGTGCCCATGATGGTGCCGCCGGTATTGTGCGTGCTTTGATAGGGCACCACGGTCCAGGGATCGGTTCGCGCGGACGCGGGGTTGAGCCTGGTGGGATTCATCGACTTGGCGATGGTGTTGATGGTCTGGGCGGCATGGCCGCCCATTTTATGTTCGTTGTCCTTGTAGTCGAACGTCATGCGCATCAGCGGCTGGCCGAACGCGTTGCGGTAGGTCGGGTCGAGGTCGTAGCAATTGTAGCGGTTGGCCATCACGCTGCCGCTGGCATTGATCACCATCGCGGTCTGGTACCATTTCGCGGTCGCTCGCTTCCAGTCGCTGCCCCATTGCGGCGTGCCTGACGGCACCGGCCGGTAGCCGATCGGCAGCGGGGTGTTGAAGCCGCCGGCGACGACATAGCCACCGACGAAATCATGCGGTGCGCGGTCGAACGCCCAGTTGCTGTTGAAGTCGTCGATGGTGGCATTGGAGCCGCCGGCGTTCATGAACGGGTTGAAGTACTTTCCTTCGAAGAACAATGTCGCGCCGGCGCCGGTCTGATAGCAGTAATTCTTGCCGATCACGCCCTTCTGCGCGACCGGGTCGTAGGGCGTGCCGATGCCCGACAGCAGCATCAGGTGCACATTGTTGATCGCATAGGCGCACAGCAGCACGATGGTGGCCGGCTGTTCGAATTCCTCGCCGTTGAGCACGTTGGTATAGGTGACGCCGGTGACGCGCTTGCCGTCGGAGGCCTTGAGCACTTTGGTGACCCAGGAATTGGTGCGCAGCTCGAAATTCGGATTGCGCATCGCGATCGGGATCACCGTCATATGCGGGCTGCCCTTGGCGTTGGCTTCGCAGCCGAAGCGCTGGCAATAGCCGCAATACTGGCAGCCGCCGAATTTCGAACCGTCCGGATTGGTATAGGGCTGCGAGGCGTTCGCCGACGGCCGCGGAAACGGATGATAGCCGGAATCGCGCGCCGCGTTGGTGAACATCTCGCTGGCCAGGATCGGCGTCAGCGGCGGCAGCGGATAGTCGCGGGCGCGCGGCGCCTCGAACGGATTGCCGCCGGCCTGGATCTGGCCGCCGAGATTGCCGGCCTTGCCGGAGACCGCGGCGGTATATTCGAACTTGTCGTAGTAGGGCTCGAGTTCGGCGTAGCTGATGCCCCAGTCCTGGATCGTCATGTCGTCGGGGACGGATTTCTTGCCGTAGCGCTCTTCATAGTTGGAGCGGATCTTGAATTCCATGTCGGTCCAGCGCCAGGTGTGACCGCTCCAGTGGACGCCGGAGCCGCCGACCACCTCGCCGGGCAGGAAAGAGCCGAGCCGGCGCATCGGCAGCGATGGCTGCTGCGGATTGTTGCGTACCGTGATGGTGTCGCGCGCGGTGTTCTGCATCAGATCGTGGCGCACGACATAGCGCAGCTCGTCGCGGATATTGGGCAGCGAATAATCGTTCTCGCTGGTGCGTTGCGCGCCGCGCTCGAGCGCGACCACTTTCAGGCCGGCCTCGGTCAGTTCCTTGGCCAGAATGCCGCCGGTCCAGCCCAGCCCGACGATGACGACGTCGACTTCCTTGAGTTTTGTGGCCATGACGTGTCCCCCTCAGCTCATGTCCGCGATGCCGACGGGCTTGTTCGGAAACGGTTTGCCGCGATATTTCTCCACGTCATCGCGATGCACCGCGATGACGCCGGGAAAGCCGATGATCGCCCATCCCGCCTTGTTGCGATTGCCGCCATAGATCGGGTCGGAATACATGCCTTCGATCACGGTCTGGTACAGCGTGGTCCAGAACACCCGCACCGGCAGTCCGCTGTCGAAGGTGATCTTGCCGGTGGAGAGGCCGATCAGTACCTCCTGGCGCTGCGCCTCCTCGATGCGGTCGAATGTCCTGCCGTAGGCCTTGCGGCAATGCGTATTGGTGGCCTCAATGCCGGCACGATAGAGCTGCGCCGGAGTCAGCGGCAGCTGGTAGCCCTGGCTCGGGGCGCCGAGTTTCCAGGGTCCTTGCATGTACAGCCGCTCGCCCTTGCCCCAGGCGCCGGCCAGGGCGCGGTCGATATAAATGTTGACGCCGAGATCGGTGCCCTTCGGGCTGATCTCGTCGGCAGGGACCATGTGATCGACCAGGGCCTCGACGAAAGCCGCCTCATCGAGATTGAGAAAGGCGTATCCGGCCGCCGCGGCGGGCGCTGCCGGTTGCTGGGCCTGCGCGGTTTCAGGTGTTGTGATCCCTGCGGTCCCGCCTGCCGCGGCAGCGCCGCCGACAATGGCGGTCTTGAGAAAGTCGCGCCGGTCGAAGCCTTGGTCTTTTGCTTGTTCTTTTCTTTGGTCTTCTCTTTGTTCTTTCATGGTCGCCTCCCCTGCCGCCGGGGACGAGAAATCCCGCGGTCATATTTTTGTTAATCAGCATGCTGCTTTTGAAGCAGCTCGGCAAGGTGTGATTCAACAGGTCGGGATCATCTCGACTGACGGTTTTATGACAGGCCTACGAAGTTTCTTTCAAGGAGGTTCACATCGTAGCGACCTCATGCAGCGCCGCTTTCACGTGTGCGTTTGCAGCGGCAATTTTTGTCGGCTTCCTGGTTGCTGTGGCGAGCTGGCCACAGAATTTGCGCGTGCGCTGCCGCAGAAGAACGCCGAAGGGGTCCTCGTCCGAAGGCTCCGTAACTTGGTTCGCGGATTGTGTGTGCCGCGTTTTTTTGGGGAACTTACGTGAGAAGGATTCTTCTATCTTCAGTGGCTGTCTTTGCCTTCGCGGCGGCGGGCCATGCCGACGAGCTCTCGGATATCCAGGCTCAGGCCAAACAGCTTCGTGAACAGAACCAGGCGATGACGAAGCGCCTCGCGGATCTCGAGAAGCGCCAGCAAAAGCTTGAGCAGCCGCAAGCGCAAGCTGCGCAGCCGCACATCAATCCGGCCGATGCGATGGCTGCCGATCTGCCCTACAAGGCGGCGCTTAAGGCTCCCGCCCCGGTGAACGACGACCTGTGCTGGCACGGCGTTTGTCTGTACGGCAATATCGACATGGGTCTGAATTATCAGAACCATGGCGCCCCGTTGAGCCCCATGGCCGTCGGACCGCTGGACTATCTGGTGTCGAAGAACTCCAACGGTTCGTATTTCGGTGCTGGCCCCAACCAGCTCAGCACGTCGGTTATCGCCCTGAGGGGCAAGCAGGAGATTGCGGACAATCTGTACGCCGTGTTCAACCTGCAGGCATTGTTTGACCCCGCGAGTGGCACGAGTTCCAACGGGGTAGGGTCCGTTTTCCAGAACAACGGATTGAGCCTGACCCAGCAGAACGCGTACAGCGATTCTTCCAAGGCCGGCCAGATGTTCAACAACGCGGCTTATTTCGGTATCAGTTCGCCGACATACGGCACGCTCACCATGGGCCGCCAAAGCACGCTGAGCTCGGACCTCGTCACCAACTATGATGCCCTGGGCGGTTCGAACGCCTGGTCGGTGCTCACCTATCAGGGGGCAAACGGCGGCGGCGGAGATACCGAGGATCGTGTCTACGACAACTCGTTCGAATATCGCTTGAACGTTGGCCCCGTTCGCCTTGCCGTGGAAACCCAGCTTCGCAATGGCGGCAATAGCGGCACCGGAAATGCCTTCGAAGGCGATATCGGCTTCGACTATATGGGCTTCTCGATGGATTTCAACGGCGGCAAAATCTACGACGCCGTTTCCGCGGCGCCTCTGAGTGCTGCGCAAGTAACGGCGTTGTCTACCGCGACCTTCGGCTGTTCCCTGGGCTGTGTGGCCGGCACCGTCTCCGACAACACCCTCTTCCAGGTCGGTGCCAAATACACCATCGGGGCGTTCAAGTTCTTTGCCGGCTATGAGCGTATCGATTTCGCCAACCCGAGTAACCCGTTGCTGCCCGGTGCCTTCCTCGCGGGCGGATACAACGTCAGCAATCCTAACAACACCAACTTCACCACCGACAAAATCCTGCAGACGGTGTGGGTTGGCGCGAGATATTCGGTCAGGGCCGACCTTGACCTGACAGCCGCCTACTACCACGAGAACCAGAACAGCTTCATCATCGGGAACGGCAGCAACCCAACAGGGACGTGCAACACTGTTGTCTCCGCGGGCTGCAGTGGATCGCTCGATGCGGTTTCCTTTGTCGCCGATTGGCGCTTTGCGAGACACTTCGATGCCTATGCCGGCGTGATGTGGTCGCAGGTGCAGAACGGTCTCGCCAACGGCTTCGCCCTGGCGAACGGATTGCCGGGAGCGACTGGCAACAAGGCATCCGCGTTCGATCCAGGTGTCGGACTGCGCTACCAGTTCTGATGTTTTGATCTAGCGACAGAGACAATCAAGGACAGAGGCATTTACGGCTCGCATCGGTGACGCGATTTCGAAATGTCTCTGTCTTTGACATCAGTGTCTTTGGCAACAGATGAAGGATTTTTTTAAATTCGTGCTCGGTCGCGGTGTTGTTCGTTTTATTCCTTAAATTTTTTGTCATAACAAAAAGTTTAATTTGTAAATCCGTATTTATCGAACTTTGTCGGCTTCCAGATTCCCTGTTGCGCGCTGGTGACATATTTTCTCAGCGCGCTGATGCAGGATGAGTCGTCTTGGGGGCCTCATCCGAGGTTTTCATCATGATGGCAGGTTCGCGAACGATTGGTGTCGCGCCTTTTTGGGGGGACTTAAGTGAAAAGGATTTTCTTATCTTCAGTGGCCGTGTTGGCGTTCGCCGCGGTAGGTCACGCCGATGAGCTCTCGGATATCCAGGCTCAGTCCAAACAGCTCCGCGAACAGAACCAGGCGCTGACCAAGCGTCTCGCGGATCTCGAGAAGCGCCAGCAGAAGCTTGAAGCGCAGTCGCCCGCGACACAGGCGCAGACCGCAGCGCCGCGCATCAATCCGGGCGATGCGATGGCTGCCGACCTGCCCTACAAGGCCGCCGTCAAGGCTCCTGCTCCTGCGAATAATGACCTGTGCTGGCATGGCGTCTGTCTGTACGGCGACATCGACATGGGTGTGAGCTATCAGAACCACGGCGCGCCGTTGAACGCCTTGGCGGGCGGTCCGCTGGACTATTCGGTCCAGAAGACCTCGAACGGTGCGTATTTCGGCGCCGGCCCCAACCAGATGAGCACCTCGTTCATCGGTTTGAGGGGCAAGCAGGAAGTCGCGGACGGTCTGTACGCTATCTTCAACTTGCAGACCCTGTTCAACCCGGCGAGCGGCATGAATGCCAACGGTCCCGGATCCATTGCGCAGAACAACGGATTGGGCGCCGCGGGCGCGCTGCCGGGTGCGAATTCCTACGGCGATTCGTCCAAGGCCGGTCAGATGTTCAACAACGCGGCGTATTTCGGTATCAGTTCGCCGACCTACGGTACGTTCACCATGGGCCGCCAGAGCGCGCTGACCTCGGATCTGGTCGTCAACTATGACCCGATCTCCGGTTCGAACGCCTTTTCGATCATCACCTATGAGGGTGCGACCGGCGGTGGCGGCGATACCGAAGACCGCATTCTCGACAACTCATTCGAATACCGCTTGAATGTCGGGCCGGTTCGGTTGGCGGCTGAAGCGCAGGCCAGGAACGGTGGCAACAGCGCCACCGGCAACATCTTCCAGGGCAATATCGGCATCGACTATATGGGCTTCTCCGCGGACGTCGTCGGCGGCAAAACCTTCGATGCCAACGCCGTCGGAACCACTCTGACAGCAGCGCAGGTCACGGCGATCAATACCGGTACTGCCGGGGTCAGCTGTTCGCTCGGCTGTTTGTCCGGAACCATCTCCGACAACACCTACGTTCAGGTCGCCGCCAAATACACCATCGGGCCGTGGAAGCTCTATGGTGGCTATGAGTATATCCAATACGCCAACCCGAATAACCCGCTGACTGCCGGCGCGTTTGTCGAGGGCGGCTACAATCTCAGCAACGTCAACAACACCAACTACACCACCGATAAGGACCTGCAGATCTTCTGGGCTGGCGTGAAATATGCGATTACGCCGACCCTCGATATCGTCGGTGCTTATTACGGCGAACGGCAGAACAGCTTCGTGAACTCCACGAACCCGACCGGAACCTGCACCACTTCCATCTCTTCCGCGTGTAGCGGTGCGCTGGATGCGGGCTCGTTCGTTATCGACTGGCGCTTCGCGCGGCAGTTCGATCTCTACGCGGGTGTGATGTACTCGCAAAAGACCGGTGGTATCGCCAACGGCTTCATCCTCACCGCGACCAACCCTGCTGTTGCCGCGACGTACAACACCTACAACAAGGTGTCTGCGTGGGATCCGGGCGTTGGTCTGCGCTACCAGTTCTGATGCGTGATCGAGCGATTGGATGATTGAATAAGAGAGACAGAGGCATTTGAAGGCTGCATCAGCGAGCCGGTTTCACAATGTCTCTGTCCTTCAACTATGCGATCGGTTCAGTGTGCGAAGTTGGATAAAATTTTTTTTAATAAATTTTTTTTTATTCTAAAAATCATTTTAGAAATTTTTGTCGGCTTCGAGAATTCCTGTTGCACGGGAGTGACATGTTTTGTGGGGGCGTTGATGCAGGATCGGTCGTCTAGGGGGACCTCATTCGAGGTCTCATCATGATGGCAGGTTCGCGAATAATTCGTGTCGCGCCTTTACTCGGGGGATTTACGTGAAAAAGATTCTTTTATCTACGGTGGCCGTGTTCGCCTTTGCGGCGGTCGGTCACGCCGATGAGCTCTCGGATATCCAGGCTCAGTCCAAGCAGCTCCGCGAACAGAACCAGGCG